>JBFGWM010000088.1:0-10357 GCA_041588495.1 Pseudomonadales bacterium | reverse complement strand
GCGGCGGAAAACGGGGTGCTCCAGTCCGCAGCCGATGAACATCCAGCGATAACTCCTGAAGCGGGTTTCGAGCACAGCCTTGCGCTGTTTCGTATCGAGAGACCTGCCAAGCAGTTTTTCCAGGGTCTCCAGGTCCAGCCAGGCCTGGTCCTGCAGCACCTCGTCCAGCAGGTCGCAGAGTTTCAGGAACCCTTCCACTCCACGTTCGATATCGGCCCGCCGGGAGTTTCGGGCAATGCGGTCGATCTCCAGTGAATCGAGTCGCGCATGCTGGGCTTCCTCGGCCCAGTGCAGTTCGAACAGGCGGGAGTAGCCGCGATCGAGTTGCTCGTTGTCGTCGCGAAAGCACGACATGTAATGCTTCTGGGTGATCCACTCCAGCATGCTGATCATCAGCATGATGGCGAGGTCGTTGCATTCGGACAGTTGGTCCGCCAGCGTGCCGGCGTCCTCGACGCTGCCGCAGGGTACCGGGAATTCTTCCACGAACACGCTCTTGAATGCGGCGAACAGTTGCTGGTGCTTGACCTCCTCCTCGCAGAAGCGCAGCAGGGCGCGCAGGGCGGCGTGATCCGTGTGCACGTGATGCCTGGCCTGGATGAGTATCTGCGCGATGATGATGTCTTCGACGAACTGGAACAGGTGCGCGTAGGAGTGCGCCTGCACCTGGTTGAGGCGGCGCCGCTCCGCTTCGGTCAGGAACTCGAGTTTGCGTGTCTGGGCCATCGCTTCGGGGAGGAATTCGCGGTCGAAATCGAGGTGAATGCCACGCACCGCCTCGTCGAGGTTCCAGGACACCTCCTCCGACTTCTGCACGCAGGTCGCGTAGCTGGAAAGGGATCGCAGCACCGCCTGCGGCGACGCATCATTTGTATCCGGTTTTGCCAAAAGGCTTCCCACGGCGCCTCTTCTCCAGGTTCGCGTAAAAATGAGTAATGAAACACGAAAATACGAAACGTATGATTATAGTATACGCGTTATTTTTGAGCGGCGGGGGATGCCGGTTTCGGGAGCGCAGAGGCGGGGGGAAACGAACACCCGGCCCTGCGCGTGCTGAACGCGGGCGGGGGTCGGAAAGTCATGCCGGCCGGGCCCTTGCCGCGGCCGGCATTTCTCCAATTTACAGCGACCTAGCGCGAGTAGAGCAGGCGGTTGACCGACTCCTTGGGGTCAGTAACCGCACCCTGGGTCGAACGGTTGACGAGTGCGTTGCCGACCGTGGCCGGGGCCGCGCCCGGGTTGCCCTGCAGGTACAGCGCGCCGGCGCCGGCCACGTGGGGCGCGGCCATGGACGTGCCGCTCATGGTCGCGGTCCCCGAGTTGCTGGAGTGGCTGGCCGAGGTGATGTCACCGCCCGGGGCGAAGATGTCCAGACAGCTCCCCCAGTTGGAGAACGACGAGCGATCGTCGCCGCGGTCGGTGGAGCCGACGGTGAACGCCACGGGTTCGCGTGCCGGCGAATCGGAGCATGCGTCCTTGTCGTCGTTGCCTGCCGCGACCACGGTGAAGATCCCTGCGCGTACCGCGTTGGCGGTGGCCTCGTCGGTGGCGCGACTGGCACCGCCGCCGAGGCTCATGTTGATCACTGCCGGTTTCACGTGGTTCTCGATCACCCAGTCGATCCCATCGATGGTCGCCGACCCGGAACCGGCCCCGGCGCAGCCGAGTACGCGGATGCCGTGCAGGGTCACGGCCTTGGCGACGCCATACTGGCTGCCGCCGACGGTGCCCGCGACGTGGGTGCCGTGGCCGTTGCAGTCAGGCGCGGAAGGTTCTTCCGCCTGCTCGGGCGGAGCTTCCTCCTCGCCGCCACCGAACAGTCCACCGCCGCCACCGAACAGGCCACCACCGCTGCCGCCGCCACCGCCGAACAATCCGCCGCCGCCACCGCCGAACCCGGAACTGCCGGAAATGTCGGCACCGTTACCGACCCGCCCGGCGAATTCCTCGTGTTCGGAATTGATGCCGGTATCGATGATGTAGGCGTGTACGCCGGCGCCGGTCGCGCCATAAACGTACTGTGAGTCCAGCGTTGCGCCGCGCTGGTCGATGCGATCGAGCCCCCAGGTCGCGTTGGACTGGGTCGCATTGATGCCGACCACCTGGTCCGCCTCGACGTAGTTCACGAGGGGATGGGTGCGCAGCAGCTGCGCGTCGGCTTCGGTCAGGTTACCGGCAAAGCCCAGCAGCGCATGTCCGTAGAGAAAGTCGACCTTGCCCTGCAGTTGCCCGGACAGGCTGGCCACCACGGCTGCCGCGAGTGCTTCCGGATCACCGCCATCGGCGATGCCGAGCGCCTGGCGGATGACCTCAGCGTCCTTGAGCACCACGATGTAGCGCCCGGGAATGATGTCCCCGGCTTGCGGGATGCTGGCTGCGGGTGTTTCGGCGGACTGTACCGGCAGGGCGAGGGCGGCGCCCAGGGTTGCCAGGGCGATCGCGGAAGACAGTCGGGTTCTCGAAGGCATCATATCAAATCCTCGGTTAATTTTATAAAAAGGTGAAAAAATTTAAGTCGGAAATTATATCTGGTTCGGCCCTGGATTCCAAGCACGGGATGCCGCGACGGGTTGGCGGGAAAGGGGGGGGCATCAGCTGCCGGAGGCACCACCGGGTTCGACCTTGCGCCGGGCCACGCGGATGCCGTCGGTGATGCCCGGGCCCGGATAAAGAATGATTTCTTCGCCGGTCTCCAGGCCGGCCAGCACCTGTGCCTGGGTTCCGTTGCTGTGTCCGATTTCCACCGCGCGGATACGGGCCCGGCCACCCTCCACCGCGAACACCGCCCATCCCGATGCATGACGGAACAGGGCGCTGGAGGGAACCGTCAGCACGTTCTCCGCTTCCCAGGTCACGATCCGGGTCTCGACGCGAAAGCCGTGGCCGAGTTTCTCGCGGCGCTCCAGCGGGTCGGTGAAACGGATGATGGCGTTCACGCGTTGCTCTTCAACACCCAGCGCCGAGAACTTGGTGAAGCCCCACGGCTCCACCCGCTCGACCACGCCGCCCAGCGCATGCGGACCGCCCCACTTGCGAATCACCACGCGTGCGCCGGGTGGTACCTGCACCGCGTCGCCGGAAAGCAGTTCGGCGACGATCTCCAGGTCCCGCGACACGTCGCCGATTTCCATGATCGGGGTGCCGGCGGCGAGGGTGGTCTCGCTTTCCTGCATGATGCGCAGCACGCGCCCGGACACCGGGGCCTTCAGCGGGATGGCATCCTCGCCCGGCAGGGCGTCCGGTGTTGGCAGTGGTCGCTCGCTGAAACTGATGAGGCGCGCCCGCGCGCTGGCGAGTTCTGCCTCGCGCATGGAGATCGCCGCGCGGGATGTGTCGAGCGCGGCCCGGGCCAGACGCCAGGCGCGTTGCACGCGGTCCAGCTCCGACTGGGACAGATTGTCGCTCCTGCGCAGTGCGCTGGCGCGCTCGAGTTCCGCTGACGCCAGTTCCTCGTCGGCCAGGGCCTTGTTGAGGTCCGCGCGGGCAAGACGCACGCCGGCTTGCGCGGCGCTCACTGCTGCCCGCGCCTGCTCGCGGGTGCGGATATCCAGCGCCGATGGCGGCAGCGGCAACATGCGGGCGATGGTCGTGTCGCCGCCCTCGACGGGATCCCCGGATTCGACTTCGACGCGCAGCAGGCGTCCCGACACGGGTGCCGACACCACGTAGGCGTCGCGCACCCGCGTGCGCGCGACCTCGTCGATGGTCACCGTCATCGGGCCCCGGGTGGCGGCGCCGATGTCCACCATCACCGCGCGCGGCCAGAACGCGTAGGCCAGCACCATGCCGAGCAGGGCGGCGATTCCGAGCGTCATCCATGTGCGTGATGATCTGTTGGCCACGTCCGTGCTCACTCTCTCGTTTTCAGGGTTGCCACGATGTCGATGCGGTCGATATCGCGTTTCACCAGCCAGCCGGAGATGGCCGCCGCGGCAAGCACGGCGAGCGCGGCATTACCGAAACTGCGCGGACCGATGGTGGCGGGAATCTGGTACAGGTCGGTGCTGAACCCGGCCGCGATCGCCTGCGAAAGGTAATAGCCGAAAACGGCGCCAACCGGTAGCGCGAGCAGGGTGATGATTGCGAGTTCCCCGAGCAGCACGAAGGACGCCTCGCCACGGGTGAAGCCGATGGCGCGCAGGCTGGCGAGATCGCGGGCGCGCTCCGCGAAGGCGATCCGCGCGCTGTTGTAGATCACGCCGAAGGTGATGATCCCCGCGATGGTCGTCATGATGTAGCGCATTGCGCCGGCCCCGGTGTCCAGCATCCTGCGGATCGCCACCAGGGCATCCCGCTTCAGGGTGACGCCGGCGACCGCCGGCATGTCCTTGAGGGTGCGGTACAGCGTGCCGGCCTCGGCCTGGTCGATGCGCAGGAAGGCGCCGCCGACACGGAACGGTTCCTTGAGTTCGCGGTTCAGGGCGTTCATCTCGAGGTACGCGGGAGAGCCGAGCAGCGTCTCGGCGATTCCGGTCACCGGCACCCGCAACGTCGGTCGACGCCCCTCGCGAATCTCGACGGTGACACTTTCTCCGAGCCGTACGTCGAGGATGTCCGCGAGTGGCCTTGCGAGGATGATGCCGTCCTCGCGCGGCGGGATTTCCCGCATGTCGACATCGACGACCCGGAACAGCCGCGGTTCCGCGACCAGGCCGTTGAGCGTGCCACGGTAGCTGCGGTGGCCGTTGCGGAGCACCGCCGGCACGTTGCGATAGGGCTCCACGCTCATGACGCCCTTCATGCGCTGCAGTTCGCGTATGGCCTGGTCCGAAAGGGGTTCGACGAAACTCACGTTGACGTCGCTGCGATCCACGACGCTGAAATTCAGGTCGACCGCTTCATCGAAACCGCCCATGACACCGAGCATCGCCACCGACAGTCCCATGCCGGCGGCGATGGACAGGATCGCGGTGGCGGCGCGTCCCGGCTGCCGCAGCAGGCGGCGCAGCACCATGCGGCTGGGCTGGTCGAGGCGTGTGGCCAGGGTTTTCCCGAGCCGCGCGGCACGGCTGTAATCCGGGGGCGTGGGGGGACGCATGGCTTCTGCCGGGGTCAGGTCGAACACCTTGCGCAGCACGAAGATCCCGCCGGCTGACGCGGCCAGCACGCTGGCGGAGAACGCGATGATGAAGGAAGCCGGATCCAGCTGGAACACGAGAAACGGAAACTTGTAATAGATCTGGTACACGCCGGTCAGGGCGCGACCCGCGAGTATGCCGAGTAGGCATCCGGCCACTGCGCCGCCGATGGCGACGACCAGGATGAACCGAACATAGTGACCTCCCACCTCGCCACTGGAATAACCGTAGGCCTTGAGCAGCCCGATCTGTTCGCGCTCGGCCTGGATCATGCGCGAGATGACGATGTTGAGAAGGAACGCCGCAACCGCGAGAAACACCGGGGGAACCACGCGGCTGGTCACCCGCAGCCCGTTGATCTCCTCCTCGATGAAACGGTTCGACACGTGGTCGGAAAGACCGTAGGCGCCGGCCCCGCCATAGGGGGCGAGCAGGCGGTCGACCGCATCCAGCACGGCGGGCAGGGCGGCGCTTCTCGAGAGCCCCAGCAGCGCCTCGTTGAAGGCGCCTTCCAGGTCGTAGGCCGCGGCCAGCGCTGTCTCGCTCATCCAGATCACCGCGAAGCGCGCATCGTCGGGCATCATCTCTCCGGGCGGTGCGGAGTACAGGAACTCCGGGGACTGGGCGAGGCCCGCGATGCGGAAAGTGCGCCGCGCACCGTTCATGGTCGCCGACAGTTCGTCGCCGGGTCGCAGCCCGTGCGCACGGGCGAAACCCTCAAGGAGCAGGATCTCGTCTTCGTGGGAGGGATCGATGCGGCGCCCCTCCGCGAGGTAGACGTCATTGAGGTGGGGTGGGCCGAAGTCCGGCAGCGATACGGCCTGGGCGCGCACCGGCACCGGGTTTTGCGGCAGGTTGATCAGCGCGGCGCCACTGACACGACCCTCCGCCATGGCGACTCCCGGAACTTCGGACAGGTCGCGCAACAGGTGTTGCGGCGCCCGCTTCAGGGGCGCGAACACTTCAGCCAGGCGGTAGCGTTCGTAGTAGGCGCGCTTGGTTTCCTCGAGGGAATTGACCAGGCCCTGGTCCATGACCAGCATCAGCACACCGAGTGCGATCACCATGCCCACCGCGGTCGCCTGCCCCTTCATCCGCCACAGGTCCCTGAGCAGCTTGCGGTCCAGGGGACTCATCGGCAGGCGGCGGTGTGTTGCCTTCACCATTCGATTTCCTCGGCCGACCGTTTCGAGGGATTGCGCACGACGTCACGAATGCGACCGTCCGAGAAATGAATGACGCGGTCCGCCATCGCCGCAGTGGCCGCGGCGTGGGTGATGATGATCACGGTGGCGCCGAGTTCCTCGTTGACGTCCTGCAGCACGCGCAGCACCGCGCGCCCGGTCTGGCTGTCGAGGGCGCCGGTGGGTTCGTCACAGAACAGGACCGTGGGCCGCTTCGCGATGGCCTGTGCGATGGCGACCCGTTGCTGCTCGCCGCCGGACAGTTCGGCGGGAAAGTGCCAGGCACGTGAGTCGAGCCCCACCAGCTCCAGTGCCTGCGATGCGTCCAGCGGATCATCGGCGATCTCGGTGACGAGTTCCACGTTTTCCCGCGCGGTGAGACCGGGCATCAGGTTATAGAACTGGAACACGAAACCGACGTGGTGGCGGCGGTAGCGGGTGAGCTGCCGGTCATTCATGGCGGTCAGCTCTTCGTCGAAGAAATTCACCACGCCGCCGCTGGCGCGGTCGAGTCCGCCGAGGATGTTCAGCAGGGTCGACTTGCCGCTTCCCGACGGGCCCAGCAGCACGACGAGTTCGCCGGCTGGGAACTCGACGTCCACGCCGCGCAGGGCGTGCACCGCCGCGGGCCCGGAACCGTAGACCTTGGTCACTTCCCGTGTCCGGAACGCGGGGCCGGATTGTGGCATGGCGCTGGGCATGTGAAGTCCGTGTCGATATCCGGATCAGGGAACCATTCCCTTCAGTTTAGGCGCGACCCGGCATGATTTACTCGTTTCGACATTCATTCATATACTGGTAATCGGCAAGACGTCCGTACCTGTTTTTTCGAGGAGAACCACATGCTGCACCCGTTACCTGGTCCGCTGGCCCGGGCAGTCATCGTACTGAGCGTGGTATCCCTGTGCGCTTCCTGCACCCTGATGCGGTCCAACCGCGCCGAGCGGGCCCAGAACGAAATGATCGGCATGTCGAAGATCGACCTGTATTCCTGCGCCGGTGTGCCGAACCGCACGGAGATGGTCGACGGAGTGGAGTTCGCCACCTACGAGGGCGGCGGTGACACCCGCGGCTACGTCGGCGGTGGCGGCCAGCAGGGCGTGGGCGGTGGCGCGACGGCGACCATGCGCCGCTATTGCCACGCGAACTTCGTGATCCGCAACGGGCGGGTTGCCAAGGTGACCTACACCGGACGATCCGGTGGCTATTTCACCGAGGGCGAGCAATGCGCGTTCATTGTCGACAAGTGCCTCTCGAATCGCTGAGGTCAACCGCATGAACACGCGGGCGGCGGTGCGTGCAACGCTCGTGGTCGCGTTGCTCTGCTGTGCGCCCGTCGCGGGGACGGTATTCGCGGCGGACGGCGGCAAGCAGGCCAGCGACTTCAAGGCGTTGAAGGCAAGCGCCGAGCACCCGGTCATGCCGCACCACATCGTCACCGATATCATCGACACCTTCACCGCGCGACTCGAGCAGGTTCACGGCAAGCCGGAGGACGTGCGCGAGGAAATGATTGGCGAGCTGGTGGACCAGCATTTTTCAGCCTACCTCGACATGGAGGCCATCAGCCGCGAGATCTTCGGTGAGCATTGGAAGATTCTCGAGGAACAGGGGCTGACCCTGCAGGCGATGGCGAAGGTGCGCCAGAGTTTCCGCAAGCGCTATATCAAGGCGATTTCCAAGTACAACCGCCAGCGCATCCGCGTGTTCCGCACCCGGGTGGACCGCAACGAAGGGGGTGACGCCCGCGTTCACCTGAAAGTGGATTCGCGCCTGAAGACCCTGCCGGTGGATGTCTATTTCCACCAGATGCCCAACGGCGAATGGCGCATCTACGATCTCAAGGTGCTCGGCACATCGTTCGTGTACGCCGGGCAGAAAACCTTCCAGGCGGGCATCCGCCATTACGGCCTCGACAAGGTCCTCAACCAGATCGAGATGGTGGTCGAGGACGACTGAGGCGTTCTCAGTCCCGCGCACAACCCGCGCAGTCGCGGAGAATCTCCGCCAGTCGGCGGGTCGCCGGTCCGGCGCGGTCGGGATCGGCAAAAGCCAGGTACAGTTGCACGCTGCGGGTGGCGCCGGCGGCAAGGGGCAGCGGCGCCAGGCAGTCCTGCACCGATTCCTCCCTGACCCGTTCCCGCGGCAGCCACGCGAACCCCATGCCGTTGGCGACTGCCGCGATGGAGGTGGTGACGTGGCTCACCGTCCAGCGCTGCTCGGCGCCCAGCCAGCCGGCGTCGATGCGCCGTGTGCTGCCCGAGTCGCGGATCACGATCTGGCGGTGTGCGGCGAGGTCCTGGAGCGTCAGCGGTCGACCCAGTTGGTGCAGGGGATGATCGGGATGGGCCACGCAGTCGAACGCCACCTGCAGCAGGGGATCACCCAGGAAACCGGCCGGCACCGTGCTGGTCACGGCGAGGTCGGCAACCCCGTCCTGCAGCGCTTCCACGGTTCCGGAAAGCACTGATTCGATGAGTTCCACGCGTGTTTCCGGGCAGTCCCTGGAGAAGCGCGCGAGGCCCTCGAGCACCAGCCTGCGGGGGAAAATGACCTCCACGGCAAGCGCGATCTCCGCCTCCGTGCCCTGGCGCAGGGACTCGGCGACCCGTTCCACCGCGGTCGCCTCCTCGAGGAGATTGCGGGCGCGCCGCACCAGCAACTGTCCGGCCTCGGTCAGGTGGGCCTTGCGCCCGCGAATCTCCAGTGCGCGGACACCGAGCTGTTCCTGCAGTTTTCTGACCCCGTAGGAAACACTGGACTGGCTCTTGTGCAGGGCCTCCGCGGCACGCGCGAAGCCGCCGTGGTCGACCACGGCCTGCAGCATTCTCCATTGTTCGAGGGAGACCCGTGGCGCTGGTGTGTCCATTTGTATATCGAAAAATACGATTGATATAAGCCAATATATGCGCTTTTTAATTCGATTGGTAGATGGATAATGGGAGTATGAAAAACGGACAGGAGAGACCCACATCATGAGCACGTTACTGCAGATCAACAGCGGCATTTTCGGCGCGGACTCGCGTTCCTCGGCGATGGCTGACGCGTTCGTCGAACAGTGGATGGCGAGCCGGCCCGGCCACCGGCTGATACGCCGCGACCTCGGCGAGCAGCCGGTCCCCCACCTGGATGCCGCGACCATCGCGGCGATCTCGACGCCCCCGGAAGAGCAAACGCCGGAACAATCGGAGGCGGCCCGCTACGCGGATCACCTGATCGCTGAACTGAAGGAAGCGGACACGCTGGTGCTGGGCGTGCCGATGTACAACTTTGGTGTGCCTTCGGCCCTCAAGGCCTGGTTCGACCATGTCGCCCGGGCCGGCGATACTTTCCGGTATACGGAGTCCGGCCCCGAGGGCCTGCTGCGCGACAAGAAGGTCTACGTGTTCGCCGCCCGCGGCGGCATCTACGCGGGAACCGAACAGGACGTGCAGACGCCGTTCATCCGCCAGTTCCTCGGCTTCCTGGGCATCAGCGACGTCGAGTTCGTGTACGCCGAGGGACTCAACATGAGTGACGCGCTGCGCGAGGAGCGGCTGTCCGAGGCCGCGGACCGCATCGCTGAACTTGCCGCCGCGTAGGAGGGAGACATGGGACTTCTCATCGAAGGCAAGTGGCACGACCAGTGGTACGACACGGACGCCTCGGACGGCGAGTTCGTCCGCGAGGGCTCGAGCTTCCGCAACTGGGTGACCCGCGACGGCAGCCCGGGTCCCACCGGCAAGGGCGGTTTTCCCGCGCAGGCCGGTCGCTACCACCTCTACGTTTCCCTGGCCTGTCCCTGGGCGAGCCGGGCCCTGATCCTGCGCCGGCTGAAGGGTCTGGAAGACATGATCGGACTTTCCGTCGTCCACCCGGACATGCTGGAAAACGGCTGGGAGTTCCGGGACGAGGGGTTTGCCGGTGTGGAGACCCGCGACGGGCTGTACGGGTCGAGGTACATGCACGAGTTGTATACCCGCGCCCGTGCGGACTACAGCGGCCGGGTCACGGTGCCCGTACTGTGGGACCGGGAGACGGAAACCATCGTCAACAACGAGTCGGCGGACATCATCCGCATGCTCAACGAGGCGTTCGACGGCTGCGGCGCCGAAG
>JBFGWM010000087.1:0-10460 GCA_041588495.1 Pseudomonadales bacterium | reverse complement strand
GGTTCCGACGGCGGCGTCCCCGGGACACCAGGAATGGAGGCCTCGGAATCTGCAGTGACACCCCAACGCGTCCCGTCCTGCAATTGAATGATGAGCAGGCCGTCCTGCCCGGTTAGCAGCCGCTCACCGGCGAAAACGGCATCTCCCGTTGCCAGCTCGCGCGAGGTCCCGTCCGCGGAGATGGCCCGCGCAGCGCCCAGTGCCGAGGTGATGGTTCCGGCGGGGAACGAGGCTTCCATGACCTTGACCTCAATGGCGTCGGTCGGCTTGTTGTCTACCGCGTTGATCTTGTTTTCCTGCTGTGTCATTTGACTGTCCTCTGCATCTTGATTGGATCCGGTACAAATGACCTAGCAATGCATATGCCATTACTTAAGTAATTGAAATAAAGAGATTATTTACGACTTCGAAACTCGAATTGCATTGCAGATTGCGAAGGGCAAAGCGGGATGCAAAGCGGTCCAGGCGGGGTGACCGGGGCTGGATGGAATCTGGATTCAGAGCAGGGGGCGCGGGGCCCCCGCCAGGTAAAACGTGAAACGGATCACCGGTGTGACGGGGGCCTCAATGCGGGAGGCGTTCAGCGTGTCGTTTCGTCCCCGGGTTCTGGTTCCGTCGCGAGCCGAGGTCCGGGCAGCGGGATGGACGTGCGGCCGGAAGGAGCGTCTGCATGGGCGCGGCTCACGCCGGGCGCATCACGATAGGAAGAACCTGCGACCGCGGCAGAGTGGTGGCCCGCCTTCAACCCGGGAATGCGGAAACCCTGGTCCAGTCGCAGCAGCGCGTCGGAAACCTCCCTGGCCTCCTCGTTGACGGCGTCATTCGCCATTGCGTTGCCGGCGGTCCACAGCACGCAGACACCACAGGCCAGTTTTGCCAGATGTTGTGCGAGACTTCTCTGCTTTGTCTTCATCGGGGTTGCTCCCATTCTGATTGGTGCCGGGTGACCGCTTGTATTCCTGGTGCGATTCTTTCGCTCAACGTGGAATGCCCTCGCCATCCGGTGCGGTGGAGATCCATTCGGCGCCATCCACGGATTCATTGACGGGCAGGTTCACCCTGAAGGGCGGCTGGAAACGTTCCAGCGTGTTGCGCAACGGGTCATTCGGGTCGGGAACCGGCTCGGCCGCCTGGAAACTCGCGCTTACCACGCAGTGAAGTGTTCCCGCGAGCGGCTGAAGAATGGGGTCCACCAGTGTCGAGACCGAGGTCTCATCCAGGGCCAGGCCGGCGATGACTTCCCGGAGAATGACGTAGACCGTCGTGTTCACCAGGTTCCCGTCGTCCTGTAACTGCGTGCCCGCCGGGCAGCAAAGCTCACCGACCTCGACCAGTGGCACGATATCGGTGACGATGATCTCGTCTGTCTTGGGGTTCCCGATCCCCTGGCCGGGCTTGTCCCGTTCCACCACGATCGTGGTGGAAAGTGCCGCATCGAGTTCGAGTGTTTTCTCCTGCAGCAGGGCGGTGATCGGATCCAGGTACAGGGAAAGAATGTCCCCCTGGTCATTGAACCCGGCGGGGCACACACAGCCGTCGCCGACGTCCGCGAGGCAGGTCGTCTCGGGTTGCCCACCGCCCCCCAGTGCAAAAGGCTCGCAGGGAGATCCGCTGACCACGCGCTGCGAAAGGTACCGGGATCGGATCGCCCCAGCGTCCACCGGACAAGCCTGCGGCATACTCCGGTAGAGGAATCCGGGTACGTGGTTGGTCGATGCGCCGACCGCGTAAACGGGGGACTGCTGGAGAGCGTAGAGGTAGCTGACCGACCCGGTTTCCTCGGTCTTTTCAATGCCGAAGCTGTCGGTGTCCTCGTCGCTTGCGGTTTTGAGGCACGGTGTGCCGGTGCAGTTGTCGCCGCTGTAATAAACCGGTTCGCGACTCGTGAAACGGTCGTCACGGACCGCCAGCAACGCGCGGAAATTCCGGTGTTGCGGATCCGGTAACGCCGGTGGGGCGGTGCGGTCGATGTAGGGGATCAGCGGGGCCTCGTGCTCATCGAAACCGATGGCTTTCCCCATGGCAACGCCATTGGCATCCTGAACCACAACTTCCTGGGAGCGCTGGGACTCCACGCGCTTGACCAGCGCGTCGCGGATCGCGACCAGTCCCACGATGGAGCCGATCACCAGGATGGTGACGATCAGCAGCAACTCCACCGTGATGATGAAGCCACGCTGGCGGTTTCTCAGGGTCGGGTGGTTTGTGTTCATGCTGGATCCATTTTCCGTTGCAAACCCTGTTGCGGTCAGAATAGTTCACCGATCATTTTCAGTACGTCGAGCAACTGGACGGCCGCGGGAAACAGTACCAGCACGATGAACATCGGGAAGCACACCATCAGCATGGGGATCATGATTTCCATCGATTTGCGATTGACGAGTTCGGTCGCTTCCTGGCTTTGCCGTGCCCGCAGCATATCCGCCTGGGCCTGCAGGGTTCCGACCACGGGCGATCCGGTCTGGTAACCCACGCTGATGACGGATGCGAGACGCTTGAGCGGTTCGACGCCGGTGCGCTCGGCCAGCAGCGCGAACGCCGCGTCGCGATCCCGTCCCGCGTCGATCTCGTGGCTCAGCAGGTCCAGTTCCCTGGCCAGGGGTGAATTCGATTTCAGTCCATAGGTGGCCGCCTGCCGGAAGCCCTGTGCAAGGTTCAGTCCTGATTTCAGGTAAACGACCATCAAGCTTATGAAGAAGCTCAGGGATCCGGCAATCTCGCGACGTCGCTTCTGGCGCCGGACCAGCAGCCAGGCCTCGGGGAGAAAGAAGCCGGCGAGAGCGGGCAGGAGCAAAAGAACCCATTCTGCCTGGCCGCCATTGAACTCCACGGCGAGGAGGGGAAACAGCATCGCGCACACGAGCTTCATTGCCCAGAAAAGCGGTTGCATGAATTGCGGCCGGAGTCCTGCCTGGCGCATCAGCCTGGAGCCGTAGAAGGTGCGCTCCTGACGCGGCTCCAGTGCGGACCAGGACTGCGCCCGATCCCGGCCGCCCTCGTTGTCTTCCACCTTGTGGAAGATGTCATGGGTTTCAATCTGCCAGAACAGGTACCCAAAGATTGCGGCCAGGGAAAAGAGCGCTCCATCAAGCCACCAGCCGGAAGTCATAGTTCCACCCGCAGAATCTTGCGCAGCAAGATGAAACCGACGGCCTGCAGCAGTAGCGCGCCGGCCAGGAAACTGGGTCCGTGGGGGTGCGTGGTGAGCGCCTCAAGCCATTCCGGCTGGCGCCACAGGAATACCGGGACCAGGGCGTAGGGCAGAATTCCCGAGAAAATGGCCGCGTAGCGGGTCCCGGACAGTTGGCCCTCTACCAGCTTGCGCAGTTTTACGCGGTCGCGGATCAGATCCCCGACCGCCTGCAGCAGTCTTGCGAAGTCTCCGGCGTCGTGCCACTTGGCCACGATGGACTGGGTGAACAGGCGTACGCCCTCGCTGTCGTAGCGGGTGCGCAGTCGCCGGATGGCCTGTTCCGCGGGCAGCCCGAGATCCAGGCGGTCGAGAATGTTCTGTAATTCCTCGCGAACTTTGGACTCGGCCGCATCGGCGGCCGCCTGCAGGGACTGTCGGGGCGACAGCCCGCCCTCCAGGCCGGTGTTCATCAGGTCGATGGCGTCCTGCAGGCGAATCTCGAACTGACGCGTGCGCCAGCTTGCAAGATCCGCCAGGGCCATCATACCGAGGGCCGCCATGCCAAATCCGCAGATCAGCGCGAGTCCGAATCTTCCCGGAAAGAATTCAAGGGCGAGCAGTCCGCTGAGCAGGGCTCCCATGAGCAGCATGGCAAGCAGGGCGGTGGAAGGCAGTCCCACGCTTAGGCGTCGCAGGAACATCTCGATGGCAGACTGGCGTGGTTCGTCGGTTACCTGCGCATAGGGGTCGACCTGCGCAGCGCCTTCGCCCGCGGGAAGCGGCCACAGGCGATACACCGAGTATCCGCACAAGGCGACACAGGCGACAAGAAGCAGTGATTCAGTCATGACCGGATCCCACCTGTTCTGATTCCGTTGCCACCAGCGATTGCGGAACGGTAAAGCCCAGGGCCTTCACGCGTTCCGCGAAGCGGGCAGGGGCCCCGGTGGCAACGTGCCGGCCGGTCATCGAGCCGTCGTCTTCCATGCGTTCCGCCTGGAAGCGGTAGAGCTCAACGGTACCCAGTGTTTCCCCGTCCTGGATGACCTCGCTGATGCTGACGATGCGGCGACTGCCGTCGCGGAAACGCATGACCTGCACGATGATCTGGACGGCCGACCCGATCATGTCGCGAATCGAGTCGCGTGGCAGTCCGGCGTCGCCCATGTGGGCCAGTGCCTCGAGACGGCGCAGCACGTCTTTCGGGCTGTTGGCATGCACCGTGGTCAGGCTCCCGTCATGGCCGACATTCATCGCCTGCAACATGTCCATCACCTCGTCTCCGCGGACCTCGCCGACCACGATGCGGTCGGCGCGCATGCGCAGCGCGGTGCGCACCAGGGAGCGCAGGTCGACGCCACCACGGCCCTCCACGTTCGTGGGCCTCGATTCCAGTGGAATCACGTGGGGGTGTGCGAGCTTGAGTTCCGCGGTTTCCTCCACGGTGACGATCCGTTCATTCTCCGGTACGAAGGCGGCAAGCGCGTTCAGGAGCGTGGTCTTGCCCGCCGCCGCACTTCCTGCAATGACAATGTTCTGCCCGGTGCCGACCGCAAGTTGCAGCAGGTCGAGCATGGCAGGGCTCATCGCACCGCGCTCGACGAGGTTGGAGGCCGTAATGGTTTCCTCCGCGAAACGCCGGATGGAAACAACGGCCCCCAGGGAGCAAAGCGGCGGTATGACCGCATGCAGGCGGCTGCCATCGGGAAGCTTGGCGTCCACCATGGGGTTGCTGGCGTCGAGATGGCGGCCCTGGGCCGAGATCAGGCGGTCCAGGAAGCGACGGAGGTGGGCGTCGTCATCGAAACGGACATCGGTCCGGGTCAGCTTTCCGCCGCGGTCCACCCAGACTTCCTCCGGTCCGTTGACGAGAATGTCGGAAATTGTCCGATCCAGCATCAGTGGGGCGAGGGGGCCCATGCCGCCCAGTTCTTCGAGAATTTCTTTCTCGACCCGGTCGCGGTCCGACGCGGGTACGGTGATCCCGGTGTCTTCGGTCAAATCACGCACGATCTCGCCGATGCGGGCTTTGACTTCCGCGAGGTTGTGAAGGACCGCGGCGCTCTCTTCCTCGATGGAATCGATCAGGCGATCGTGTACCAGCTTGCGGAGCCGTCGGAAATCATCGGCGCTCAGCGCCTTGTGCGGGGGCTCCCGCGAGGGGGGTGTGCGGACCAGGCCAAGCATGTCGTTATCCCCTCAGTTCGACACGTAGACCGTGGTGCGGGATAACCCGACCACGACTTCGACGGGGCGCTGACGGTTGGTCGGGGTGACCGAAACGGCCTTGCCCGATGCGACGTCGTGAGCGCTGTGCAGTACCAGGGAGACCTTGTCGGTGCCCCCGATGTTGGCCAGCGGATAGACGTGCTCCGGGCTCACGGCGAGTACCAGTGCGTCACCCGTCGATCCCGATACCGCGCGCTTCGATTTCTGCGGCAACAGGCTCGTGATCTTCTGGTCGCCGGCGGCTGGCTTTGATTCGGCGCGCTTGCGAATCACGCCGATCAGGCGAACGTCCGTGGCCGCGGTGCGCACCCCGCGCCGTCCGCTGACCAGCACGTCCAGGCGGTCGCCGTTATTCAGTTGCGACAGCGGGATGGTGGATCCCGTGGTCAGTGACAGCGTGTACAGCACGCGGCCTTCGGGTACATGTTGCGCCAGCGAACGCGGGGGCGGCGCTTCCGGGGTCTTCACGTCGCCGGGAAGGAAGGTGTCACCCGGCCTCTTGTCGACGGTCAGGCGCTTGCCCAGTAAGTGCTGTGGGTTGCCAATGCCGGCCTGCTCGATCTTGACCCGGGCCTGCGTGAGCACCTGGCGGGTGACGATCTGGCCCGCTTCAAGTGCCGAGCTGGAGACCCAGCCGAGGGTGGTGGTTGCCCTGTCGTACTGGCGCAGGCCGAGTACCGAGGCAAACACGCCGGAGGCGACAAACAGGACGACGCTGGCGGTCACGCTGCCTTTGGTCTTACGTTTCATGCCAGGCCTCCAGGGAATTCAGTATTCCGGTCGTTGAATATGGCGGCCCCGGAGGGCCGCCCTGGTTTGTGGTGCAGGACTCCGGGGAGTGCCTGCAGTGCTTGTGTTACGGAGCCTGGACAACACCTTCAACGTTGTCGTTGGCGACGAAGGTGAACTCGGCTGCGTCACCGGCAAAGGTGTCCACGGCGTCCGTGAACGAGGAGCCGTCAACATTGGCAGTGCCTTCCGCGTTCTTCATGCCACTGAACGCGTAGCTCTGGTCGAGTTGGCCGATGGCTTCCGCCACGTCTTCCATCTCGGCCGTTGCCGCGTCACGCATCGTGACCAGGCCGACGATCATGCCGATCACCATGACGGTGACCAGGAGAATCAGTTCGGAGGTCATGATGAAACCGCCTTGCTTGCTTTGTTGGGGCTTGTTTACAGTTTTCATTTCAATGCATTCCTTAAAAGTGGTGTTTTAGATTTTGCTGAAATTCAGGTTCCCTTCCGGGCCATCGTTTCAGCGCTTCTTCTCACATTGAGAAGCCTGTTTCCCCGCACCGTCGTGCATCGTCGTTGCGGGGCGTTCCGGAGACTCGTGTCCGGAACCTGTTCGGTTTCTTGCTTTGCGCCGTCGAAGGCGCCTACCTGTGTTGCTGTTGAAGGGGTTATTGCAGAACGTGTGCCAACTTTGCGTGTAGTGCGTGAAAACTTTTAAAACCCAATAAAAACAGTGCGTTGCGGAGTTTGCTCTGAATCTTCCCGGTGTCGGGGGACTGGGTGGTCGACCGGGCCCGTTTGCGGTTTTCAAATTGCTTTGCGAAATGATTCGCGAGGTGGATTCGGTCCCCCGGTTTTGTCCGGGCCCCGCATGCCGGCCCTGGTACAGATCATCCTGGCGGGGAGCAGGTGTGCCCCCTTGGCGGTGGAGCTGTTGTGTAGGCCAGGATGGGAACCGCGGAAAACGCGCAAAAAAAACCCGGGTACGCACGTGGGCTTCCCGGGCCAGGGAGGAAAACGTTGCAGATCAGCGCGGGAGAACCTCCCGCAGGTGAACGTCGCAGGATTCCGTGTCGCTCAGGGCAATCAGCCGGGACAGGGCGGATTGCTCACCGGGGGCCAGGTGCGCCGAGGCCCGGTAATTCGCACAGGCGGCGGCCAGGTTGCCCTGTGCTTCCTCGATCAGCCCTTCATGGTAGGTGGTCCGCCATTCCGGTGCGCCCAGGCGACGGGCAATGCCGAGCTGTTTGCCGGCGAGGACGTAGTTCCCGTTGAAATAATGGGCCGCCGCAAGCGTCTCGCGGAGACCATGGTGTGCGGGCGCGAGCATGATCTGGCGGTTTGCAATGTCTTTGGCGAGGGTGGTGTTACCTTCCCGCAGGGCAATCTGGCCGCGCAGTACGGCCGCGTCCGGCTGCGGTCCCGGCCGGGCCAGGAGCTGGTCCAGTGTGAACTGGGCCTTTTGCATGTTGCCGGACTCGTATTGCATCACCGCATTGGTCAGCAGGATCCGGTCGTGATGCGGGAACTCGGTGTTCAGGCGCTCCACGTGTCGCTGGATTCGTTCGCAGTCCACCGTGGGGTGACTTTCGTCGGCCAGCTCATGACAGGCTCCGTTGCCGGACGTCTGCGCATAGGCGTCGACCATCCGATCGAGCCGGGTATCCGGCGCGGCCTCGGCAATCGGGCGCTGGTTGAGCGAGGAGCAGGCGCCAAGCAGCAGGGCGCAGGCGCCCGTGATGGCTAGCTTGCCCACGTGGTTGATCGGTTTCATGTTCAGTTCCTCCACCAGAATGGAATGTTTTCAGTTCGTGCGTCCTGCGCTTGCGGGGCGTATTTCGGACAGCAGTTCCCGGCGTTTCGGGTATTGCCACATCGATGCGTCGTGGCGCGGTTCGCGGACAATGGTCGGGGTCACGATGATGATGAGTTCCCGGTCGGTGTCTCCGTCGCTGGATGACTCGGCCAGCTTGCCCACCAGTGGAATCTCGTTGAGTCCCGGCGTATAGGCGTGGTTGTCATTCAGGTCGCGGGTCACCAGACCGCCGATGACCATCGGCTGGCCGTCGCGCAGTCGCGCGGACGTGTCGATGCTGCGTACGTTGAACGCGGCCGTGTTCAGGTCGCTGCCCGTACTTCCCGCGATGCGTTGGGTGAGCAGCGTGTCCGGCAGGGAAACCGTGGGCTGTACGTCGAGAGTGATGCGGTCGGACTCATCGACCATGGCGCGCACCTTGAGTTCCACGCCGAAGGCCTTGAACTGGGTGCCGCTGAAAACCCCGGCGGTGTTCGGACCGACCTGGTCCCCGGCGCTCAGCCCGGAAGGGGCGAACGCGGTTGGCACCGGCACTTCGCCACCGGCGCGGAACAGGGCGGTTTCGCCTGCCAGCACGGTCAGGGTTGGCCGCGACAGGGTGCGCGAAATTCCTTCTTCCTCGAGCAGCGAGAAGAGGACGTCAAAGGCGGCTTTCCCGGCACTGAGCTGAAAGTTGCTGGTCATCGCGCCGCCGAGGAGTTGCAGGGCGGCCTCGAGGCCCGACTCAGTTGGAGCGTTGAGACCGTCGAGAGCGAGCGTGGTGCCTGAATCGTAATTGTTGGTGTTCACGGAAACGTCGGGACGCCAGCTGCGCAGTTGGGCGCGGTTGACCTCGTACATCTGTACGGCCACCCGGACCTGCGGCAGGTCGCGCACCTCGATCATGGAGAGGATGCGTCCGCCGGCAATGGAGATCAGCTTGGAGCGTGCAATGTTGGCTTCGACCTCGTTCCCGGAACTGACCGCACCGCCGGGGAACCCGCCAATTGAACCGCCCCCGTTGGAGCGGCTCCCATTGCGGCTGGAAATCAGTCCGCCGGCCTCGTCGGCGATGACTTCGACACCGGCGACGCTGCCGTCGTCGTTGAAAGAGGTGACCGTTCTGGCCACCACGCTCAGGATGCGGGACAGGACCACCTGGTTTTCCACGGTTCCGGACAGTGTCAGGCTGTCGAGCCGGTCGTCGGGGACATCCCCCTGCTGAAGGCGGCGAACCACGACGTCCTTGCCGCCGATGTCGCGGATTGCCGCGCGAATCTTCTCCTCGGTGGTTGCGGGCATGGTTTCCACCTGGATCAGGTTGATGATTGCGGCGGTATCCTCGCGCGTGCCCTGCTGGGAACCCACCCGCAGGCCGCTGTCGGACACCTGGCCGTTGCTGCCGGGTGTTTGCAACACGACGCCCGGCCGCGTGCTCGCTCCGGCACTGCCGGCTTCGAGGTAACTGCGTGCGGCGGCCTCGGCCGCGACGCGAAACTTCATGGAAGGCACCTTGCCGCGCAGGATCAGTGCGGCCCGGTCGGGTGCGATCTGGCCGCGCACGTTGGGATGAATCTCGCGCAATGCGCGGCGCAACACGCCGAGGTCCTGGACCACGCTGAACAGAAAGGTTTCAGAGGTGCCGTCCGAGTACCATGCGAGGACGCTGGTGCGGCCCACCTGGCGGGCCAGTGCGAGCACCTCGTTGCCGCTGAGCACCTCGACCTGGAGAATGCTGTCCTGGCCCACCGCGACGCGGCTGAGTTCCTTGTTGAAGACCATCCGGGTATGCGTCCACTGGATCAGTTCCCGGGTATGCAGCGACTTGTGACCGCTGGCGGTTTCCACGTACTTCAAGCCGCGCTCGGCAGCGGCTGCATCGTTGATCCACACCAGGGCGGTGCAGATCAGCAAGATTCCACTCAACCGTACAGTTTTCATGTTCGTAACCCATCCTGTCGTTTTCCGTCGGCGTCGTTGCCCGGTGAATGCGGTTGGCGTGCGCATCCGCCCCGTGGTGGCTTCCGGAACCGCAGTGGCACCGCGACGCATGTGTAGTCGGGAAGGGGTGTTGCAGGAATCAGGCCACTCTTTTCCGCGCTTCCGCGAGGTTCATAAAAACCAATAAATACAGTTACTTGTGGTGTTACGTCTTGGCGACGGGCCGGGCCCCGGGTTCCAGTTTGCAAACTGCGGCCGGGCTGCCGCCATTCTGGTTTGCAATCTGCATCGTGCGAAAAACCGCGGTTCCGCCGGTGCTTTCGCAGTCCGGGTCGGTGGATCCAGGATCATCGCGGGGTGACGGTGGCGCGTTGGCGGTGCGTGCCGGTGTGGTTTTCGGGGGCGTTGCCGGGCGGGTGGTTTGTCATTGTAATCGCGGCCGACACCCGCTAGCGTACGGTGTTCCCAATTTCGATCCCGGCACGTTTGCGCCGGACACCGGAGGCAAACCGTGTCAGACGATCTGGTCAGTTACGAACTCAAGGACGGAATCGCCACCATCACCATGGACGACGGCAAGCGCAACGCCTTGTCGCCGGAAATGTTCGTGGCGCTTAACGAGGCATT
>JBFGWM010000086.1:0-10488 GCA_041588495.1 Pseudomonadales bacterium | reverse complement strand
GCGTGGCGCGGCCAGCGCACCGACGCGGGCTTGCACCTGTATCACCTGCGCCTGCAGGACGAGATCGCCTTCGACCCCACCGTGTTCGCCAACCGCAACCTCGACCCGACCCGCCGCATCGGCGCCAGCCTGGAAGCCGGCCACCGGATCTGGCCAGAACTTGAAGTGCGCCTGCAGCACGCCGTGGTCGATGCACGCTTTCGGGGCGGTGCCAACGAGGGCGAGCGCATCCCCTTCGTGGCCCGCAGCAACACCGTCATCGGGGTGACCTGGGAACCGCGCGCGGACCTCACCGCGCACCTGGCCTACCGCCGCATGGGCGACCGCAACCCCACGGGTGACGACGCCGGTGCCTTCGACGAGGTCAACGGCTTCGAGGTCGTGGACGCCACCACGACCTGGCGGCGCGGCCCCGTGGAGGTCGCATTCCAGGTCAACAACCTGTTCGACGAGGACTACGACGCTTTTGGAACGGTCGCCTTCAATCCGTTCCCCAACCAGGAGACGGCGTTCATGCCGGCACCCGGGCGGAACGTGCTCTTCACCTTTCGCTACCGACTGGGCGAATGAACGCGCGCTCCGGCAAGCACCGCCAACATTGGATAGAATAGGATTCCGAAACCGGAACAGGGCGCGGAGCCCGCATTGACCATGGCACGTATTTACACCCGAACCGGGGACGACGGCACCACCGGGCTCACCGACGGCACCCGCCTCCCCAAGACCGACGACCGCGTGACCGCCATTGGCGACGTGGATGAACTCAACAGCTGGCTGGGACGCGTGGTATCGGAACTGTCCCGCGAAAGCGCGGTGCGCAAGCCCCTGATGCAGATCCAGGGCCGCCTGTTCGAGATCGGCGCCGAACTCGCCGCCCCGGGCAGTGTACGCACGCGGCCGGAGCACGTCGTCGAGGTTGAGGCGCTGATCGACGGGTTCAGCGAAAAGCTGACCTCCCTGGAGAGCTTCATACTGCCCGGCGGGGCGCCACCGGCAGCCAGTTGCCACGTGGCCCGTGCGGTGTGCCGGAGGGCGGAACGCTCGGTGCGCGCGCTGGAATCCGTGAGCAGCACGCCGATCTACCTGAACCGCCTGTCAGACCTGCTGTTCGTTGCGGCGCGCCTGATCAACCGCGAGCAACGCTACGGGGAGACCCACTGGACCGCGGAGACCCAGGAGGACTGAGTCGCTCCCGGAGCACGGGCGACGGGGAACCGCCTAGAGCTTGAAGGCGTCGGCCAGGGAGCGCAGGCGCCCGGTGATCTCGGACAGCGAGTGTGCGGATTCGACCGTGTTGCGCGCTGCCTCGCCGGTGGTTTGCCCGGCCTCGGAAATCGAGGTGATGTTTGCGCCCATGTCCTGGGCCATCTCGTTCTGTTCTCCGGCGGCCCGCGCGATCTCACCGATCATTTCGACGATCTTCTTCACCGCCTGTTCGATCTTGCCCAGCGCCTCGCCGAGGCGTTCCGAGTGGTCCACCGTCTTCGAGGTCATATCGCGGCTCGACTGCATCGCCGTGACCGTCTCGTTCACCCCGTTCTGCAGGCGTCCGATCATGGTCTCGATTTCCTGGGTGGACTGCTGGGTGCGCTGGGCCAGCGTGCGCACCTCGTCGGCGACCACGGCAAATCCGCGCCCCTGTTCACCCGCGCGCGCGGCCTCGATGGCGGCGTTGAGGGCCAGCAGGTTGGTCTGCTCCGCAATCTCCTTGATCACATCGAGCACCTGGTGGATGTTGCCGCTCTCGGTCACCAGGTTGTTGATCACGCCAACCGAGCGGGTGATTTCTTCGGAAAGGTCATTGATGCTCTTCAGCGTGTCGTCGACCCGTTGGTGACCCGTCTCGGTCTCCTTGTAGGCATCGTCCGCAGACTTGTTCGCAGCGCGTGAGGCGGCGTCGATCTGGCGGGTGTGATGGGTCATCTCTTTCATCGACTCGGTGACCGTATCGATCTCCTTGAGCTGGCCCTCCAGCACCTGGGTACTCTTCTCCGCGCTCACGCTCACGGCCTCGGCCTGGCGATCGACCTCGAGGGCCGCGACGTACACTTCCTGCACCAGGTCATGGACCCGTTGGGTCATCTCGTTGAAACCCTCCGAGATCAGGCCCAGCTCGTCCTGGCTCTCGCGGCGGACGCGCACCGTGAGGTCGCCCTGGGAAATCTTCTGCGTGGTATGCATGAGTCCGTTGATGGTGCTGCGTACCGAGATGTAGAACCCGGCGTACAGGTAGGCGATCAGCATCAGGACCCCGACCAGGATGGAAGCGATGATGATCAGTTTCTTCTCCTCGGCCTTCTGTCGCTCCTGCAGGCGCTGGTCGATCTCCGGCAGCGAGGCCTCGGCGAGCAGGTTGAGGTTGCGCACGCGTTCGCTGGCATCATCGAAGAACTGGTTCCACGGATACTCCAGGGACCCGGCGAGGATGGTGTGCTCCTCGAGAATCTCCTGCATCGATTCGAAGACCAGCTCCGCCGCGGTCTTCGCCTCGGCCAGGGCCGGGCCACCGAGCTCCCCCTCTCGCATGCTGTCGATAAGCTGGTTCAAGAGCCCGTGCCCCTCGATGAGCCCGTCCACGGTACTGTTGAGGTGGCGCTCGATGGTCGAATTGAGCGACGGCTGGGTCAGGGCGTAACTGCCGAATGCCCGCGCCAGTCCCAGGCGCTGGCTGAGGGCGGGGATCTCCCGCACCACCATTTCCGTGAGTTGCGAGGTGATCGGATCGGAGTCCCGGGCGAGCCCCGAGAGGTGGCTGATGGTACGCAGCTTGCGCGCGGTCAGCTTGACGAAGTCGTTGTAGTACTCGTAGTTGTTCTCGAGGTAACCGAACGTGCCGACCGCCGTGCTCACCTCGCGCCACTTGCGGTAGACCTCGTCGAGGTGGCGGTCAGCCTCCTCCTGGTTCTCGGGCCGGAATCTCGCGGCGCGCAGGATCTCCAGCTTGTCGCTGACCTGCGCGCGATAGATCTCGACCCGCTCGCGCACGTCCTCCTGCTCGCGATAGGTGAACACCAGGCGCGCATCGCGGAAATCTTCCGCCGCGTGGATGACATCCAGCGCCTGGTGGAGCAGTTGAACACCGGTCCGCTCGTCCTTGATCCCGCGGATCGTCTCGAGGCCCTGTTCGATGATCGCCCAGCCCATGGTCATGAGCGGCACGATGAAGACCACGCTGAAGAGCCCGAACTTCCACGCATAACTCAGGCGGTTCATCAGGTAGATGGAAAACCGGAAGAACGCCTTCAACATGATCTTGTACTCCGTCCGTTAGAGAAGCAGTCGGCGTATGTCGGACAACAACTCCGACAGCGTCGTGGTAAAGCGTGCAGCCAGCGCGCCATCGATCACCCGGTGGTCATAGGAGAGGCACAGCGGGAGCATCAGCCGCGGTACGAACGCCCCGTCCGCGTGCACTGGCTTGAGGGAGGAACGCGACAGGCCGAGGATGGCCACCTCGGGCGCGTTGACGATCGGTGTGAACGAGGTTCCACCGATACCGCCGAGACTGGAAATGCTGAAGCAGCCACCCTGCATGTCGTCGGGGCGCAGCTTCTTGTTGCGCGCCTTGGCCGCCAACTCTCCACACTCAGTGGCCAGCGCCTCGATACCCTTGGTATCGGCATCACGGATCACCGGTACCACCAGGCCGTTCGGGGTATCGACCGCCACGCCGATATGGCAGTACTTCTTGACGATCAACTGCTCTCCGGACGGGTGCAGCGAGGCATTGAACCGCGGGTAACGACGCAGGGCGACCGCGCACGCCTTGACGATGAACGGCAGCATGGTCAGCTTGGTCCCGTCCGCGCCCAGGTTGGCATTGTGGGCCTTGCGGAATTTCTCCAGTTCGGTGATGTCGGCCTCGTCGAACTGGGTGACATGCGGCACGTGCAGCCAGGACCGGTGCAGGTTGGCCGCGCTGAGCCGGTTGATCTTGCTGAGGTCGACGATTTCGGTTTCCCCGAAACGACTGAAATCCACCTCCGGCATCGGCGGCAGGCCCGCGCCTTCGCCACCCGTGCCGCCGCCGCGACTGAGGCGGTCCCGCACGTACTGCTGCACGTCCTCCTTGAGAATCCGGCCCTTGCGACCACTGCCGGTCACTTCCTGCAGGCGGACGCCGAACTCGCGGGCCAGGCGGCGCACCGCGGGTCCCGCATGCACGGCGCTGCCGGGCGCGTCGGTCGCCTGTTTTGCCGCCGGGGCAGCGGGCTTCGATGCAGGTGCCGCCGCCGCGGGAGCCGGCTTCGCGGGTTCCGGCTTCGCCGCGGGCTCCGCGGTGGACGGCGCCGGTGCCGCCGACTCGCGCACCTCGAGGTCCACCAGGGGCGAGCCCTCGGAGACCGTGTCGTCCACGGCGACCTTCACCGCACGAATGATACCGCTCGCCGGGCTGGGCACCTCCATGGAAGCCTTGTCGGACTCGAGCACCACCAGGGCCTCGTCCTTCGCGATCTCGTCTCCCTCGGCGACGCAGACCTCGATGACCGTGACGCCCTCGGCGCCACCGATATCCGGAACATTGATGCTGTCGATGCGGGTGCCGCCGGACGCGGCCGCTTCGGGTGCGGGATCCGGGGACGCCGCCGGTTCAGGTGCGGCGGGTTGCTCCGGCGTGGATTCCGTTGCCGCCGGCGCTGGCGCCGCATCTCCGGCGATCTCCAGCACGAGAATGGGATCGCCCTCGGAAACCTTGTCGCCCAGGCTGACCTTCAGTGCCTGCACCACGCCGCCGGCCTCGGCCGGGATCTCCATCGAGGCCTTGTCGGACTCGACCACGATCAGCGACTGTTCCTTTTCAATTCGGTCACCCGGATTCACCAGGATCTCGATGACCTCCACGCCCTCGGCGCCACCGATGTCCGGCACATTGACTTGCTGGGTTCCCACGCG
Source organism: Pseudomonadales bacterium (assembly GCA_041588495.1). Classification (GTDB taxonomy): domain Bacteria; phylum Pseudomonadota; class Gammaproteobacteria; order Pseudomonadales; family JBFGWM01; genus JBFGWM01. Next base: position 5,595 of record JBFGWM010000086.1, on the reverse strand, counting down.
TGAATATCCTTGTGCGATTCCTGGGTTGTTGTTCTTCGCGCTCAGCTGACCTGCGGGTTCGCCTTTTCGGGGTCGAGCCCGAACTCCGAGATCGCCCGGCTCACGGTGTCCGCGTCGATGGTTCCGCGCTCGTGCAGGGCCTTCAATGCGGCCAGGACGATGTAGTGGCGATCCACCTCAAAGAATCCACGCAGCTTTTCCCGGGTGTCGCTGCGTCCGAACCCGTCGGTGCCGAGCACCACGTAATCATGCGGCACATAGGCCCGGATCTGTTCGGCATATAGCTTCATGTAATCGGTCGCCGCGATCACCGGGCAATGACGCTCGGCGAGGCATTTCTCCACGTAGGACTGCCGCGGCTCCAGTTCCGGGTGCAGCATGTTCCAGCGCGTCACATCCTGCCCGTCCTTGCGCAGTTCGTTGAAGCTGGTCACGCTCCAGATGTCCGCGTCGACGTTGAACTCCGCACGCAGGATGGCCGCGGCCTCGCGCACCTCGCGCAGGATCGCGCCGCAACCGAGCAACTGCACGCGCGGCTCGAGACCCTCGTCGTCCTCCTCGAGCAGGTACATCCCGCGCACGATGCCGTCCTCGCAACCTTCCGGCATCGCCGGATGCGCGTAGTTTTCATTCAGGACGGTGACGTAATAGAAAACGTTTTCCATGTCCTGGTACATGCGCCGCAGACCGTCCTGGATAATCACCGCCAGTTCATAGGCGTAGGTGGGGTCATAGGTGACGCAGTTGGGAATCGTCGTCGCCAGGATATGGCTGTGGCCGTCCTGGTGCTGCAAGCCCTCGCCGTTGAGCGTGGTGCGCCCGGAGGTGCCACCGATCAGGAAACCGCGCGCCTGCATGTCGCCCGCCGCCCAGGCGAGGTCGCCGACCCGCTGGAAACCGAAGATCGAGTAAAAAATGTAGAACGGGACCATCGGGTAGCCGTTGGGGCTGTAACTGGTCGCCGCGGCGACCCAGGAGGCCATGGAGCCTGCCTCGTTGATACCCTCTTCCAACACCTGTCCCGTCTGGTCCTCGCGGTAGAACATCACCTGCCCGGCGTCCTCGGGCTCGTACAACTGGCCCACCGACGAATAGATACCGAGTTGCCGGAACAGGCCTTCCATGCCGAAGGTGCGCGCTTCGTCGGGAACGATGGGCACGATGCGCTGGCCGATCTGCTTGTCCTTGAGGAGACTGTTGAGCAGGCGCACGAAGGCCATGGTGGTGGAGATCTCGCGCTCGCCGCTCCCCTTGAAGTGGGCGTCGAAGGCGCTGCGGTCCGGGACCTTGAGCGATTCACACTCCACGCGACGCTGGGGCATGTAGCCGCCCAGCTTCTCGCGCAGCTTGTTCATGTACACCATCTCCGGGGACTCTTCCGGAGGCTTGTAATAGGGAACCTTTTCCAGTTCCTCGTCGCTGAGGGGAATGCTGAAGCGGTCACGGAACTGGCGCAGGCTGTCGACGGTGAGTTTTTTCACCGAGTGGCTGATGTTCTGCGCCTCGCCGGACTCGCCCAGGCCGTATCCCTTGACCGTCTTGGCGAGAATCACCGTGGGCCGCCCCTTGTGGTGAAACGCCTCGTGGTAGGCGGCGTAAACCTTGTGGGGATCGTGCCCGCCCCGGTTCAGCTTCCAGATGTCGTCGTCGGACAGGTTCTCGACCAGCTTCGCGGTTTCCGGGTACTTGCCGAAAAAGTGCTCCCGGGTGTAGGCGCCGGGCTTGCTCTTGTAGGTCTGGTACTCGCCGTCCACGCACTCGTCCATGCGTCGTCGCAGCATGCCGCTGGTGTCGCGTTCCAGCAGCGGGTCCCAGAGACGCCCCCAGACCACCTTGATGACGTTCCAGCCGGCGCCGCGGAACACGCCCTCGAGTTCCTGGATGATCTTGCCGTTGCCGCGCACCGGCCCGTCCAGACGCTGCAGGTTGCAGTTGATGACGAAGACCAGGTTGTCCAGTTTCTCGCGCCCGGCCAGGGAGATGGCGCCGAGCGACTCCGGCTCGTCCATCTCGCCGTCGCCCATGAACGCCCACACCTTGCGGTCGCCCATCTCGGCGAGCCCCCGGTGCTGCAGGAAGCGCATGAAGCGCGCCTGGTAGATGGCCTGCAGCGGTCCGAGACCCATGGAAACCGTGGGAAACTGCCAGAAATCGGGCATCAGCCAGGGGTGCGGGTAGGAGGACAGGCCATCGCCGTCGACCTCCTGACGGAACTTGTCGAGCTGGTCTTCGCTCAGCCTGCCCTCCAGGTAGGCCCGCGAGTAAATGCCCGGCGCGCAGTGTCCCTGGATATAGAGAAGGTCGCCCTCCTGCTCCGCGGTCGGGGCACGGAAAAAGTAGTTGAAGCCGATGTCATAGAGCATCGCGCTCGACTGGAAACTGGCGATGTGCCCGCCGAGGTCGCCGCCGCGCTTGTTGGCCCGGACCACCATCGCCAGGGCGTTCCAGCGGATCAGCGAACGGATGCGCCGGTCCATGAACAGGTCACCCGGCAGGGGCGCCTCGTCGGCGGTCATGATGGTATTGCGGTACGGCGTGGTGATGGCGCTCGGCAGTTCGACCCCGTAGCGGGTGGCCTTTTCCATCAGCCGTCCAAGTATGAACCCGGCGCGCCCGGTGCCCTCGCTGTCGATGACTGACGAGAACGCCTCCAGCCATTCCTGGGTTTCGACCGGGTCGAGGTCGTCCTGGATACCATCTGCAGACATGTTGGGTTTCCTTGCTTGCTCCGGCCCCACGACCGAGCGCACGACGCCCCGGACCCGTGGGCCGGCCCGAATCTATCCCTAGTATAGAAGTGATTGCAGGAATTACCGGGACTTACTTCGCCCCCGGCGGCCCCTCCTGCCACAGCCACGCGGCGCCCCGAATCCCGCTGGAATCCCCGTGCAGGGCGGTTGTCAGCGCGGTTTCCACGGTATCCGAAAACACGAAGGGCGCCAGCTGCGCACGGACCCCGGCCACCAGCCCGGGCAGGTTGGACAATCCGCCGGCGAACACCACGATCTCAGGGTCGAGGATGTTGATGACCACCGCCAGCGCCGCGGCCAGTTGCCGGTGGTAGGCCGCCAGCACCCGCTCGGCAAGCGGGTCGCCCTGGCGGCGTCGCGCGTCGATCCCCGGCACCCGCAGCGGCGCCCCACCGAGAAGCGTCCACGAGCGTTCAAGGCCCGGCCCGGATACAAACGTCTCGACGCAGTTCGCGCGCCCGCAGTAACAGGTTCGCGTGTCGCCCGGATCGCGCACCGCTTCCGGCAGGGGGTTGTGCCCCCACTCCCCCGCGATCGCGTTGGGCCCTCCCAGCAGGTGACCTCCCACGGTGATCCCGGCGCCGACACCGGTCCCGAGAATCACCGCGAACACGCTGCCCTGCCCCGCCGCGGCGCCGTCCACGGACTCCGAAAGGGCCAGGCAGTCGGCGTCGTTGGCGATGCGCACCGGGCGCCCGATGCGTTGTTCGAGGTCCTTGCGCAGGGGGCGGTCGATGAGGCAGGTCGAATTGCAGTTTTTCATGCGCCCGCTGCGCCGCGAAACCGCGCCCGGGGTGGCCATGCCCACCGGGCCGCGGCAGCCGGTCTCCGCCTCGATGCGCGCGACCAGGCCCTGCAGTGCGTCCAGGGTGGCCGGATAATCCCCGCTCGGGGTCGGCACCCGCTCCCGCCAGGTGACCCGGTGCCCGCCATCCAGCACCGCGGCCTCGATCTTGGTGCCGCCGAGATCGATCCCGATCAAGTCGTCCGTGCCCTGCATCAGCCGTTGCCCCGGCTCGCCCGAACGTGGTTCAACAACTCGCAGATGCGCTCCACCCCTTCCACGAGGCGCGGCCCCGGCCGACTCACCAGGTCGGCGGGCACGCTGAGCAGGTGACCGTGACGAACCGCGCGCAGCGCCGGGAAGCGGTGCCAGCGCGCGGTCCAGGCATCACCCTCGGCCCCGGTGCTGCCGCGCAGGATGACCGCGGGATCACCGGCCACCACGGCTTCCAGACTCACTACGGGTACCGGGGCAGGGCTGTCCGCGAACAGGTTGCGCCCGCCACAATGCGCCACCGCCTGCCCGATCAGGTGCGCGTCGCTGACCGTCATCAACGGCTCGCTCCAGACCTCGTAAAACACCGCGACCGTCCCGCGGCCGGGGGATTGCGCGCGGGACAGGCGCTCCCTGTACGCGGCCGCGAGGCCGGCGCCCACCTCCGGCAGGCCCAGCAGTTCGCCGATGGCGGCAAGGTTGTCCGCCACACCGTCAAGGTTTCCGGGCTCCGCAAGGTAGAGGGGGAACCCAAGCCGGCGAATGCGGTTCAACACGTCCGACGGCGTGCCGGAAAGCCATCCCAGCACGAGGTCGGGGCGCAACTCCAGGATACGTTCCAACGAGACCGAGAATGCGTCGCCCACCCGCGGCACGCTGCGCGCCGCTGCAGGGTAGTCCGAGTGACGGACCGTGCCCACGAGCCGGTCCCCCGCCCCCAGCGCGAACACCGCCTCGGCGAGGTGTGGCGCCAGGGCGATCACGCGCCCGGCAGGGGCCTCGAGGACGACCCGGTTGCCGGCGTCGTCCACCACGGAGCGGGGAGCCGCATCCGCCGGCGGACCGGCAAGCATACCGAGCAGGGTCAGCCACCACGGCCATGCAGCCGTACCCGCCATCCCGATCAGTTCCAGCCGAAGATCGTCGCCACCGCCGTCACGACCAGGATGAACACCAGGCAACGGGTGAGCAGGTCCTGCAGCGACCGCCATTCATTCTCCGCCGTGGCAACGAAGTCGCGGCTCGCCGGGTTCGCCATCTCATCGGAATCGAGGGCGGCGACGGCGGCCGCATCGACGAATCCCTCGATCGGCGGGCTCCAGCGCAGGAAATCCCGGGACACGGCGGACAGCGGACCACCAAAGTGTCCGACCACCGCAAAACCGAGCACCAGGACCCGTGCCGGCAACCACTCGAGGGCGTGCTGGATCCGCTCGACCTGGCGACCATGGCGGTCCTCCTCGGCGAACGGCAGGTATTGCTCGCACAACATCCACAGCACGGCCGCCGCCGGCCCCAGCAGGAAATACCAGAACAGGACCGCGAACAGGCCGGTCAACGCATGGTGCAGGTACGCGCGGCGCACCGCCTGGTGCAGGTGCCCGGCGTCATCCGCGTTCGCGACCTCGGGTTCGGTCAGGTGTTCGCAGGCATGATGGTAGGCCGACTGCAGGTCGCCGGCCCGCCAGTGCGCGAGGTAATCCTCGAGCTGGTGCTGCAGCTTGACCCGCCCCAGCGCATAGAAAAGGACGACCAGGGACAGGCCGAGTTCGGGTATGCCGTACATGCGGCCCTGCACCAGGTACAGCACGCCCAGCACCAGGGCGCCGGGGAGCAGGATCACCAGCAGTGGCGTGATCCACCCGCGCAGGTTCACCGGCACCGGACGGCGTACCGCGCACACGTAGGCATGAAACCATTCGTCCCGGTGCAGCCAGGTACGGGCATCGCTAAACCGTTCCAGGCACAGCGTGAGTACGATCACCACGAACTTCATGTTTCCTCACCCTCTCCTTGCGCGACCAAATCCACGTAACCCGCCCAGTCGAATGCCGGGCCGGGGTCGGT
>JBFGWM010000085.1:0-10491 GCA_041588495.1 Pseudomonadales bacterium | reverse complement strand
AGGCCGGCAGGTGAATCCACAGGCCCCCCGGCCCGGACGCAAGGCACGCCATGCAAGCTCATTGGCGCCATGACCCGGGACCAACCGCGCAGTGCGCGGGACGAAGCCGGGAACCAGGCCCTCCAATCGACATGGATTCTGGCCGGCGCGATCGCCCCGGATGCAATCGCCCAACCTGTACCCTGGAACATGGCTATTGACTTGATCGCTATCGAATTGATCGACGGAACCAAGAGTCTGAACCGCAAAAGCTGATTTGCGCGATACCCCGTGTGGCCGCGAACGCGCCCAAAACGGAAGTCGGTATTGCATGAAAAGAATGCTCATTAACGCAACTCAACCCGAGGAGTTGCGGGTCGCCCTGGTCGATGGCCAGCGCCTCTACGATCTGGACATCGAGTCCGTCACCCGGGAAGCCAAGAAAGCCAACATCTACAAGGCCCGCGTCACCCGCGTGGAGCCCAGCCTGGAGGCGTGCTTTGTCGAGTACGGGTCCGAGCGTCACGGCTTTCTCCCCCTCAAGGAAATCTCCAGCCAGTACTTCAAGAAAGGCGCCAGTGGCCGGGTGACGATCAAGGAAGCGGTCCGCGAGGGCCAGGAACTGATCATCCAGATTGAAAAGGAAGAGCGCGGCAACAAGGGTGCGGCGGTCACCACCATGATCAGCCTCGCCGGGCGCTACCTGGTCCTGATGCCCAACAACCCGCGCTCCAGCGGGATCTCGCGGCGCATCGAGGGCGAGGAACGCGACCAGTTGCGCGAGGTCCTGAACCAGGTGGTGATCCCCTCGGACATGGGCGTCATCGTGCGCACCGCCGGGGTCGGCCGCACCGTCGAGGAAATCCAGTGGGACGTCGATTACCTCGTGCACCTGTGGCGCTCGATCAGCGCGGCTGCGGAAGAGCGCAAGGCGCCCTTCCTCATCTACCAGGAAGGCAACGTGGTGTTGCGCGCCATGCGCGACTACCTGCGCCAGGACATCGGCGAGGTGCTGATCGACACCCAGGAGGTATACAACGAGGCCAGTAATTTCGTGCAGCAGGTGATGCCGCAGTGGAGCAGTCGCCTCAAGCTGTACGAGGATTCGACGCCCCTGTTCAGCCGCTACCAGATCGAAAGCCAGATCGAGACGGCCTTCCAGCGCGAGGTGAAGCTTCCCTCGGGTGGCGCGATCGTGATCGACACCACCGAGGCGCTGATCTCCATCGACATCAACTCGGCGCGCGCGACCCGCGGCAGCGACATCGAGGAAACGGCGCTCAACACCAACCTCGAGGCGGCCGAGGAGATCGCCCGCCAGTTGCGTTTGCGCGACATGGGCGGCCTGATCGTGATCGATTTCATCGACATGGGTCCGTCCCGCAATCAGCGCGAGGTCGAGAACCGCATACGGGAGAGCCTCAAGACCGATCGCGCAAGGGTCCAGGTCGGACGCATCTCGCGCTTCGGACTGATGGAGATGTCCCGACAGCGCCTGCGCCCCTCCCTCGGCGAGATCGCCGCGCAACCCTGCCCGCGCTGCACCGGCCAGGGTTTCATCCGTGACGTCGAATCCCTGGGCCTGGCCATCATGCGCCTGATCCAGGAGGAAAGCCTCAAGGACCGCACCAGCGAGATTCGTGCCCAGGTGCCGGTGCCGGTGGCCTCCTTCCTGCTCAACGAGAAGCGTGAACTGCTCGCCGACCTGGAAAAGGAACAGGGTGTCCGCATCCTGGTGATCCCCAATCCCCACCTGGAAACGCCCCATTATTCGGTGGAACGCCTGCGTGACGACCGACCCGAGGTCTCCGGCGCCGCCACCGAGAGCAGCTACGAGATCATTCCCGACGCGCCCGAGCTCGAGGACACCTCGCAGGCCCGCCAGGCGCCGCGTCCCGAAGAGGCCGCGGTGCGTTCGGTTCTGCCCCCGGACCGCCCCGCCCCGGCGCTCGCGCCGACCGAGAATGTCGGCACGGCGGCAGAAGTCGAGACCGGCTGGTGGAGCCGCAGCGTGAAGGCACTTGGTCGCATGTTCGGTGCCGGGGAGGCCGCCAACGAGAGCGGTACCGCAACAACCGAACCGGCGGCACCGGCCAATACGGAAAAGACCAGCCCGGACAACCGTGGCGGTGACCGCGAACGCGGCGAGCGCGACAATCGCGGACGCCAGCAGAGCCGGGGACGCCAGCAACAGGGCCGCGGTCAGCAGCGCGGGCGTGGTGGCCAGGGCAGTGATCGCTCGAGCGGACGCGACCAGATCATCGAGGCCGGCGCCTACGACGGCGAATTGCCCAGCCGCGGTACCCAGGAGCCGCGCGAAAGCGACGCGGACCGCGAGGAAGGTGGCGAGGCCCGCGAGGGCAGCCGGCGCAGCCGCGGCGGACGCCGTCGGGGTGGACGCAAGCGCGGCGGTGAAGGCCGCGCAAATGCGGAAGCCGGCGCGGGCGCACAGGAGACTGCAAATGAGGCCGTCACCGAGAACGATACCGGTGCCGCCGAAGCGGGCAACGGGCAACAACCCGAACCCGGGAACGAGCGCGAAGGTGGCCAGGGTGGTCAAGGCCAGGGCCAACGCCGGCGCCGCCAGCGCGGCGGCCGTCGCGGTTCGGGTGCACGACGCACCGAATCAGGCGCGTCCGATCAGGACGAGAATCGTGGCAACCGCATGCCGGATGCCGAAGACGCCCCTGAGCCTGAAGTAAACGGTAACCGCCTCCCCGAGGGCGAAAGCAAACGCGGGGAAGCGGCGGATGCGGACGAGCCGCGTACTGCCCGGGAGACCGTGGAAGCCGGAAATTCAGCCACGAAATCCGCTACCGAAACGGCAAAACCTGCCGATTCCGATGCCGCGAAACCGCAGCGTCCGGCCAGGTCGGCTACGCAGGGGGATTCATCCGGTGGGCAGGAGCAGGCCGTGAAAGCCGAGGCGCCGACGCCCGGAAAGCAGCCGGAATCGGCGCCAACCCCTGCTGCGGCAGGCACGCCCAAAGCGGAGGCCACGGAGAAAACCGAGCAAGCCGTGCGCAGAGAATCGCCCGCTGTTCCCGACGAAAGCCCGGCTGCCGCGCCTTCCAGGCCGGCTTCAGGGGAGCGCGAGGTCGCCGACCAGCCAACGGCAAAGGCGGCACCCGCGGCCCCTGCCCCCGAGGCTACCGGTGGCGGCGAACGCGCGGCGGATACGCCCGCACGGCAAAAGCGCACTGAACGCCCCTCCCGGGCCTCCAATGACCCGCGTCTGAAACGTCGCCAGGAACGCGCGGCCGCCGAGGCGGCAAAAGCGGAAAACGCGAAGCAGGACGGGGCAAGTGACGCAGGACCGGACGAAGCGCCGAAGAAGCCCGAGTCCGCACCGACTTCCTGAGCAATCGGGATCGCTGGCGCCCCGCGGGCGGAAACCCGCGGGGCAACACCGGCATACAGCCCCGGGTCAGTAAACCCGCGGTTCAATCTCCAGGTCCACGCCAAAACGCTCGGCCACACTGACCTGGATACGGCCGGCCAGGTCGAGAATCTCGCGACCCGTGGCCACTCCGTAATTGACCAGCACCAGGGCCTGTTTCGGGTGCACCCCGGCATCGCCCTCGCGGTGGCCCTTCCAGCCGCACTGGTCGATCAGCCAGCCAGCGGCAAGCTTGAATCCTGCCTTGCCCTGGTCATATCCGACCAGTCCCGGGTAACGACCGAGCAGATCCTCGTAGTGGGTGCGCGGTACCACCGGGTTCTTGAAGAAACTGCCCGCGTTGCCGACCTCGGCCGGGTCCGGCAACTTGGCGCGACGCAGGCGGATCACGGCGTCGCTGACATCACGCGGCGTGGGTTCCCGCACACCCATTGCGGCAAGTTCACGCTCGATATCACCGTACGCGGTATTGACCGCGGGCGCTTCCGGCAGGCGCAGGCAGACCCGTGTGATCAGGTACTGGTCGCGGGCCCCACGCTTGAAGATGCTGTCCCGGTAACCGAATTCGCAGGCGGCGCGATCGAACTCCACGCGATGCCCGTCGCTCACACGGATCGCCTCCAGGCGCTCGAACACGGAGACCAGTTCAACGCCGTAGGCACCGATGTTCTGGATCGGCGCCGCACCCACGTTCCCGGGTATCAGGGAGAGGTTTTCGAGACCACAGAGGCCGCGGTCGAGGGTATCCAGCACCAGCCGATGCCAGTTCTCCCCGGCACCGACGCGCAGTTCACGGTGGCCGTCACGCGCGCCCGCGTCCTCGACCCCGGGAATCCCGATCCGCAGGGCCAGACCAGGCCAGTCGTCGGCAAGCACCACGTTGCTGCCGCCGCCGAGCAGCAACAACGGGAGGTCATGCGCTGCGGCGTGATCCAGGGCCGCGGCCACGTCACGCTCATCGGCGGCATGCACCATCCAGCGCGTGCGCACGGCGAAACCGAAAGTGTTGAAGGGCTGGAGCGAAGCGTTTTCCAGCAGTTGCATGGGGCTATTGCAGATCGTTCTGGCGGATGTGACTCAGGAGACCGCGCACGGCGGACTCGATCAGGTCGGCGACGATCTCGAAACCCTCCTCGCCGCCATGGTAGGGGTCAGGCACTTCCGGGTAACCCGGCAGGTCCGAGTAGTCCATCAGCAGTTGCAACTTGTGGTGCAGCCCGGAGGGACATTCCAGGCGCAGGTTGGCCAGGTTCTCGCGGTCCATGGCCAGGATGTAATCAAACCCCTCGTAATCCTCGGCACTGATCTGGCGACCACGCTGGTGGGTGATCGGGTAACCGCGCTCGGCGGCGATTTCGGCAGCGCGCGGATCCGGCGCCTCACCGACGTGCCAGGGCCCGGTACCCGCAGAATCCACCTGCACCTCGGATTCCAGTCCGGATTCGGCGACCCGGCGTTCGAACGCGGCCTGCGCCATGGGCGAGCGGCAAATGTTGCCGAGGCAGACAAACAGGACGCGGACCATTTCCCCCTACTCCCCGCCCTCTTCACCCGCGAACAGGCCACGGATGCGCTCAAGGTCCTCGGCGGTGTCAACGCCGCCGGGCATCGACTCGACCGCGGGCGCAACATGAATGCGCGCACCGTTCCACATGGCGCGCAGTTGCTCCAGGCACTCGGTGTTCTCCACCGCCGCCGGCCCCCATTCCACGAACTGGTGCAGCAGGCCGGCGCGGTAGGCGTAGATGCCGATGTGTCGCTGGTAGTTCCCGCTGGCAGGCAGTTCCGGCGCGCCGCCGCCAAAGCTGTCGCGCGCCCACGGAATCGGCGCACGACTGAAATACAGCGCGAGCCCGTCCCGATCGGCAACCACCTTGACGATGTTGGGGTTCATCACCTCCTCGATCCGTTCCAGGGGTTCGGACAAGGTGGCGATTCCGGCCTGCGGGTTCCGCGCAAGGTTGGCGGCAACCTGCTCGATCAGCGCGGGAGGGATCAACGGCTCGTCTCCCTGCACGTTGACCACGATGGCGTCATCGCCCAGGCGCAGCTTCGCGGCGACCTCCTGCAGGCGGTCGGTACCCGACGCGTGATCGGGCGAAGTCATGCACACCTCGGCCCCGAAACCGGTCGCGGCAGCGGCGATGCGGTCGTCATCCGTGGCGATGATGACCTGTTGCGCACCGCTCTCGCCACAGCGTTCCCAGACCCGCTGCAACATGGTCTTGCCGGCGATGTCGAGCAACGGCTTGCCGGGAAGACGCGTCGACGCGTAGCGCGCCGGGATGATCACCGAGTACTCCATGACTTTTACCTGCGGCCGACGCCGAGTTGTTCGTCCACGTCCAGTTGCCGTGCCTCGCTCTCCAGCATGACCGGAACGTCGTCGCGGACCGGGAACGCCAGGCCGTCGGCCCGGCAGATGAGTTCGTTCTGTTCGCGGTCATAATCCAGCGGCCCCTTGCACAGCGGGCAGGCAAGGATCCCGAGCAGTTTCTTGTCGAGCATGAATGGGTACTCCCTATTCCCCTGGCCTAGTCCCCTGACGGACATTCGCGCAGCGCCTGCAGGCGTTCGCGAAGGGCAGCCGCAAAACCCTCACCGAGATCGGCGTCGACAGGCAGGTACCAGAATCCCGGACGCGCGAATCCCCTGCATTTTACGGCATCTTTCTCGGTCATGACGACCGGCAGGTCTTCCTCGAAGCGGAAGTCCGCCGCCGCGTAGGCGTGGTGGTCCGGGAACGGATGGCGCACCACCTCGAAGCCGAGACGCTCCAGGGCCTGGAAAAAGCGTTCCGGGTTGCCGATACCGGCAACGCCATGCACCCGCTTCGCTCCACTCCACGCGTCGAGCGCGAGCTGGCGCCCGTCATGCAATTCGACGAGCTTTCCGGGCACCAGCTGCATCACATGGAACGGCGCGGGCACCGGCACCTGCGGGTCGCCGTTGACCACCACCAGGTCGACCTCGCCCAGGCGTTCCGGCGGCTCACGCAGGGGGCCGGCGGGCAGGCAATAGCCGTTGCCGAGTCCGCGCGCACCATCCAGCACCGCGATCTCGATGTCCCTGGCCAGGGCGTAATGCTGCATACCGTCATCGCACACGATCACGTCACAGTCCGCCTCGCGCAGCAGGCACTTTGCCGCGTTGCCGCGCACCGGGTCGACCACCAGCGGACAGCCCATGCGTCGCACCAGCATCACCGGCTCGTCGCCCGCGAGTTCGGCAGGGGTGTCCGAGTAGACGACCCAGGGATACTTGGGCGCGGTACCGCCGTAACCGCGGCTGATGACCCCGGGCCGGTAGCCCTGCTCGCGAAGGAAGCCGACCAGCCACGCCACCACGGGGGTCTTGCCGGCGCCGCCGACGGTGATGTTGCCAACCACGATGACCGGCACCGGCGCGCGATAGACCGGCTTTTCGCCGTTCTGGTACGCGTCACGGCGACGCGCCGCCAGGTGGCGGAACAGCCAGGACAACGGCAGCAACAGCCTGAGCCAGGGACTGCCCCGGTACCAGGCATTGACGATGGCATCCATGGGCGGACTCAGTTTGACCCGGCGTCTTCTTCCGCACCGGGTGCGGCGCCCGACCCTGTCCCGGTCTCGCCGGATTCAGATTTTGCCGGCTCCGCATCGTCGCTGAACTGCATGCGGTGCAACATCGCGTAGGCCCCGTCCTTTGCCAGCAGTTCGGCATGGGATCCGGACTCGACGATCTCGCCGTCGTCCAGCACCATGATGCGATCGGCCTGCTCGATGGTGGACAGGCGGTGGGCGATGACCAGCGTGGTGCGCCCTTCCATCACCGCTTCCAGGGCCGCCTGGATATGCCGTTCCGACTCCGTGTCCAGGGCGGAGGTCGCCTCGTCCAGAATCAGGATCGGCGCATCCTTGAGCAACGCACGGGCGATGGCCAGGCGCTGGCGCTGTCCGCCGGACAGCAGCACACCGTTTTCCCCGACCAGGGTGTGAATGCCCTCCGGCCACTCGTCAACGAACTCCATCACGTGGGCCGCGCGCGCGGCCTCGATGACCTTCGCCTCGTCGAGCCCGGCCATGTCGCCATAGGCGATGTTGTTGGCGAGGGTGTCGTTGAACAGGGTGACATGCTGGGTGACCAGGGCGATCTGGCGACGCAGGCTCTGCAGGGTGTAGTCCTGGATCGAGTGCCCGTCGATCAGGATGTCGCCACTGGTGTGGTCGTAGAACCGCGGCAGCAGGCTGACCAGGGTGGTCTTGCCGCTGCCGGACTTGCCCACGAAAGCGACAGTCTCCCCGGAGCGCACCGAGAAACTGATGCTTTTCAGCACCGGATCCTGCTTCGGGTCGTAACTGAACCCGACGTCCTTGAAATCGATTTCGCCACGGCACTTTTCCAGCACCTTGGTCCCGGTGTCCTTTTCCACCGCCTCGTCAAGCAGTCCGAAGATGCTCAGCGAGGCCGCGATGCCCTTCTGGATCGTGGCGTTGACCTCGGACAACTGCCGCGTCGGCTTGGCCAGCATGCCGGCAGCCGTGAGGAATGCGATGAACTGGCCCGGGGTGATATCCGCGACCACTGCCGGGTGCAGCGCGAGCCAGACCAGGAAGCCCATCGCGAAAGCCACGATCAGCTGGATGATCGGTGTGCTCACCGCGCTGGTCACCACCATCTTCATGCTCTGCGCAAGGTTGTGCTCGCTGGCTTCCTGGAAGCGGCGACGCTCGTAATCGACACCGCCGAAGGTACGCACCACGCGGTAGCCATTGATGGCCTCGGAGGCCACGTGGGTCACATCGCCCATGGAATGCTGGATGCGCCGGCTGAGCTTGCGGAACCGCTTGCTGGCGAAGACCACCACCACGGCGATCAGCGGCCCGACCAGCAGGAACACCAGGGACAGGCGCCAGTTCAGGTAGAACAGGTAGGCCAGCAGCAGGATGACCGTGAACCCCTCCCGCACGATCACCTTGAGGGCGTCCGTGGCCGCCCCGGTCACCTGTTCCACGTTGTAGGTGACCTTGGATATGGTGTGCCCGGAATTCGCCGAGTCGTAGTACCGGCTGGGCAGGGTCAGCAGGTGGTTGAACATCTGCGTGCGCAGTTCGTGGACAACGCTGCGCGCCACGTAAGCGATGTAGTAGTTGCCGAGGAAGGAACCCAGCCCGCGCAGGGCGAAGATCGCGACCAGTGCGGCGGGGATCAGGATCCGCGAGGCCTCACCACCCTTGCCGATGGTGTCGACGATATATTCCATGAGTCGAACGAAGAGCGCCTGGGTGCCGGCGTAGAGAAAGAACCCGACAATACTGAGCAGAAAATATCCGATATACGGCCGTACATAGGCCAGGAGCCGCTTGTAGACGTCCCAACCGGTGTCCTTGCTGATCCGCTCTTCGACTGCTGCCATGGGGGGAAAATCCGGGACCGTACACAACAACAGGCAGTATATGTCACCCAGCAAATTTCGCCGCCGCGCATGGGGCGCGGAAGACCGGTTCCGGGGGACCTATTCCTCGACCAGGGTCGCGATGCGGAGATGCGTGAAACCGAGCTGGCCGGCGACATCCATGGCGGTGACCACCGCCTGGTGGGGCGCGTTGGCGTCGGCGGAGATCAGAACCGGCTGACTGGTGTCGCTGCCGCCGATCTTACGCAGGGCGGCTCGCAGGGTCGCCGCCTGGGAATTGACCAGGGTCTGGTCGTTGACCGCGAACTCGCCGTTCTGGGTAATGGAAATTTCCAGCCCCACGCGGGTTTCGCCGGAGGTGGGCTCGGTACTGGCCTCGGGGAGGTCGATGCTGAGCCGGCTCTCGCGGGTGAAGGTGGTGGAAACCATGAAGAAGATCAGCAGCAGGAACACCACGTCGATGAGCGGGGTGAGCTCCACCGACGGTTCTTCCATTTGCGGGCGCTGGAACTTCACTGGGCGGGCGCCTCGGCGGCCTCCATCGCCGGTTGCTGCTCGGCACCGCGCAGGTCGATCTGGCGGTCTCCATGCAGCACCTCCACCAGCTTGATCGACTCCTGTTCCATGCTGACCACGAGTTCCTCGATCCGGCGCTGGAAGAAGCGGTAGAAGAACAGGGTCGGAATGGCGATGGTGAGCCCGGTCGCGGTAGTGATCAGGGCCTCGGAAATGCCTCCGGCGAGCTGTGCCGCGTTGCCGGTACCCTCGATCATGATCGTCGAGAACACCTTGATCATCCCGACCACGGTTCCCAGCAGGCCGAGGAGCGGGGTCACCGAGGCGATGGTGCCCAGGGTGCTCAGGTAGCGTTGCAGGTCGTGCACCACGTGGCTGGCCGCCTCCTCGATGCTTTCCTTGGTGATCTCGCGGCCGTAGTGGGCATTGATCAGGCCTGCGCCGAGAATCGAACCCAGGGGCGAGGACTGCTTGATCTCGCGCAGGCGAAGGCCGGTCAGCTGGTCGTTCTTGATCAGCAGCCAGACATCGGAAAGCAGGTATTTCGGCGCAATCTTCTCGACCCGCAGGGTCCAGAAACGTTCCACGCAGATGGCGGCCGAGGCAATGGAGCACAACAACAGCGGCAGCATCAGCCAGCCACCGGACTTGACGAGTTCGAGCACCGCCTTCAAACCTCCCGTGCGAAACCGGACCAGAACCTAATGCGGCCCAACTCTACCACACTCTGCCCGCGCGCAGCAGCGAAGCGTGGCTGGCGCCAGTAGCGGGCATCCCGGTCCCGCCAGGCCTCGACACCGGGGCGCGCACCGGCCGCCCCACTGGAAATGACCACCGCGCCGTCGCGACCCGTGTTCCAGCCCCGCGCCCCGCTGTCCCGGTAGCGCGTCGCGATGGTGGGATGGGGGTGCCCGAAGCGACTCGGCCAGGCCGTGGGATAGACCACGTCACCGGCGCCCACCGCGTTGATGAAAAGCCGCGACGACGAAGTGCGACTGCCGTGGTGTGGCGCGACGAGCACGTCGGAGCGCAGGGTCGTCCCGTGGCGCGCCAGCAATCGGTACTCGGCGGCGCGCTCGATATCGCCGGAGAGCAGCAACGAGCCCCCCGGGGCGGCCACGCGCAACACGCAGGAGCGGTCATTCTCTGCGGCGAAGCGATCGCCCGGCAGCGGATGCAGGATCTCGAAACGGACCCCGTT
>JBFGWM010000084.1:0-10562 GCA_041588495.1 Pseudomonadales bacterium | reverse complement strand
GCCCGCGGGGGCAGCTAAGCTTTCTCCCATGGATATCGGAACCTGGGAATGGGCACGACGCACCGGCGGCAGGATCGGATTCCGGGACCGCTTGCGTCTCGCTGCGCAGGGTGCGGCAGCCCTGGTCGCCGATCTTCCGCCGCTGGTCCGGTACCGTCTCGGTCTCAATAAAAGTTTTCCACGCCATCTCGATCTGGATGCACTGAAAGTGCCGGACAGCGCGTGCGCTCTCGCCGCAGCTGAGATGCTCGAGACCCACACGCCGCCCTACATGGTCAATCACTCCATACGAACCTACTGGTTCAGTCGCCTGCTGGGCGAGGGGCGGGGAGAGAAGTTCGATGACGAGCTGCTGTACGTCGCCGGCCTGCTGCACGACATGGGTTTCTTCCCTCCGTATGACGATGCCCGGCCGGATGCCGAGTGCTTCACCATACGCAGTGCCGAGGCCGCACTGGAACTGGCCCGCGAGGCCCGCTGGGACGATTCGCGTTGCGAGCGTCTTGCCGACACGTTGACGCTCAATATCAACCCGGACGTCGGGCCGGAGCAGGGACTGGAAGCCCACCTGATGCAGAAGGGGGTGCTCGTCGATATCCTGGGGTTCAATGCCTGGAATATTCACCCGCGCAACGTCGACGATGTCTTCGACCGGTATCCGCGCCTGGATCAGAAAGATCGCATCTACCCGATGTTTCGTGATGAGGCCTGTCGGCATCGAGGCTGCCGGGGATACTTTGCGACCCGTTACCTGCAGTTCGGTCTGCTGGTGCGGCTGAATCCCTGGGACTGAGTGCGTAGCCTTTTTGGCGCCGGCACTCAGGGTCGGCGTGCGGCAACGATCAGCGTGCCACCACGACCGCGCAGGGTGTCCACCGCGACCAGTGGCGCGGCGAGGGCGGTGAGGATGCAGCCGGCGAGAAAATGCAGTCCGCGCAACAGGCGTCCCCCGGCGACCGGCTTGCCGGTCAGCATGTTGAAGAACAGGTTCGGCGGCCCCCCGCAGGCGTTCAGCGCGCTTTGCACGTAGCCCATCAGGTCATACTCAAGTTCCAGGTGCCAGTGGCGCATGATCTGCAGGCCGTGGGCGGACAGCAGGCGGTCCAGACTCTCTTTCTCGAAATGAAACAGGTGGCGCGGAACGTCGCGGTGCAGCCAGTGGCGTGCGAACAGTCGGGCCTGGGTGCCGCCGGCGTCCGGCACCGCGACCAGCAGGCGGCCTCCCGGTGCGAGCAGGCCGGCAAGCTGGCCCGCCAGGTCGACCGGGTCACGGAAGTGTTCCAGGCTGTGCCAGGCCGTGATGCAGTGGAAGGGGCCGTGGCGCGCTGCCTCCGCGACTGACGTCCATACCGGGAAACCGCGGTCGTGCGCGGATTCACTGATTTCCACGCCACCCACGCGCCAGCCACGCCCGGCCATGTGGCGCAGGAAACTGCCATCGCCGCAGCCCACGTCGAGCAATGCTCCCGGGGAATCGCTCCCCATGACCGCGCCCACGAACCGCTCGCGACGCCAAAGGCACAGCCGGTCGGTGAACCCGTGGCGGTTGCCGTAGTAGGCGCGATCATAGTACCGGCCGAGGTCCGTGGGTTGTGGTCGCGTGTGTCCGAGCCCGCAGACCGCACAGCGGTCGACGGAGAACCGCTCGTCGCTCCCGGTGCTGGAGAATGGCTGCAGCTGGGTTTGCAGGGGCGAACCGCAAAGTGCGCAATTCCCTCCGTTCCGGCTCAATCGAAAGATTCCCGTTGCGGGGGGATCACCTGCTCCTGACCCCGGAGAAAATGGCGGACCGTTTCAGGTTCCACCGGTGCAGCAGGTAATTGAGGGTGGTCAGCACCACCGCCCATCCGTATCGAAGCGACGAGCCCAGGCCGATGGAGGACGACTCCGGCGCGTAGCGCGTCGGGCAGGAGACCTCCCCGATCCTGAACCCGCCGTGGTGCATCTGCACGAGGATTTCATTGTCGAAGATGAAATCGTCGCTGTTGTCCTGGAAAGGAATGGCTTCCAGCGCCACGCGGGAAAACGCCCGGTAACCGGAGTGATACTCGGAGAGCTTCTCCTGGAGCAGGACATTCTGGAACATCGTCAGGAACCGGTTTGCGAAATACTTGTACAGCGGCATGCCGCCACGCAGGGCGCCGGTGCCGAGAATCCGCGAGCCGAGCACGCAGTCGTACACGTCATAAGCCACCATCGATGCGATCGCCGTGCACAGTTTCGGAGTGTACTGGTAATCCGGGTGAATCATCACGATGACGTCGGCGCCACATTCCAGCGCGCGCCGGTAACAGGTCTTCTGGTTGGCGCCGTAACCGCTGTTCACGGCATGGCCGAGTACCTCGACGCCCTCGAGGCCGGCTGCAATCTTCAGGGTGCGATCCGTGCTGTGATCATCGACGATGATCACATGGTCCACCACGTCCCGTGGGATTTCCTCGTAGGTACGTAGCAGTGTCTGTTCCGCGTTATAGGCGGGCATGACGACCACGATGCGCTTGTTGTTGATCATGGGCGGGCGCCGGCGGGCTTCGGAATCGAGATTTTATACCCACGGGCCGCTTGTCGTCAGGTTGCGGACGGACCGGACGGCGGAGCGTGGTTCAGGGCGTGGTCGGGGCGCTGGCCCGCTCAAAAGTCTGCAAGCGTCTCATCACCGGTTTCCGCGGCCCGGTTCGGTGCCGGCAAGGCCCGCCTGGGGCGACCCGTCGCAATGTATTGTCGTTCACGATCCCTGCAAATCCCGGCGCGCACGTTCCGCGAACTCGCTGTCCGCGTCGATCATGGAAAAAATCCGCCGGGCGCGCGCGGAGTCCCCGCGTTCGAGGTGAACCCGGCCCAGCCAGTAAAGGGCCTCCGCATGATCGGGTGCAAGTTTCAGGGCCCTGTTCAACAGGCTTTCTGACATCGGCAGTTGACCGAGTTCAAATGCGATCATGCCGCTGGTCGTCCAGGAAAGTGCGTGGCCGGGAAAATAATGCAGCATCTTGTTCATTGCCTCGACGGCTTTCCCGGTCTCGCCGACCCTGTGGTATGCGATCGCAAGGTGGTGCAGGGTCGCCAGGTGGGCCACGCCGGGCTGCACGGCGAGTGCTCTCTCGTAATGGTGAATCGCCGTCCGGTAGTCGCCGTTTCTATAAAAGACACTGCCCAGGTTGGTGTGTGCGGTGGCGCTCTCGTCGGGGTACCGGGCCACAACCGCGGTCCAGATGCGTTGGTCGGAACTCCAGGTTTCCACGGTCGACCTGGTTTTCAGGAGAAGCAGCACAAACAGGGATGCCAGCATCACGGCCAGTGCGCCGCGCAATGGTACGCGTCGGGCGCGGCCGAGCATGGCGGCGGTAAGAAAACCAGAGATGACGTAAAGCGGCGCCGTGGGAATGTAGGCGTACCGGTCCGCGAACGCTTGTTCCCCAACCTTGACGACTCCCAGTACCGGAACCAGGGAGACAATCATGAAACCTGCCGCGGCCAGGGTCGCCGCCCGAGTTCTGTTCAGCTGCAGCGTTGCCGCGGCAAATACCGTGACAACAATCACCAGGCACCCCGTGGCCAACAGCCACGGATCTGGAACCGTGAAATGCGAAAACGGGTGCAAGGGAACGAAATCCATCGGAACGAGAAACTGCCGGAGATAGAACCCGAGCCCCTGGATCGAGACCAGGGAACGCTCGCCGAGGGATGCCTGCTCCAGCGTGGCGGGCGACTGGGTGCCCAGCGTGATGACGCACACGATGGCGCTGATCGAGATCAGCGCCCACTTCGTACGGATGGAGTGCGCGAGGGCGCTTAATGGACTCTGCTCACGAAACCGGTTGAGCGGAAACAGGTCGAGCATGATCAGCGCGATCGGCAGGGAGACCGCCATCGACTTGGACATCGATGCGAGCAGCATGGCGCCGATGACAGATGGCCGCACGCCGGCGCCCGGGCTCGTGGCGTTGTGTTTCAGATAGAGGTGCATCGCGAGAAAGTAGAAGACCCCGCAGAGCAGGTCCTTTCTCTCGGCAATCCAGGTGACCGATTCGACGTGTTGCGGATGAACGCAAAACAGTATGGCCGTGGCAATGGCTGCGTGCCTCGGAAACGAGTCTGTCTTTTCGGGATGCGTACCGGCACGGACGAGGCTCGCCACCCTGAAAGTGAGCAGGCCAAGTATGAACGCGGCCAGGCCGTGCAAAACGAGATTGGTGATTTTCAGCGCGGGCACGCTTGCTGCACCCAGTGCGTGATTCAGCGCGATGCTCAGCCACGTGAGCGGGTGCCAGTTGGACATCTCGTAGCTGAACAGCATCCACGCGAGGTTCCTGATCCCGAGGTCCTGCACCATGGGAATCGCGTTGATGTAGCCGACGTCGTCCCACCAGAGCAACTGGTGATCGGAGAAATCGCCGAAACCGAGCCACCCGATCCCGAGGAGGGACAGGAGGAGGGCGATGCGTTGCCTGGTCGACATGCAGATTACCGGGTTGCCCGTGCCAGTCGGCGGGTTCTCAATGGCAGATCCCTCCAAGGTTGCGCCGGAAGTATCCGGGGCTGCAATTCGCGCGTGGGTCGCTCACACGGGATGCCCCGGCATATTTCCCTACGGGGTAACCGGCTGCGCATCACGGGCTGCATCGAAATAAGGGCTGCCGCGTGGTATCCGGTTCAGCAACGACCGTCCCCTGGCGGCGTCGCCCGCGCGGAAGTAGACCCTGGCCAGGCCGGACAGGGCCTGGTCGAGCCGTGGGGCCAGGCGTAACGCCTCCGTGTAGAACCTCTCGGCAGCCGCAAGGTCACCATAGCCGAATGCCAGGTCGCCGCACCATGACCACGCCACGGGATTGTCCGGAAACGCATTCAGGATCCGGTTGATCATGGCCTGCGCTTCGGCGTGCCGCCCGCTGCGGGCCAGCGTGAAGGCGAGGTTGTAGTGGGTGAGGAGGCGGTCGGGATCGATCTCCAGGGCCTTCTGATACTGTTCGATTGCGGGCCCGTAGCGGCCCTGCTGGTGCAGGGCATTGCCGAGGTTAATGTGGGGTGTGGCGGCGATCCCGTCATAAACGCCGGTTACCGTTCGCCATAGCGATTCATCGTTGGCCCATGTCGGCAGGATGGCGCGGGTCTGTATCACGAGGTGCATGACCAGCATCAGGGGAACCGCCCCAGCGACCACTCGTCCCGGCATTGAGCGGGTCCGCGTCCACAGGCCTGCGAGCAGCCAGCCAGCTGCGACGTAGAGGGGTGCAGTCGGGATGTACGCATAGCGATCCGCGAATGCCTGTTCACCCACTTTCACGATCCCGATCACCGGGAGCAGGGTGGCCAGGTAGAACAGGCATCCCGAGATTGCGGCAAGGCGGAAGCCTGAACAACGGCCGGGCCAGGCGGCAGCCGCGAGGAGGATCAGGGGAGGCACGAATCCCGCGATGAAAAGTGCGGGATGAACGCGGGTGAAATGATCATAGGGATGGAACGGGACGAATCCGGGCGCGAGGAGAAACTGCGTCCAGTAAAAGCCCATGCCATGAACGGCAACGACGCCCCGGTCCGCCAGGCCGGCGTGCTCGATCGGCTGGGGCGACTGGGTGGTCAGGGTGATGAGGCCGACCCCGAGGCTGATGAGGAGCAGAACCCACTTCTCGCGTACGCTCCGGCCCAGGTCGGCCACCCATGTTTTTCGCCGGACGCTGCGCAGGGGGAAGAGATCGAGAGCCACCAGGGCGAGCGGCAGAGACACGGCCATGGACTTCGACATGAGCGCGAGGATCGCGCAAAACAGTACCACTCCATTGGGGCGCAGGGTGTCTCCGGAAGATCCCAGGTAAAAGTACATGGCGAGGAAAAAGAAGAGTCCGCAAAGGACATCCTTGCGTTCGGCCACCCATACCACTGACTCGACGTGCTGCGGATGCACGACAAACAGGAGTGCGGCAAGCACTGCCGCGATGCCCGGCAGGGCCGGGGATCGCGGCTCCGCTTTGTTTGCCCCGGCAACAACCAGCGCGCGATGCGTCAACATGCCCAGCACGAGGGCCGCCACGCAGTGCAGCGCCAGGTTGGTGTGCTTGAGTGCTTGTGCACTGTCCGCGCCCAGCGACTGGTTCAGCGCATAACTGAGCCAGGTGAGCGGGTGCCAGTTCTCCATCGCCGAACCCAGCAGCATCCACTGCAGGGAGGCCATGTCGATCCGCGCGCCGTGCGGGTTCGCCGACAGGTAGGCGATGTCGTCCCAGTGCAGCAGTTCTTGACCGGAAAAACTGCCATAGGCGAGCCAGGCGATTGCCGGCACGACTACGATGGCGAGTTTGCCGGCTAGTCCCATTTTTTTCGGCCAAATGTTTCGTGGCGCGGTGACGCGGTTTCCTGGGCGGTGCTGAACCACGCGCGCCCTGCACCCGCGTGAAGCCGTCGCGAATCCCGCATGGGCTCAGGCGCGTGGCCGGTGAATACCGCACGAGGGCACGGGAGTCCCTGCTGATCGATGACCTGTCGCATCCTGGGTCGGGGCATGGAGATCAAGATAATCTTTTCAGTTTCTGTTCGACACCGGACTGCTCTGGCTCCGGAGCGCGAGCACCAGGTTCGCGCCCTGGGTACAGTTTAGGGCCGGAGTTACGGCAGTGCTGAGCCGCACCTGAGGAACGGTCTGGAGTCGCGCTCACCGCCGACCGCTGATCAGCGGCTTTACCCGCGGTCCAACCGTACTGGCCTGGAAGGGTGTGGGTCGGCCGACTCTCAGGATTACCTGGTTTCGTCGATGCCTTCCGCCCGACGCTGGTGGGTGCGGCGCAACTTGCGCGCCTGCCGCCACCACAGCCACGGTCCGGAGAGGGAAAGAAAAATCATCACCAGCGCGGCGAAGTCCATCAGCAGCGGGCCGCGCGGACCGAATGCCCGGCCGCTGTGCAGGTCCAGCAGGACCCTTTCCAGGGAGAGTGCGTGAGCGCGGTAGTAGCGCGAAACCTTGCGTTTGAAGGACTCGGGCGGCGCGCCTGGCACGGACCAGCGGATGTCGGTGCGTTCCCCGCGGGGGTGTTCCCAGCCGAGCAGGTCGCGGTCGGACAGGTACACGCCATGGCTGGCGCGCGCGGCGACGCGGCCGTCCGCGGTCAGGCCCAGTGCGGAAATGCCGGCCGGCACCCCGGCGGTGCCGTCCAGCTTGTCAATCAGTTCGCCCTCCCGGGTCGCCAGCAGCACCAGGTTGTCGACCGCGATCACGGACATTTCCCCGAGATCGACGGCACCAGCGAGGCGCGTGTAATTTCCCGGCAGAAATGTCCCGCCGACGTACACGCGCTCCGCCACGAGGGCGGCCCAGTCGTCGCCCACCGGGAACGCTTTCAACTTGTCCGGTGCACGGATCCCGTAGGTGTCGAGCAGCCATTCGGATTCCATGAAGGTTTCGTCCAGCCCCAATTCCTCGGGGTGGTTCAGGGCGATGCCGCTGAATGCGAGCAACAGCAGAAAGACCGCGGCGATTCCGCCCAGGTAGCGGTGCCAGACATACAGTGAGCGCGCCGAGCGACGCCCCGGTTTACGCCGGGTCATCGGCCTGGCGGATTCGCTGGTGCAGGAACAGCGACATGCGCGCCAGCTTTTGCAGCGCGCGAACCGACAGCGTGGCGCCGGTAATTCCGTCGATGGTTCGGTCCAGGCGGCGATCCTCGTCGAGGCGCGCGCTACGGAACTGGGCGGTGAACGCCGAGCGCCGCACTTCCCAGCCCCGCGATTCACGGAACACCAGCACCTCGAGGCGCTCGATGCCATGCTCGCCCGTCACGATGCCGACGGTGATCGGCTTTTCCTTGCCGATAGCCTCGAGAATCCACGCGCTGCGTTGTTCCCGTGTCCAATGCCGCAGCCGCAGTGCGCCGTACTCCTCGCCGAGCAGCTCACGAAGCTCGCCGCGCAGCGCACGATTGATCCACAGGACGCTCGGGTCGGGAACGCCGCCAGGAAACGACTGGGCGAGAAAGACCTGGGGTTCGAGGTAGGTGCCCTCGGCCCGGGCTGTGTGCACCCAGAGGGAGGCCAGGCACAGGCAGGACAGGACGAGGGCGCGCCTCGCGGCGCGCCCTCTCCCGGTTCGCTCAGAACTGGTAGCCAATTCCGAGGTTGAAGCCGTCCTGGTTGGAGCCACTGTCGTTGTCCTGCTTCTGGTAGTCGGCCTTGATGACCACGTTCGCGTGCGGCCACCAGTTGAAGCCGAAGTCGACCTGTTCTTTCTGGCTGTTGTCGGCGTCGCCGTTGCCAGCTTCATTGTCCCACTGGTTGAAGCGGGCGAATACGCCGAACTTCTCGCTGAAGCGCCAGGACGGCTCGATGTACCAGCCTTCCTGCTCGTCGCGGCCCAGTGCCTCGGGCGCGGAACCGGTCAGGTTCCAGCGTGCCCACAGGGCGCGCAGTCCGAACGGACCCTGCTGCCAGGCCGTGTGCAGCTCAACGAGGTTCGCGCTGCCGGCGTCCGCCGAGTTGCCCTGGGCGATGTCGGCCTGGTGCTGAATGGTACCAGCCACTTCCAGCCCGGGGATACCGGTCCATTTCAGGCGCGCGGTGGCCGCGGTGTCGCCGCCCTCGGCCTTGGCGGTCTTCTGCCGGCCATTGCGAACCTTGAAGGCGCTGCTCCCGGTGACCGGCACGGACATGCCCTCGTGCACGGCGAGATCGTAGCTGAACCCACCGCCGAGGCGACCGCTGAGGCCTGCGCCGCCGGCCCACCATGTTGTGGGGATGATGTCCTTCTCGACCGGGTTGCGCTCCACGCCATAGAACGTGTTCGGCTCGTGGGTTTCGTTGAGGATGCCGACCGGGATCAGGAACAGGCCGCCCTTCGCACGGTGGTTCTCATTCAGGTCGAACTCGATGTAGGCCTGCTCAAGCTCAATCTCGCCGGGCCCGGAACCGTTGCCGGTATCCTCCACCAGCGCATGCTCCAGTTCGAGTTCCGTGAACAGCCGGATGGAATCGGAGAAATCGTGATTGAAGTAGAGGACGAAGCGGTGGAAGTCGAATTCTGTCTTGTCGGCCGCGCCGCCGGTACCCTCGAGATTGTTGTAGTGCAGTTCCCCATAACCGCCGATGCGGGTCTTGCTGGCCAGGCTGGACGCCCCGGACGCTGCGCCCTGCTCGACCGCGGCGACTGCCGCCTCGGCCTTCTGATCGGTTTCCTCGGCCTGGGCGCGTAGTTTCACCACCTGGGCCCGCAGCAGTTGCAGTTCCTGTTGTTGCTGCTGGATGATGCGCCACATCTCCTCGGCGGTGGGGGGCGCCGCGGCCAGCAGGTGGGTCGGAACGAGGGCGAGGAGGACCGCCAGGCAGCCGCCGCGCGTTGATCTTGAGAACATGGGTACGCCTCCGTGCATGGAAGATTGTCGGTTCGGGCCGGCTCGCGACCGGCGGACGCAAAGCGTATGTAAATATAAACCTAAATGCAAATCATTATCATTTGCTTCTGGTGCCGGGTGTGGGGGAAAATGTCCGGCCACAGCATGATCAGGATTTTTCGCATGGCTCCGACCACCCCGACTCGCCTTCGAAACGGCCTCGCCGCTCTGGCCTTACTGGTACTGGCTACTTCTGTTACCGCGGCACACGCGGCGACACGCGAGTACTGGATCGTTGCGGAGGAGACGGAGTGGGACTACGCGCCTTCATTCCCCACCAACCTGCTGAGTGGCCAGCCGTTTACCGGGGATCAACGGGTCTTCGTCGGCGACGGTGAGGCGCGTATCGGGCGGGTCTACACCAAGGCGGTGTTTCACGAATACGCGGAGAACTTCACGGCACGCCTGCCGCGCGGCGAGGCCGAGTCTCACCTGGGTATCCTCGGGCCCGTGATCCGCGCTGAAGTGGGTGACACGTTGCTGGTGCATTTCCGCAACGACACCCGCTTCCCGGCCTCGCTGCATCCCCACGGGGTCCTGTACCAGAAGGATGCCGAGGGGGCCATGTACATGGATGGCACCTCGGGTGGCGACAAGGCTGATGACAGCGTCGCGCCCGGCAAGACCTTCGTGTACAAGTGGGAGGTTCCGGAGCGCGCCGGTCCCGGTCCGCGTGACGCCAGTTCAGTGGCCTGGCCGTATCATTCCCACGTCGATTCCCCGCGGGCCGTGAACAGCGGCATGATCGGGGTCATCATCGTCACCGGCCGGGGCCAGGCGCGCCCGGACGGATCGCCGGTCGACGTGGACCGCGAGTTCGTCACCCTGTTCAACGTGTTTGACGAGAACCAGAGCCTGTACCTGGAGCACAACATCCAGGCGCGCGCCCCAGGTATTGAGGACCCCGAGAGTGACGATTTCGTAGAGAGCAATCTCATGCACGCCATGAACGGCTTTCTCTGGGGCAATAACGTCGGCTACGAGATGCGCGTGGGTGAGCGGGTGCGCTGGCACGTGTTCGGCATGGGTACCGAGGTGGATATCCACACGCCGCACTGGCACGGCGCAACCCTGCTCTGGTCCGGAATGCGCGTGGACGCCACCGAGGTGTTCCCGGCCACGGTGCGCACCCTGGACCTGGTGCCCGACGTGCCGGGCAAATGGATGTATCACTGCCACGTCAACGATCACATC
>JBFGWM010000083.1:0-10667 GCA_041588495.1 Pseudomonadales bacterium | reverse complement strand
CGTCTCGACTCGAATCCCCTGCGCATCCTCGACAGCAAGGACCCCGGCACCCGTGAGGTGCTTGATGAGGCGCCTTCCCTGCTGGATTGCCTTGATGCTGAATCGGCCGCGCACTTCAGCGAACTGCAGGCCATCCTGGCCGATTCGGGCCTGGAATTCACCCTCAACCCGCGCCTGGTCCGCGGCCTCGATTATTACGGCCGGACCGTGTTCGAGTGGGTGACCGACGACCTCGGCGCCCAGGGTACGGTATGCGCCGGCGGTCGTTACGATGGCCTGGTCGAGCACCTGGGGGGCAAGCCGACCCCCGCGGTCGGTTTCGCGCTGGGCCTGGAACGCCTGCTCTTGTTGCTCGAGGTCACCGGCGCGGCGCGGAACGCGCAACTGCCCGAAACCGACGTGTACCTGGTGGCGGCCGGGGAGGGTGCTTCCTCTGCAAAGATCCGCCTCGCGGAGCGGCTGCGCAGCGAAGTTGCCGGAATCCGGGTCGAGTGCAATTGCGAGGGCACCGGTTTCCGCAGCCAGATGAAGAAGGCGGATCGCAGTGGAGCCCGCTATGCCCTGATCCTCGGCGAGGACGAGGTCCGCAACGGTGAGGTGGGGGTGAAGGACTTGCGGGAGGCCGGCAGTCAGGTTACCGTGCCGGACGCGGAAATTGCGGGCTGGATGGCCCGGCACCTCGGGTCTGACGCCCGCGGATAATTTGCCAAACCCCGGGACATTCCGGGAACGGACACGGACTGGAGGAAACCGGTGGTTCACAGCACGGAAGAGGAACAGGTCGAGGCGCTCAAGAACTGGTGGCGGGAGAACGGCACCGCCATCCTGACCGGGATTGTCCTCGCGCTTGCCGCGGTATTCGGCTGGCAGGGCTGGCAGAAACAGCAGCAGGCGATGCGCGAGGGTTCGTCGGTGCTGTACCAGAACCTCATGGACGCCTACGTGAACGCGACGGGCGGCGAGGCCGAGGCCACCGACCTGTCGACCCTTGACCATCTTGCCCAGCAGATGCGCGAGGAGTATCCGCGTACCACCTACGCGGTTTTCGCCGCCATGCACATGGCGCGCTTTCACGTGATCAACGGTGATCTCGACAAGGCCCGTGCCGAACTGGAGTGGGCGACCGCCCGGAACCCGGATGCCGCCCTCGCCGATGTCGTGCGCCTGCGCCTGGCCCAGGTGCTGTTCGCCCAGGGCGAGGGGCAGCAGGCGCTGAAACTGCTTGAGCAGTATGATGGCGGCGCCCAGGCGGTGTCCTATGCGGAGCTGCGCGGCGATATACTCTTCGACCTGGAACGGGTCGAGGATGCCGGAGAGGCATACCGGGAAGCCATGGAGCTCGCCGAACTGCGTGGCGAGCGGCGCCCGATCCTGGAAATGAAAATTCAAGACCTGGCTCGCACCAGTGAGGAAACCTGACATGGACAAGACCACGACCCCGACCTGGCGTACCTGGCTGGCCCTGGCCGCCGGGGTGCTCCTGTTGCCCGCGTGCAGCCTGTTCGGCGGCAAGGAGCCCCTGCTGGAACCTGCCGAGTTGAACGACATCAACAGGGTGGTTGCGCTCGAGGAACTGTGGAGTACTCGCGTCGGCAGCGGTAACGGGAAGAAATACACCCAGCTGGTGCCGGTGGTGAGTGACGACAACCTTTATGCGGCCGACGTGAAGGGCCGCGTGATCGCGGTCAACCGTCACAACGGCGATTACCTTTGGGAAGTCGATGTCGAGGCCAGCCTCAGCGGTGGCGTCGGTGCCGGGTATGGCCTGGTCCTGGTCGGTACCGAAGAGGGCGAGGTGATCGCCCTGGGCGCCGGGGACGGCAGCCAGCGGTGGCGCTCCACGGTGTCCAGCGAAGTGCTGGTTGCGCCACAGACCAACGGCCGGGTGGTGCTCGTGCAGTCCACCGATGACAACCTGCATGCCCTCGACCCGGAAACCGGCGAGCGGCGTTGGACCTACGACAACACCGTGCCGGTACTCACCCTGCGCGGGACCAGTCGCCCGCTGGTGGGGGAGAGCCTGGTGGTGGCCGGCTTCGCCAACGGCAAGCTGGTCGGCCTCAATGCGGATACCGGTCAACCGGTCTGGGAATACCGGGTGGGGATTCCAACCGGTGATTCTGAACTGGAACGTATCGTCGACATCGACGGCGAACTCGCGGCGAGTGGGGATACCGTCTATGCCGCCAGTTACCAGGGCCGGGTTTCGGCGGTCGACGCCGAGACCGGCGTGTCGCGCTGGGATCGCGACACCTCCAGCTACCGCGGGGTGGGTGTCGACGACGAGCAGGTCTACCTGGTGGATGCCGATGGTCACCTGCAGGCACTCAACCGCTATTCGAGCCAGCCGGTCTGGCAGCAGGAAGGGCTGAAGCACCGCGGACCCACTACTCCGGTGGTGATCGGATCCTCCGTGGTGGTGGGTGACTTCGAGGGCTACCTGCACCTGCTCGCGGTGAGCTCCGGCGATTTTGTCGGTCGCGTGCAACTCGACGCGAGCGGCATCCGCTCGCGACCGCTGGTAATGGGGGATACCCTGTACGTGATGTCCAACGGCGGACGCCTGGCGGCCCTGCGCGTGAACTGATCCCGCCCTCGCTCACCCTGGACAGCCCGTCGCCATCGCGCACGGGCTGTCCGCGTTTACGGAACCGGAAAACAATCCATGCTCCCTGTCATCGCCATAGTCGGTCGGCCCAACGTGGGCAAATCGACGCTGTTCAACCGTCTCACGCGCAGTCGCGCGGCGCTGGTGGCCGACCAGCCCGGTCTGACCCGCGACCGCCATTACGGCAGCGCCGAGATCGACGGTCGCACGGTGGTCCTTGTCGACACCGGTGGCATTGGCGAGGCGGAGTCGGGCATCGACGTGGCCATGG
This sequence comes from Pseudomonadales bacterium, assembly GCA_041588495.1. Lineage (GTDB taxonomy): Bacteria > Pseudomonadota > Gammaproteobacteria > Pseudomonadales > JBFGWM01 > JBFGWM01. The sequence goes on along the minus strand of JBFGWM010000083.1, from coordinate 7,788 downwards.
AGCAGCAGACCCGGCTCGCCCTCGAGGAGGCTGACCTGGTGGTCTTCGTGCTGGATGCGCGCTCGGGCCTGACCGCCGGGGACGAGGAGGTTGCCACCGAGCTTCGTCGCAGCCACAAGCCGGTGTTGCTGGTGGTGAACAAGTCAGACGGCGTCGATATCGACCAGGCCCTGGCCGAGTTCCATGGCCTCGGATTCGGCGAACCGAACCCGGTCAGCGCCACCCACGGGCACGGCCTGGCGGGACTCGCCGAGACCTGTGCCGGGTTGCTGCCAGGTCGCGAAAGTTTCGTGGAGGCCGCTGCAGAGGCTGCCGCGGGCATCCGCATCGCGGTGGTGGGGCGCCCCAATGTCGGCAAGTCGACGCTGGTGAACCGCATGCTGGGAGAGGACCGGGTGGTGGTCTTCGATCAACCGGGAACCACCCGCGACAGTATCTACATTCCGTTCCGGCGCCAGGACCAGGAGTACGTGCTCATCGACACCGCGGGCGTGCGGCGCCGCGGCCGGGTCACCGACGCGGTGGAAAAGTTCTCGGTGATCAAGACCATCCAGGCGATCAACGATGCCCACGTGGTGGTCCTGGTCTGCGATGCCGCGGAGGGGGTCGTCGAGCAGGACCTGCACCTCGCCGCCGAGTGCCTTGAGGCCGGGCGCGCACTGGTGGTCGCGTTCAACAAGTGGGACGGACTGGATACCGACCAGCGCGGCCAGGTGCGCCGTGACATCGACCGTCGCCTGCGCTTCGTCGACTTCGCGCCGATGCATTTCATCTCGGCCCTCCATGGCACTGGCGTCAGCAAGTTGTACGGCGCGGTCAGCAAGGCCTGGGCGAGCGCCAATGGCGATTGGCCCACTCACCGTCTCACCGAGATCCTGCACCAGGCGGTGCAGGCCCACGAGCCGCCGCTGTCCCACGGCCGGCGCATCAAGCTTCGCTATGCGCACCAGGGTGGTAGCTGTCCGCCAGTCATCGTTATTCACGGCAACCAGACCAGCCGCGTGCCCGCATCCTACCAGCGGTACCTGGAGAACACCTACCGGCGCGCCCTCGACCTCATCGGGACGCCCCTGCGGATCGAGTTCAAGACCGGTAAAAACCCCTATGCAGGGCGCCGCAATCCGCTGACCGAACGCCAGCTCAAGCGCAAGAAACGCCTCATGCGGCACGTCAAGAAACGCTGATCGACGTATCGTGAAAGCGGACTATTTCTCGTTGTAGAGGAACACCCCGTCCCAGTCGTTGCCAGGTGGGTCCGCGCGGAAACGTTCGATGCGCTCCATGTAGACCGCGTGGATGGCTTCCGGGCGCTGGTTGTTTAGTTCCCCGAATGCTTGCGCAGCGGCATCGAAGGCTCCCGCCAGGTAGTCCGCAATCGCACGCTGGTGGAGTTCGAGACGGGCCAGCGCTTCCGCATCCAGTTCGCCTTCGCGTCCGAGTGGCTCGTGCAGGGTCACCGGCTCGAGCTTGCCCTTGACCCGCACGCGGTCGAGTTCGCGGAACACGATGCCCCGGCACTGGTCGCGGGTGGCGCCGGTGACAATGATTTCGACGCCATAGCGCTTGGTCAGTCCCTCGACCCGCGAGGCAATGTTCACCGCGTCGCCGATCACCGTGTAGTTCAGACGGGTCTCCGAACCCATGTTGCCTGCCACCACCTGCCCGGTGTTCACGCCGATGCCGATGTGCAGCGGAGGCGAGCCCTCGGCCGCGAGTTCGGCATTGAGTTCCGCCGCCGCACCGCACATGTCCATCGCCGTCAGCACCGCCGAGCCCGCCTCGTCGTCCATCTGCAGGGGCGCGCCGAACAGCGCCATGATCGCGTCGCCGATGTACTTGTCGACCACCCCGCCATGGGCCTCGATCACCGCGGTCATGCGGGTCAGGTAACGGTTCAGGAGATTGAGGATGGTCCCTGGCGGTGCGCCCTCGCAGAGGCTGGTGAAGCCGCGGACGTCGGAAAACAACACCGTGACCTGGCGTTCCTCGCCGCCGAGCTCGATCTTGCGGCTGAGCAGTTCCTCGGCGATCGCCGGTGACACCACCTTCCCGAGCAGGGAGCGAACCCGGCGCCGTTCCTCGAGACCCTTCATCATGCTGTTGAACGACCCGGCAAGGCCGCCCAGTTCGTCGCGCTGGCGTACCACGACCGGTGTCGAGTAGTCGCCCTGCTCGATGCGCTCGGCGCCTTCGGCGAGCACATCCACGGGTCGCGTGATGGAGCGGGCGATCAGGTAGACCCCGGCAATTGACAGCAGCAGGCCGGCGGCGACGATCAGGGCCAGCAGCCGGCGCAGGCGCAGGTAGGGTTCCAGGGCGGAGCGCAGGGAGCGCTGGAGGACAGCGACCATCGGCCTGGATGCGCCATTGCCGATACGGGTCACCAGGGACACGAATTCCTCGTGGCCGAAACGCATGCTGATACTTTTGTCCGCGGGTGGCAGTCCGCGGTTGATGGACTGCTCCAGGAGCGCCTGGCTCGCGCCTTCCAGCGTGGAGGTGAAGAGCGTCCAGTTCGCGGCTTCGGGCGCCTGGTAGAGAATGCTGACCTGGGTCCGGGTGCGCTCCTGCAGGCCGCGGGCGAATGCGTCGTCGATGACGAAACCGATGACGATCCAGGCACTGGGGTCCGGCGTGAACAGCGGCACGACCACCAGTTGGTAGGGCACACCGTCGATGAAGCCGATCATCGAGGCCTCGCCGTAGTCGCTGCCCTCGGCAGCCAGGGTCAGTTCGGGGAACTGGAAATCCTCGCCGTCGAGTTCCGGGTGCAGGGTGTCGGCGATGATCTCGTCGTCGAAGCTCACCAGCAGCATCACGTCGGCGCCCACCCGTACGCGGTGGTTGTCGAGCGCGGACAGGATGGTCTGGTGTTCGGAGGTCGCGAACGCGGTCTTGAACGCGTAGTCGCCTGACAGCAGGCGCACGTTATGGAACAGGTTCTGCTCGCGGTCCTCGAGAGAACGTTCGAGGGCGCTGACCGTCAGTTCCAGGGCCTCCTCGATGTGGGCCCGTGCGTTACTGACATTGGCGGTGTTCACCGCGAAGTAGAAGCTGCCCAGTACTGCGCTGAGCAGGCCCAGCACGAAGACCAGGATCCGGGTGCGGAGGTGCTTGAAGCCCGGCATCATGTCACGTTCAGGGGATCCGGGTGGCCGGGCTGGGTCCGGTGTGCCGTCATGTGGACCGCACCCCGGGCGGTGTGCCCGTCAACGGTAGCCGCCGCCCCGCGAACTGGCGCCACGGAACGCGCTGAACACTTTTTTCTGCGTGATGGCCAGCTGTACGGGCCCGGCGCCGCCTGAAACGGAGACCTTCTGGCGGGTTTTTTCCGGTTTTCCCTTGAGCGTTTCATGCCAGATCTCCACCGTATGCTCGCCATCGGGAAGATTGTCGAGGACCGCCGTGCCGTCCTCGCCGGTAATGGCGAACCACGGGGTCTCGGTGACCACGATGAATCCTGACATCCAGTCGTGGATGTTGCAGCCGAGTGCGACCACGCCCGGGTTATTAAACTGGACCGGGTTGGCCGGAATGCCCTCGTAGAGCGGGATCTCGAACTTCTTCGGTTCCGAAAACGAGTACACGTGGTGCCGGATGTTATCGCGGTTGGGAAAGTTGACGTAACTGCCGGCCTGCAGGGCGACGACATGGGGCACGAAGGTCTTGTCGACCTGGTCGACGACGGTTGGCGTCGTGGACGGAGGCGGGACCGGTGCCGACCCGGGAACCACGTAGACCACGGCCTCGTGCACCGGGGCTCCTTTCTGGCCGGTGACTTTCACGGTCAGGGACCCGGCCCAGGCCGGGCTCACGGCTGTCCAGGCGGCACAGGCGGACACCAGGCAGCCGGCGACTACACGCAGCATGTCGGGACCCCGCTCAGTAGATCCAGCTGAACGCCAGCCGGTAGGACGGGCTGTTGTAATTCAGCGATCCCGCGCGGCCGTCGCGGAACTTGAAGCCGAAATCCAGGCTGGTGGTCTGGGTCAGGAAGTAGCTGAAGTCCAACGAATAGATGTCGACTTTGCCGTCCAGCCGATAGGTACAGTTTCCGCCAAACACCGTGTCGTTGGACGCCGCCTCGATCTCGGGGTTGGCGAGGGCCAGCCCTCCGATGCCGATGAGCGGACACTGGGAATCGAATTCGCCAGTCATGTGGCCGTATCCCATGGACATCAGGCTGCGCTCGGTAAGCAGGTAATTGCCCTGTACCGACCACAACGTCTGCACCTGGTCAAACACGTTGGAATCGAGGCCCATGATCGAGCCGGTGCCGTGATGACCGTGGCGGATGCTCTTGGTGACGCCAACACTGCCGTCGAACCGCTCGGTGATACGCTTGCTGAAGTTCAGGCCCATCTCGTAACGCCGGCCCTCGCGCTGTTCATCGCGAATCTCCAGGGCCTCCTGGGTCAGGTGCAGGCGCGCGACCGGGGCGTCGCCAAGCCCGAACTTGTGGATCCCGATGACGCTGATACCGCCGATCACGCCGTTCAGCTTGTCGAAGCGTTCGTGCAGCATGCCGGTCAGTGAGGCGCGAAAACCGATCCGCGTGTGTTCGGCGGCCTGGAAGAAGCGGCCGACGGAAAAATCTCCTTCCAGCACGTAGTCGTTTTCCGCATTGGTGCGGAACGGCGCGAAGTTCATGTTGTGGCGGTAATTGGCGGAGACGCTGGCGTCTGCCACCCATTCCACCCATTCGGCCCGGGCGGGTCCTGCGGTCATCACCAGGAATGCCAGCGTTGCCGGGAGCATGGCGCGCAGCCTGTTTCGGGTGCTATCGAAGCCTGCATACATCGGGGTCTTCCTCCATGAACCGGGATCTGAGTTGTACGCAGGAAGTCTAGTCACTGCGCGCGGCCACGGCGAGGCCGGCCGATAAATTACGATTGGTAAATTATTGATGTCTCGAAGGAAGTCGGCAGGCAGTGCTGATCAAAGCTCGTCCATCATTACCGGTTTCTGCACGCCCCATCCCTGCGCGTAGTCGATCCCGATCTCGCGCAGCAGGGTGAGAATCTCCTCGTTTTCCACGTACTCCGCGATGGTTTTCTTGCCGAGAAAATGGCTGATCTCGTTGATCGACTTGACCATGGCGAGGTCGGCCTTGGACTCTACGATATCGCGAATGAACACGCCGTCGATCTTCAGGTAGTCGACGGGGAGGTTCTTCAGGTAGGCATAGGAGGCGAGGCCGGACCCGAAATCATCGAGGGCGAACTTGCAGCCATGGTTGCGTACCTCGCGGATAAAGTCCGCCGCGGCATCGATGTCGCCGACGGTGACCGTCTCGGTGACCTCGAAACAGATCCAGTCAGTGGGTACCGCGGATGCGCGCAGTTCGCCGAGCAGGAAATCCAGGAACTCCTCGTCTCCCACCGATGCACCGGAAAGGTTGATGGCGACACCACCGATTTCGGCCACCTTGGCCTGGTTGGCCGCCATCCACTTCAGGGTGTGGCTCACCACCCAGCGATCAACCGCCTGCATGCGCCCGTAGGCCTCCGCGGCCTCGATGAGTTCCTCGGGCGAAACCTGCGCGCCCTCATCGTCGAACACGCTCAGCAGGACCTCGTTGTGGACGTGGGTGTCGCCTTCCTGGAGCGGCGCGATTCTCTGGAGTCGCAGGCGCAGCAGGTTATTCTCCAGGGCGAGATTGATGCGCGAGACCCAGGCCATGATCTGGCTCTGGCGTGAGGGGGTCTTGCCCTCTCCCAGGTAAACCTTGACCCGGTTGCGCCCCTCTTCCTTCGCCGTGTAACAGGTGGTGTCCGCGGCGCGCATCAGCATGTTCACGTCCTCGGTGGCGTAGGTGATCGGCACCACGCCGATACTGGCCGTGGGCCGGAACGGCTTGCCCTCCCATTCGAATCGAAAATCGGCAATGACCTTGCGCAGGCGCTCGGCAAACAGTTTTCCGATCTTGGGAGAAGCTTTCCTGAGCAATATTCCAAACTCGTCTCCACCCAGCCGGCCAATGGTGCTCCCATTCGGCGCCGTTTTCTCGATGATTTCCGAGACGGCCTGTAGCAGGGCGTCGCCGGCCGTGTGTCCCACGTCACTGTTCACCACCTTGAACTGGTCGAGGTCGACGTAGCAGAGCACCTCTTCCACGTCGTCCCTGCGGGCCTCGCGGATGGCATCCTCGAGTTCGAGCATGAACTGCTTGCGGTTGCAGATGCCGGTGACGCGGTCATGGGTCACCTCGTGAGCGAGCTTTCCATAGGTATCCTGGATCATGCGGAAGATGCTTTGGTCGAGGATTGTCATTTCCTCGCCGGAGACAATTTCCGCCTCATCACGCTGGATCTCGTGAACCAGCTCATCGGCGGATTTCTCGCAGGCCTGCAGGCCGCGGTCGTCGACGAACACGAACCTTGAGGCGTCTTCCGCCCGCCAGGCCAGGCGAACCCGCTGGGCGGATTCCGATTCCGGGTTCAGGATCAGGGTTTCCCCGGTCCGGAAGTTCCGCAGGCGGCGCAACAGCCGGCGTTCTTCATTGGAAAGGCTCTGCAGATCCGCCTCGATGAGGCGTGAGCCCGAGAGGTGAAGCAGGTCCGGGTTGAGCGGTGAGGCCTGGAGGTGATCCGGATCGATCTCATCCTCTTTTCCGTCCAGGATGTCGGCAATGATCCCGGTCAGGGTTTCCTGCAGGTAAGCATCCGTGGACGCTTTCGCGAGACCCGCCTCGAGGGTGGATTTCACGAAGGCGATTTCCTCGATATGGGTTTCTGTAAACGATGGGTTCCCGGCGCGAAAATCGGTCGGGTTCAACCAGTCGGCCAGTAGTTCCACCACGCGGATCCCATCCTCGTAGTCCTGGTTTTCCTCGCCCTCGCGAACCAGCAGCGAAACCAGGTAGTCACGCCAGGTTTCCTCGATAAGGGTCTTCAGGATCATGGCCACGCTGCCGTCGCCGGTGACTGCGGCGAGCCGCCTGCCGACCTTGCGCCGGGCCTCGATCAGCCGCTGGTGCCCTTGCTGGGTACTGGCGATTCGCTGCAGGCTGCGCTCGTAGGCTGTGTCCCTGCGTTCCACCAGGCTTTTCACCCCGCGCAGCACTTCCTCGAACACCCCCTGGTTGTCCTGGTACTCCGCTGCGATCCGGTCCGCGAAGTGTTGCAGGGTGCGGTCCAGGCCGGTTGCCGCCATGGTGCGGTCGCTGGCGAGGCGGGTCATGTTGTTCACGACCTGGCGGGCGGGATGTTGGCGATCGTTGATGAAATTCTCGTCGGTCAGCACGGTTTTCAGCAGCGGTGCTTCCAGTTGCCGCAGCCAGCCACGGGTTTCCATGGGCAGCTTGGTGTCCGCGTCGATGCTGGAAAACACGTGCCGGACCAGGTCCATCGGAACGCGCTGCGCTTCTGCCAGTTCGAGGCCGGCCATTTCGGGGGCGAGCGTGCCGAGTTCCTCGCGTACGGCCTCCTCGATGTCACGGTCTGGCTGCAGCGGAACCGCATGTTTTTCCTGCAGGCTTTTCAGGGCGCCGAGAATCTGGTCGGTGGGCATCACGGCGCCGCCGCGTGCCTCTCCCGCATTCCGCGGCGGCGTGCCGAGGACCTCGCGCTGTAGTCCGAACAGTGACTGAAGGGTGTGCAGCTCGCTGGAGTCGAACGCCCCCGCACCGCCACCAGGGCCGCCACCACCAGGGCCGCCGCCACCAGGGCCGCCGCCACCAGGGCCGCCGCCACCAGGGCCGCCACCACCAGGGCCGCCACCACCAGGGCCGCCACCACCAGGGCCGCCACCACCAGGGCCGCCACCACCAGGGCCGCCACCACCAGG
>JBFGWM010000082.1:0-10728 GCA_041588495.1 Pseudomonadales bacterium | reverse complement strand
GCACCGAAAAACCGCTGGTGGGTACCGGCATGGAGCGCCACGTGGCGCGGGACTCCGGCGTGTGCCTCGTTGCCCGTCGTGGCGGTCGCGTCGAAAGTGTCGATGCCGGACGTATCGTGGTTCGCGTGCGCGACGAGGAGACCCAGGCCGGGGAGGCCGGGGTCGACATCTACAACCTCATCAAGTACACGCGATCCAACCAGAACACCTGTATCAACCAGTGGCCGGTAGTGCGCCAGGGCGACACGATCGAGCGTGGCGACATTCTCGCCGATGGCCCGTCGATCGACATGGGTGAACTGGCCCTGGGCCAGAACATGCGCGTCGCGTTCATGCCCTGGAACGGATACAACTTCGAGGACTCGATCCTCATTTCCGAGCGGGTTGTCCAGGAGGATCGTTTCACGACCATCCATATCCAGGAACTCACCTGCTTCGCGCGTGACACGAAACTGGGTCCCGAGGAAATCACCGCGGACATTCCCAATGTCGGAGAGCAGGCGCTCGGCAAGCTCGACGAGTCGGGACTCGTCTTTATCGGTGCCGAGGTGGGCCCGAGCGACATCCTGGTCGGCAAGGTAACGCCCAAGGGTGAAACCCAGCTGACACCGGAAGAGAAGCTCCTGCGGGCGATCTTCGGTGAGAAGGCTTCCGATGTGAAGGACACCTCCCTGCGCGTTCCGACCGGCATGAACGGTACGGTGATCGATGTGCAGGTGTTCACTCGCGACGGGATTCCCAAGGATGAACGTGCGCGTGCCAACGACAAGGCGCAGCTGGAGAAGATTCGCAAGGATCTCAACGACGAGTATCGGATCGTGGAATCCGCGACCCTGGCGCGCTTGCGCCCGGTACTGGATGGACAGAAGGTGACCGGTGGCGCCGGCCAGAAAAAGGGAACGGTGCTCGACAGTGCCATTCTCGACGGCCTGGATGCGGCGGACTGGTTCAAGCTTCGGGTTCAGGACGAGCAGGTTCAGGAGCAGCTTGAAAAAGCCGAGGCCTACCTGACGGAACTGAAGGACGAGCAGGAAAAGCTCTACCAGGACAAGAAGACGAAACTGTCCCGTGGCGATGATCTTGCTCCCGGTGTACTGAAGATCGTGAAGGTCTATCTCGCCATCAAGCGCCGGGTGCAGCCTGGCGACAAGATGGCCGGGCGCCACGGGAACAAGGGTGTCATCTCGGTGATCATGCCGGTGGAGGACATGCCCTACGACGTAGATGGCAATCCGGTCGACATCGTGCTCAATCCCCTGGGTGTTCCGTCACGTATGAATGTCGGGCAGATTCTGGAGGCCCACCTCGGATGGGCGGCCAAGGGGCTGGGCTGGCGCGTCGGCGAGATGCTGGATCAGCACGCAAAGGTTGAGGAACTGCGGAAGTTCATCGACAAGGCCTACACCTCGAGCGGGCGCAAGCGGATCGAACTCAAGGAGTTCAATGACGAGGAAGTCATCGAACTGGCGAAGAACATCCGCAACGGCGTTCCGATGGCGACTCCGGTGTTCGACGGCTGTAACGAGGCCGAGATCAAGGAGATGCTGGAAATCGCCGGATTACCGCCGAGTGGTCAGACCGAGTTGTACGACGGCCGAACCGGGGAAGCTTTCGACCAGCCGATCACGGTCGGATACATGTACATGCTCAAGCTGAATCACCTCGTCGATGACAAGATGCATTCGCGCTCAACGGGCTCCTACAGTCTCGTGACCCAGCAGCCGCTGGGTGGCAAGGCACAGTTCGGTGGCCAGCGCTTCGGGGAAATGGAGGTCTGGGCGCTGGAAGCGTACGGTGCCGCCTACACCCTGCAGGAAATGCTGACAGTCAAGTCGGACGACGTGAACGGGCGCACGAAGATGTACAAGAACATCGTCGATGGTGACCACCGCATGGAGGCCGGCATGCCGGAATCCTTCAACGTGCTGGTCAAGGAAATCCGTTCGCTGGGTATCGACATCGAACTGGAATGCGAGTGATCGACCGTACTGGTTGCATGCGGAGACAGGCCCGCGCAATAACTGGAAACAATCCGGTGGGAGAAAAGCCTTGAAAGACTTACTCAACCTGCTGAAGCAGCAAGGACATGTCGAGGAATTCGACGCCATTCGCATTTCTTTGGCGTCACCCGAGATGATCCGCTCCTGGTCCTTCGGCGAAGTGAAGAAGCCCGAGACGATCAACTACCGGACTTTCAAGCCGGAACGTGACGGCCTGTTCTGTGCGCGCATTTTTGGTCCGGTCAAGGACTACGAATGCCTGTGCGGAAAGTACAAGCGCATGAAGCATCGTGGCGTGATCTGCGAGAAGTGCGGGGTCGAGGTGACCCTGACCAAGGTTCGCCGGGATCGCATGGGGCACATCGAACTGGCCAGCCCTGTTGCACACATCTGGTTCCTGAAGTCGCTGCCGTCCCGGATCGGGCTGATGCTCGACATGACCCTGCGCGATATCGAGCGAGTGCTCTACTTCGAGTCCTACGTGGTGCTCGATCCGGGCATGACCGACCTCGAAAAGGGTGCGGTACTGAACGACGAACAGTATTACGAAAAGCTTGAAGAGTACGGGGACGAGTTCGTTGCCAAGATGGGTGCCGAGGCGATCCAGGATCTGCTCGGCAACATCGACCTGGAGAAGGAAATCGCGGCGATTCGCGAGGAGATCCCGACGACCAACTCCGACACCAAGATCAAGAAGCTGTCGAAGCGCCTCAAGCTGCTGGAGGCCTTCCAGAATTCCGGAAACCATCCTGCGTGGATGGTGCTCAGTGTCCTGCCGGTATTGCCGCCGGACCTGCGTCCGCTGGTTCCCCTCGATGGTGGCCGCTTCGCGACCTCGGACCTGAATGACCTCTATCGGCGGGTCATCAACCGTAACAATCGCCTGAAGCGCCTGCTCGATCTCAGTGCGCCGGACATTATCGTGCGCAACGAGAAGCGGATGTTGCAGGAGGCTGTCGACGCCCTGTTGGACAACGGCCGTCGCGGGCGTGCCATTACGGGTTCCAACAAGCGTCCGCTCAAGTCCCTTGCCGACATGATCAAGGGCAAGCAGGGGCGTTTCCGTCAGAACCTGCTGGGTAAGCGGGTCGACTATTCCGGCCGCTCCGTTATCGTTGTGGGCCCGACGTTACGCCTGCACCAATGCGGTCTGCCGAAAAAGATGGCATTGGAGCTGTTCAAGCCGTTCATCTTCAGCAAGCTTGCGCATCGCGGCCTGGCCACCACCATCAAGGCGGCCAAGAAGATGGTCGAGCGGGAGACCGCGGAAGTCTGGGACATCCTCGCCGAGGTGATCCGGGAGCACCCGGTCATGCTCAACCGTGCGCCGACCCTGCACCGTCTCGGTATCCAGGCGTTTGAGCCGGTTCTGATCGAGGGCAAGGCGATCCAGTTGCACCCGCTGGTTTGCGCGGCTTACAACGCTGACTTCGATGGCGACCAGATGGCCGTGCACGTTCCGTTGACCGTCGAGGCGCAGCTGGAAGCGCGCGCTTTGATGATGTCGACCAACAACATCCTGTCCCCGGCCAATGGCGAGCCGATCATCGTGCCGTCCCAGGACGTGGTTCTCGGCCTCTACTACATGACCCGCGAAAAGGTTAATGCGCTGGGTGAGGGCATGGTGTTTTCCGGGATTGCCGAGGTCGAACGTGCCTTTGGTGCCCAGCAGGTTGCCCTGCAGGCGCGGGTCAAGGTGCGCATCCATGAATTGCTGATCGACGACGAGGGCGGGAGTACCGAGCAGACCCGCATCGTTGACACGACCGTCGGACGTGCCATTTTGTGGCGGATCGTTCCCCGGGGGCTGTCATACGACCTGATCAACGGTACCGAAGAAGAGCGTGCCTCCGGGGCGTTCAACGGTATGAACAAGAAGGCTATTTCCCGGCTGATCAACACCTGCTACCGGCGCGTCGGCCTGAAGGCGACCGTTATTTTCGCCGACCAGTTGATGTACATGGGCTTCTCCAATGCGACCTGGTCGGGCGCCTCGATCGGCGTCGATGACTTCGCCATTCCCGATGAGAAGCAGGAAATCATCGAGCAGGCTGAAAAGCAGGTGCAGGAAATCGAGTCCCAGTATTCCTCGGGCCTGGTCACCAAGGGCGAGAAGTACAACAAGGTGGTGGATATCTGGTCCCGCGCGAATGACATGATCGCCAAGGCGATGATGGAAAACCTCGCTACCGAAGAGGTGCAGGATCGCGAGGGCAAGACGGTTCGCCAGCAGTCCTTCAACTCCGTGTTCATGATGGCGGACTCCGGCGCCCGGGGCTCCGCGGCGCAGATTCGCCAGTTGGCGGGTATGCGGGGTCTGATGGCCAAGCCGGATGGCTCGATCATCGAGACGCCGATCACGGCGAATTTCCGCGAGGGGCTGTCCGTACTGCAGTACTTCATCTCCACCCACGGCGCCCGGAAGGGTCTGGCCGACACGGCGTTGAAGACGGCGAACTCCGGTTACCTCACGCGTCGCCTGGTCGACGTGGCCCAGGATCTCGTGGTCACCGAGCATGACTGCGGTACCGATAACGGCCTCCTGATCACCCCGCTGATCGAGGGCGGAGACGTGGTGGAAGCGCTTGGTGAACGGGTGCTGGGTCGAGTGACCGCGACCGAAGTGTTCGTCCCGGGTACCGATGATGTTCTTGTTCCTGGCGGTACGCTGCTGGACGAGTACCTGGTCGACAAGCTGGAAAAGAACGGCGTCGACGAAGTCACCGTCCGTTCGCCGATCACCTGCGACACCCGCTACGGGGTTTGCTCCCTTTGCTACGGGCGCGATCTGGCCCGCGGGCACGTTGCCAATATCGGCGAGGCCATCGGTGTGGTTGCCGCGCAGTCCATCGGTGAGCCGGGTACCCAGCTGACCATGCGCACCTTCCACATCGGTGGTGCGGCTTCGCGGGGCACGGTCGATCATATCGAGGTGAACACGGACGGTACCGTGCGCCTGCACGACCCGAAGTTCGTGGAGAACGACAAGGGCCACCTCGTCATCGTTTCCCGCTCGACCACCCTGGCCATTATCGACACCCACGGCCGTGAACGTGAACGCCACAAGCTGGTTTACGGTGCGGAGTTGAGCGTCAAGGATGGGGACCAGGTCAAGGCCGGGACGGTCATCGCGCGCTGGGACCCCCACCACCACCCGATCGTCTCCGAGGTCGCCGGCCGTATCGAGTTCATTGACCTGATCAAGGGCCTGACCTGTGAGGAGGAGACCGATCCGGTTACCGGCCTCAAGACGCTGCTGATCAAGCATGACACGGCGAAGATCAAGATCGAGCGCGATCGCGCCAAGCGCGAGAAGCGCGACTGGCACGATCCGCTGCCCTCGGTGCGACTTGTGGATGAGAAGGGCAAGGTTCTGAGCCTGCCGGGCGCCAGTGCGCCGGCCATCTATCCGCTGGTCGACGGCTCGCTGCTCACCAACCTGAAAGATGGTGACGAGATCAAGCTGGGCGACACGGTCGCGCGGATTCCCCAGGTCACCAAGACCCGGGACATCACCGGTGGTCTGCCACGGGTGGCCGACCTGTTCGAGGCCCGCAAGCCGAAGGATCCGGCGATTCTCGCCGAGATTACCGGTCTCGTGAGCTTCGGCAAGGAAACCAAGGGCAAGAAGCGACTGGTGATCACGCCGACAGATGGCGGCGAAGTATATGAGACGTTGATTCCGAAGTGGCGCAACCTCGAGGTGTTTGAGGGTGAAAGCGTCAACCAGGGTGAGGTGATCTCCGCAGGGCCTTCTGATCCCCATGACATCCTGCGCCTGCTTGGAATCGGGGAGCTGGCTCGCTACATCATCAACGAGATCCAGGACGTTTACCGTCTCCAGGGTGTAAAGATCAACGACAAGCACATCGAGGTCATTGTCCGGCAGATGCTGCGCAAGGTGGAAATCACCGATGTCGGCGACTCCAGTTACATCAAGGGCGACCAGGCTGAATTCACCCGTGTACGCGAGGAGAATGACCGGCTGGCAGCGGAAGGCAAGGAACCCGCTACTTTCGACCGGGTCCTGCTGGGCATCACCAAAGCCTCGCTGGCCACGGAGTCGTGTATATCGGCGGCCTCCTTCCAGGAGACCACCCGCGTGCTGACCGAGGCCGCGGTGACCGGTAAGCGCGACTACCTGCGCGGTCTGAAGGAAAATGTCGTCGTGGGACGACTGATTCCGGCGGGTACCGGTCTGACCTACCATTCGGACCGCAAGCGGAAGCGGCAGATGGCGGAGGGTCTTGAGGCGGTTAGCGCGAGTGATGTGGAACAGGCGCTCAGCGAGGCACTGAATTCCGGGGACTCCTGAGTCCCCGGAAAACGCGGGTGCCTTGACGCGAAGGTGCGGGGTCTATAGAATCTCGCCTCTTTTTTAAGGGCAGGACTCTGCGAGGCCTGCCTTTTTGTTCGGCCCTTGAATAGCTAAACGAAGTAACACGGGAGTGTCGCATGGCGACGATCAACCAGCTGGTTCGCAAGCCGCGGAAGCAACGGCGGGTCAAGAGTGACGTACCTGCCCTGCAGTCCTGTCCCCAGAAAAGGGGAGTCTGCACGCGGGTTTACACGACCACGCCGAAGAAGCCGAACTCCGCCCTGCGGAAGGTATGCCGGGTACGCCTGACCAACGGTTACGAGGTTACCTCGTACATCGGCGGTGAGGGGCACAACCTGCAGGAGCACTCGGTGGTGCTGATTCGTGGCGGCCGGGTCAAGGATTTGCCGGGTGTGCGTTATCACACGGTGCGCGGCAGCCTCGACACGTCCGGAGTCAACAATCGTAAGCAGGGTCGTTCCAAGTACGGTACCAAACGACCCAAGTCCTGATCGATCGGCGTTTGGCAGTAAGGCCGGGTGCGCACCACGTGCGGAATCCCGGACCATCCTGAAGCGTTTAACCCGACTGAATAGAGGTTGAGTTCATGCCAAGAAGGCGCGTAGTGCAGCAACGGGCGATCCTGCCCGATCCCAAGTTCGGTAGCCAGACCCTGGCCAAGTTCATCAACCACGTCATGGAAGCCGGCAAGAAATCCGTGGCTGAGTCCATCGTGTATGGCGCCTTGGAGCGTATCCAGGAGCGGGGTGGTGGCGATCCGATCGAAACGTTTGAGAAAGCGCTGGAGATGATCAAGCCGGTCGTCGAGGTCAAGTCGCGGCGCGTCGGTGGTGCAACCTATCAGGTGCCGGTCGAGGTTCGTCCCAGTCGCCAGGTCGCTCTTTCCATGCGCTGGCTTGTGGACGCTGCCCGTCGGCGTGGCGAGAAGTCCATGGCGCAGCGCCTGGCCGGTGAAATGCTGGACGCATCTCAGGGTAAGGGCTCGGCGGTTAAAAAGCGTGAAGACGTGCATCGCATGGCGGAAGCCAACAAGGCGTTCTCACACTATCGTTTCTGATTTTCTTATTTAACCGGGGCATATCGCAGTGGCGCGTACGACACCTCTCAAACTCTATCGCAACATCGGCATTTGTGCGCACGTGGACGCTGGTAAGACCACGACCACCGAGCGCGTGCTGTTCTATACCGGCATCTCCCACAAGATGGGTGAGGTCCATGACGGCAATGCCACCATGGACTGGATGGAGCAGGAGCAGGAGCGCGGTATTACCATCACGTCCGCTGCTACGACGGTGTTCTGGGCGGGCATGAACCAGCAGTACGACAAGCACCGGGTGAACATCATCGATACCCCGGGACACGTCGATTTTACCATCGAGGTGGAGCGTTCCCTGCGGGTCCTGGATGGCGCGGTGGTTGTGTTCTGCGGCACCTCCGGGGTCGAGCCCCAGTCGGAGACGGTTTGGCGTCAGGCCAACAAGTACGGCGTGCCGCGGTTGGTGTTCGTCAACAAGATGGATCGTGCAGGCGCTGACTTCAAGCGAGTGGTTGGCCAGATCAAGGATCGTCTCGCCGCGAAGCCGGTGCCCATCCAGTTGAACATCGGCGCAGAAGAGAATTTCAAGGGCGTCGTCGACCTCATTCGCATGAAGGCGATCTTCTGGAACGAGGAAGATCGCGGCATGACCTACGAGCTTGCCGATATCCCCGCAGAAATGCTTGCCGAGTGTGAGCAGTTGCGCGAGGAAATGATCGAGTGCGCCGCCGAGGCCAGCGAGGAACTCATGGAGAGTTACCTTGAAGAAGGTGACCTCAGTGAAGATGAGATCCGTAAGGGCCTGCGCATTCGCACTCTCGCCAATGAAATTGTTCCCGCGCTGTGCGGCTCCGCCTTCAAGGACAAGGGTGTACAGGCCCTGCTGGATGCCGTGATTGAATACCTGCCGGCGCCCGACGAGGTCCCCGCGATCAAGGGCATCCTCCCCGACGAGTCTTCCGGTGAGCGGCACCCGAACGATGACGAGCCGTTTTCTGCTCTGGCGTTCAAGATCGCGACTGATCCGTTTGTCGGTACGCTGACCTTTATCCGCGTGTATTCGGGTGTGGTTGAGTCCGGTTCCACCGTTTACAACCCGGTGAAGTCGCGCAAAGAGCGCATCGGTCGCCTGGTGCAGATGCATTCGAAGGAACGCAAGGAGATCAAGGAAGTTCGCGCGGGTGACATCGCGGCCTGCATCGGGCTCAAGGACGTCACGACCGGCGACACGCTTTGTGACCTTGAAAAGCAGATCACATTGGAGCGCATGGAGTTCCCTGAGCCCGTGATCTCTGTGGCGGTGGAGCCGAAGTCGAAGGCAGACCAGGAAAAGATGGGTATCGCCCTCGGCAAGCTCGCCCAGGAGGACCCGTCCTTCCGGGTGCAAACCGACGAGGAGTCCGGGCAGACCATTATTTCCGGTATGGGCGAACTTCACCTGGACATCATCGTCGACCGCATGCGTCGCGAGTT
The DNA here is from genome assembly GCA_041588495.1 of Pseudomonadales bacterium. Lineage (GTDB taxonomy): Bacteria > Pseudomonadota > Gammaproteobacteria > Pseudomonadales > JBFGWM01 > JBFGWM01. The sequence goes on along the minus strand of JBFGWM010000082.1, from coordinate 1,880 downwards.
CAGCGTGGAGGCCAACATCGGTAAGCCCCAGGTCGCTTATCGCGAGACGGTGCGTAAGCCCACGGAGATCGAGGGCAAGTATGTGCGTCAGACCGGTGGTCGTGGCCAGTACGGTCACGTCTGGCTCAAGATTGAGCCCCAGGAGCGCGGCGCGGGCTACGAGTTCGAGAACAAGATTGTCGGTGGTGTGGTTCCCAAAGAATACATTCCGGCGGTGGACAAGGGCATCCAGGAGCAGATGCAAAACGGCGTGATTGCCGGGTACCCGCTCGTCGACGTCAAGGTCACGCTGTTTGACGGTTCCTACCACGAGGTCGACTCCAGCGAAATGGCGTTCAAGATCGCCGGTTCGATGGCCTTCAAGGAAGGTGCTGGCAAGGCGAGTCCGGTTCTTCTCGAGCCCGTGATGAAGGTCGAGGTGGTGACGCCCGAAGAGTACATGGGTGACGTGGTTGGTGACCTGAACCGCCGGCGCGGCATGGTGCTCGGGATGGAGGACGGCCCTGCTGGCAAGATCATCCGCGCGGAGGTCCCGCTGGGTGAGATGTTCGGTTATGCCACAGACCTGCGCTCTGCGACCCAGGGGCGTGCCACCTACTCCATGGAGTTCGAGAAATACAACGAAGCGCCTTCCAGTATCACCGAAGCGGTGATGAAGAACTGACTATACGAACCTGACCATACAAGACCCAGGGAGACAGAGCCGTGTCCAAGGAAAAATTTGAACGCACGAAACCCCATATTAATGTGGGTACGATTGGTCACGTGGATCACGGCAAGACCACGCTGACTGCGGCGCTGACCCGGGTATGTGCGGAGGAGTTCGGCGGAGGCGAGGCGAAGGCGTTCGACCAGATCGACAATGCTCCTGAAGAGCGCGCACGTGGTATCACGATCGCGACGGCTCACGTTGAGTACCAGTCCCCGGAGCGCCACTACGCGCACGTGGACTGCCCGGGCCACGCGGACTACGTGAAGAACATGATCACGGGTGCTGCGCAGATGGACGGCGCGATCCTGGTGGTATCCGCGGCAGACGGCCCGATGCCGCAGACCCGTGAGCACATCCTGCTGGCGCGTCAGGTTGGCGTACCGTACATCGTCGTGTTCATGAACAAGGCGGACATGGTGGACGACGAGGAGCTCCTGGAACTGGTTGAGATGGAGGTCCGTGACCTGCTGAACCAGTACGAGTTCCCTGGCGACGACACCCCGATCATCATTGGATCGGCCCTGAAGGCCCTGGAAGGTGATTCCTCGGATATCGGCACGCCGGCGGTGAAGAAGCTGGTTGAGACGCTGGACGAGTACATTCCGGAGCCGGAGCGACCCATCGACCAGCCGTTCCTGATGCCGATCGAGGACGTGTTCTCGATTTCGGGTCGCGGTACGGTGGTAACGGGTCGTGTCGAGCGCGGCATCGTGAAGGTGGGCGACGAGGTTGAAATCGTCGGTATCCGGGACACCCAGAAGACGACCTGTACGGGCGTTGAGATGTTCCGCAAGCTGCTCGACGAAGGGCGTGCTGGCGAGAATGTCGGTGTCCTGCTGCGTGGCACGAAGCGCGAAGATGTTGAGCGTGGTCAGGTGCTTGCGGTACCGGGCACGATCAACCCGCACACCAAGTTTGAGTGCGAGGTCTACGTGCTGAGCAAGGAAGAGGGTGGTCGTCACACGCCGTTCTTCAAGGGGTACCGTCCGCAGTTCTACTTCCGGACGACGGACGTGACCGGCGCCTGCGAATTGCCGGAAGGCGTTGAAATGGTCATGCCTGGCGACAACGTGAGCATGAAGGTGACGCTGATCGCGCCGATCGCGATGGAAGATGGCCTGCGCTTCGCAATTCGCGAGGGTGGCCGCACCGTCGGGGCCGGCGTGGT
>JBFGWM010000081.1:0-10809 GCA_041588495.1 Pseudomonadales bacterium | reverse complement strand
GGCGAAGCGGCTGAATGCTTGATGACGTAAGACCCATCAGCGCGAGCAGAATCAACCGTCTGGCACTGTACTTTGAGGTCCCCGCCAAACGCTCGCCCGGGACGAACCGCAGGGATGCCTGTGGGAACCCCAGCCAGGCAACCAGGCCTGGAAGAAAAAAATTACGCTCTTGCGACCCACGTATGATATCCACGATTTTTCGGTCCAACAGGAGGTAAGCGCCGCCCGGTTCGATGTGAAAATCGCTGATCTTGTTTACGAGATAATAAAAGCCACGAGACGCCACACGCCGTATAAAAGGCGCATTGGAATCGTCGCGTACCATATGAACAACGGCAAAACCTTGTCTCCAAGCATCCAGCATTTCAGGAATCTGCTCTGGCGGATGCTGCAAATCACCGTCCATCACGATGACGCAGTCTCCTTCTGCGACGTCAAGACCGGCTTTCAACGCGATTTGGTGGCCAAAGTTTCGGGACAAAGACAGGAAGCGGCACTCAACATGTTCTTGCGCCATTTCCTTCAAACGAACTAATGTTCCGTCACTGCTGCCATCATCGACAAATAATAACTGGCACTCGTGACCCGGCGGCACTGAAGCGAAAATACGGCGACGCAGTTCCTCTACGCTGCACTCCTCGTTGTACACGGGAACAAGAATACTGATACGACTCATGGATTTCCGCTAACAAATTAAAGTCGGAAGCATAAACCAATTCAGCCAGTCGAGCTTCATGCTTACGAGGTACATTTCCGCCATCGCAAAGGCCACCGAAATTTACCTGTCCGATCGCTCCTCAACCAGCTTACCTGGCTCACTTCTTCCCGGTGAGCGTCCCGGTGATCGTGTAGTCGCCCTCGACTGTCATCTGCACCCGCCAGCCACCCACCGCGCGCTTCGTTCCGTTGACCCGCTTGATCCGTGGCTCTCCCACGCCGCCGGTGACCACCGGGGACCCGGTGCCGCGGTCGGGGAACCACAGGTCGGCGAGGCCCGGCTTCTCGGTCGAACCCTGCACGATCAGGGATCCGGATTCGATGTCCGCCTCGATCTTGAGTAATGTTCCCGGCACGGCGCGCGGATAGGCCCGCGACAACATGTCGGAAAACTCCTTCGGGATACCGAGTTCGATGTCACTGACGCCGTCAGGCCCCACCTCGACCGGGCACTCGTAACGCACCAGGCTCGGGCTCAGGGTTTTCGGCGCCGAGCGATCCGGGTAGAAGTTGTGTGGGTCACCACAGGCCTGGCGCCAGTCCCAGAACGCGGAGTGCATCAGGCGGGTATCCTCCTCGAGGGCGAACCTGCGCAACTGGTCCTTGTTCGCAGCCGGCTCGTTGAAATAGCCCCACTCCCCCGACCACACCGTGGCCTGGAACATCCGCGCCACGTTTTCGGCATTCTGCCAGCCGTCCCGGATGGAGTTGGGGGCGATCGATTCCGCGTAAATGTGTGGCGCGAACACGATCGCCGGGTCCTGGGTGAACCCGGGTGGCGGGGGTGCGGTGATTCCCGCCGCCGACCACTCCACGCCAGGCTCGAAGAAGACCACCCCGGGCACCGGCCGGCCGTCTTCCGCCTCGGCGGCCCGCACCACGTCGATGACACGCCGGTAGTACAGGCCGAGGTTGGCGGTCTGCCCGACGCCGATCCCGTAACCCGGGTTCGGCTCGTTCAGGGGATCGTAGCCGGCGATGACCGGGTCGGCGCCAAGTTCATCCACCAGCCAGCGCCAGGTTTCCACGAGGTGGGTCTGGATACCCGTACCCCCGGGGCCGGGACGGTCTTTCCAGAAGGAGGTCCACGCCTGCCCCACTGCGGGCGAGAGTTCCCGCAGGTTGGCTTTGCAGGTGGGCAGTCCATCGGTAAGCGTCGCCCATTTCGGCGCGCCATCCCAGCCCACCGCGGGATCGGTACCCGGGGCACAGGTCTCGGTTGCCGGCGTGTCGACATGTGGTCCCCAGGCGTCCTGGTGCATGTCGAGCACGATGTAGAGGTCGTGCTTGCGCGCCCACTTCAGTGCCTGCCGAATGGTGTCCAGGTACGCGACGCTACGCTTGCCGGGCTCGGGTTCGAGCAATGACCAGTGGAGGATCAGGCGGACATGATTGAAACCCAGCGCGGCGATGTCGGCGAAGTCCTGCTCGGTGAGATCGAAGCGCGGCGGTTTCTTCGGATCCTGCTGGAAATACTCGCCGATCTGCACCACGTTGATGCCGCGAAAGATGACGGTCCGCCCCGTGCTGTCCGCGATTCGTGGCGCGCTGCCGGTCTCTGCGGTCAGATAGACATCGGTCTGCGCTTCGATCTTGTCAGCCAGGCCCGCGATGGGAAGCATCAGGCCAGCAACGAGGGGCACCAGGCGGAGCAGGGACGAAGAAATCATTCAGTACCTCCGGTATCAGGGGAATCGCCGATCCACGAATCCGCGCATCGGCGAGTCGATCGGCAAACCAGGTGAACTGCACGGGAGGGCACAAGCTCCCTGGCACATTGCCGTGAACGGCTATCGCTCGATTCTAGTGCAAAATTTCGCCAGCGCGCCTACCGTTCATTCAGCGCGCCTCGCGTTCCGGTGACGCCATCATCGGGGTGTACCCGATTAGCGGAAGCATGGTGTCTCGCGCACCCGCGGGACAGGGTGAGGGGAGAGCGACTGTTGATTAACTGCTTAACCGACACGGGATGACGCGCCGCCCGATTGCCGGCCGCCCGGATCAGGGCCCGGTCAGCGGCATCAGGACATCGGCAAACCAGGTGCAGTTCAGGCCCAGCGCCTCGTCGAGTTCAATGTCCCGGGTACCGAGGTCGAGGCGGGCCGAATGCACGCCAAGGAGTTTCCACGGCAGCGGTCCTTCCAGATGATCGGATCGCATCACCACGCAGGCACCACTGGTGCCCCGGTGCGTCCTGGCATCCGTCAGAAAGTAACCCATGCCTTGGAACCGGAACTTGAGTGTCGAGGCGTTGATGGCATGCCGGACCACGGGAAGGTGATGCAGCGTGTCGTGAAACCCGAGGGGGAAACCAACGACCAGCAGCGAGGAACCGATCTCGACATCATCCGTCGAATCGTGGATGTGTTCCGGGGTGAACGCACTGTACACCGCGCTCTCCGGAAACACGCCGCGGTCGATTTCGATGACGGCCACGTCCACTTCGCCGGAAGTATCCGTGGCCTGCCGCCACACGCTCATGCCATCGCGATACAGGGGAATCGAGAACCCGATCGACTGCGTCAGGTTGCTGCGATCGACATGCAGCGAAATCGTGATGCGGTCCGGCAGGTGGCCGCTCTCCTCATCGATGAACACGTGCCGGCTGGAAACCAGGAACAGTCGTTCATCACGCTCAAAGAAAAAGCCACTGGCGTTGGTCAGTGGAGCCTGTCCGGTGAACGTGCTGATGCGAACGGCGGTGAGGAGGAGGGATTCGATCATGGATCACGTTCCTGGCCGGAAGCCTGCTGCGTGCCGTCAGGGTACAACGACGAATAAGAGGCCATTGTAACCCGGGGCAGCTCTTCTCATTTCATACGCGTGTCGCTGGAAACCGGAAGCGTGTATTGGTGCACTGCAATCCTGCGCTGTAATCGAACGGCGGCACTGCCGCGGCGGGAACCCGCGGTCATACACTCGTCACGACAACAGGTCATAAGGCCCGCCCCGTTCCAACGCCTTTTTCCACGCGGGACGCGCGTGAATGCGATCCAGAAAGGCCTGCATGCGGGGATAGTCCTCCGACAGGTCGGCTCGCACCGCGGCACCTTCGACCGGGAAGCTCATCTGCACATCGGCCGCGCTGAATTCGTCGCCCGCGAACCATTCGCTGCGTGACAGTTCGGACTCGGCGTAATCGAGCATCGCCTTCAGGCTGGGATCGATGTAAGCCTTGCCAACCTCGTTGGCGACCGCCTTGGTAATGGGTCGGATGAAAAAGGGCACCGGCTTGCGCGTCGTCTGCGTAAAGATCAGCTTCATCACCAACAGGGGCATGATGGAACCCTCGGCGGCGTGCAGCCAGTAGGTGTAGCGCAGGCGTTCGGGGGTACCGGCGGGCGGCACCAGGCGACCCTTCCCGTGACGTTCCAGCACGTATTCGATGATGGCCCCGGTCTCGGCGACGGTCACATCGCCATCGGTGATCACCGGGGACTTTCCAACCGGGTGCACCGATTTCAATTCCGGCGGCGCGAGGTTGGTCTTGCGGTCGCGCTTGTAATGCCGGATCTCGTAGGGGATTTCCAGCTCCTCCAGCAACCACAGGACGCGCTGGGAACGGGAGTTCTCGAGATGATGCACGGTGATCATGGCGGACTGCTCCCGATGTCAGGAAGTGATGGGGATTGAATTCGCGAAGGCCACCCGGAACGAACGGCTCACTCTTTGTCTGCGGCTTTCTTCAGCAGCGGCGTAATCAGGTCGATCGGCAGAGGGAAAACGATGGTGGAATTGCGTTCGCTACCGACCTCGATGAGGGTCTGCAGGTAACGCAGTTGCAGGGCCTGGGGTTCGCGGGCCAGTTCCTGTGCGGCGAGGCGCAGTTTTTCCGAAGCCTGGACTTCGCCCTCGGCGTGGATGACCTTCGCGCGCCGCGCACGTTCCGCCTCGGCCTGGCGGGCGATGGCGCGGATCATGCTCTCGTCGAGGTCGACGTGCTTGATCTCCACGTTGTTGATTTTCACGCCCCAGGCATCGGTTTGCTTGTCGAGCAGCACCTGCAGGTCCTTATTGAGTTTCTCGCGCTCGGCAAGCATGTCATCGAGCTCGTGCTGCCCGAGCACCGAGCGCAGGGTGGTCTGCGCAAGCTGGCTTACCGCGTCGTAGTACTGCTCCACCTGGATCACCGCTTTCTCGGGCTCCACCACGCGGAAATACACCACGGCGTTGACCTTTACCGACACGTTGTCCCGGGAGATGACATCCTGGGTCGGGACGTCCATGACGATCACCCGCAGGTCCACGCGCTGCATGCGCTGGATGACCGGGATCAGGATGATCAGGCCGGGCCCCTTCACCCCCGTGAAACGTCCGAGGGTGAACACCACGCCACGCATGTACTCGGGCAGGATGCGGATCGCCGAGAACAGGAAGGCCAGGACCAGCACCACCAGCACACCACCGAAATTCGCCAACATCAGGTTTCACTCCCCTGGTTCATGCCCGCGTCGGCGGGCTTCACGGTCAACAGCAATCCCTCGCGTGCGGTCACCACCACGCGCTGTCCCCTGCGCACCGGTTGTTCGCAGCGGGCCTGCCAGTTCTCGCCCAGCAGGTGCACGGTGCCCTCGCCGGTAAAATCCTCGATCGCTTCCGCAAAAGTGCCCACGATCGCCTCTGCACCGGAGACCACCGGCGCCTTGCGCGATTTCATCAGCAGGTACACGGTAACGCCCACCAGCAGGGCACCGGCCAGCGCGATGGAGCCCACCATCGCCAGCGGCACCTGGTAACCCGGCACCTCGGTATCCATCAGCATGATCGACCCAAACACGAAGGCCGCGATGCCGCCAAAGCCGAGGATTCCGAAGCTGGGCACGAAGGCTTCGGTAATCATCAGCACCAGGCCGAGGATGATCAGCAGGAGGCCCGTGTAGTTCACCGGAAGCACCTGGAATGCGAACAGGGCCAGCAACAGGCAGATCGCACCCACCACTCCGGGAACGAAGGCGCCCGGGTTGTAACCCTCCAGGATCAGTCCGTAGATGCCGATCATCAAAAGCAGGTAGGCCACCGTCGGGTTGGTGATCACCGCCAGCAACTGCGTCCGCCAATCCGGCAGGACCTCCTCGAGTACGGCGTCGGCCGTGGCCAGTTCGACCTCGCGCTCACCGACCTGCACCTTGCGACCATCCAGTTCCCGCAACAGCGCGGGCACGCTTTCCGCGACAAGATCGATGACGCCGAGCTCCAGGGCCTTTTCAGCGGAAACACTCGCGCCATCGCGCACCGCCTCCTCGGCCCAGTCGGCGTTGCGGCCGCGTTTCTCGGCGAGGCTGCGAATGTAGGCGATGGCGTCGTTGACGGCCTTCTTGCCGGCGGCATCCTGGGGCGAGGCCTCCGGGGGCGCCTCGGTTTTTTCACCCTCATCCTTGCCTGGGGCAGACTCTTCCGGCCCCTTGGGCAGGGTGGGCGGCTTCGGCGCACCACCGATGGGGATCGGGGTCGCCGCACCCAGGTTGGTCGCCGGGGCCATGGCCGCCACGTGGGTGGCATAGAGAATGTACGTGCCGGCGCTGGCGGCGCGCGCGCCCGAGGGCCCGACGAAGCCGATCACCGGAACCGGCGAGTTCAGTATTGCCTTGACGATGTCGCGCATGGAGGCGTCGAGCCCGCCGGGCGTGTCGATGCGCAGCACCACGAAAGGCGCACCCGTGGCGGCGGCATTCTGCAGGGCCTTGACGACATGTCCGCTCACCGCCGGCCCGATGGGCCCGTCGATGTTGACCAGCAGGGCATCGCCCGGCGCCGCCGCGGACGGCAGGGGAATGGAGGCAAGCGCGCCAACGACCATGCAGATCGACAGCGCTTGTTGCAGGAACCTGATCACCCTTTCAGGATAGCAGGGGCCCCGCGGGTAATCCGCGTTCAGGCCGCGGCGCGCCGACGCAGACTCGAGCGCGTCTGCAACCAGTCAGCGGCCAGGGTCCACACCAGTTTCTGTGCCTTGGCGCCCATCACCACGCCGGCGTGTCCGCCCGGTGCGACCACGAACTCCTTGTCCCCCGAGGAAACCAGTTCAATGACGCGGTGCGCCGCGCGGGGCGTGACGATGGCATCCGCCTCGCCGGCAAACACCAGCAGCGAGCACTCGACCCGGTCCAGGGCCGACACCTTGTCACCGATCTCGATACGGCCCCGGGAGAAATCGTTGTCGACACCCATCTTCACCACGAAGTCCTGGATGATGCCGCCGGGGTAATTGAACATCTTGTCGAGGAAGTTCGATGTCGTCGTGTGCGCTTCGACGTATTCGCGGTCCCACAGCCGGGTGACGAGGTCCCAGTAAGTGGTGAGGCTGCCCACCGGGTTGGTGAGCTTGAACGCGATCGAGTTGAACCAGCCCGGCACCTGGAGGTACTTGGGATCGACCTTGTGCAGCCGGAAATTGGTGTACTTGCGGATCAGGTTCGCGGGCCCGGTCAGGGCGTTCGCCACCATGCCACCGGCGCCCCCCTGGCGACTGTCGATGGGACTGGCGATGGTGATGATGTTGCGGATTTCGGTGTCGTGGGACAGGCCTGCATAGATCAGCGAAAACAAGCCGCCCATGCACCAGCCGAGAAGCGAGACCGGCTCAACGCCGGAGTGCGCGCGAACCTGGGCCACCGCGTCCGTCATCATGTCCTCGGCGAACTCCTTGATGCCGAGGTGGGAGTGCCGACGGCCCGGGGCACCCCAGTCGATCAGGTAGACCCGGAACCCGCGCGCGGCCAGGTAGCGGACCATGCTGCGCTCGGGCAGGAGATCGAAGATCAGCGGACTGGCGGCGAGTGGCGGCACGATGATCAACGGCACCTCGTGCAGCGTCTTCGCGACCGGAAGGCTGCTGCCGTCCACCAGCGGAACCTCGTCTTCGCGCAGGGGCGGGTAGTAACGCACGGACATCGGATCCGCGGCGTGGATCACCTCGTAGGGTGTCTGGTCGGACTTGATCAGCGTTCCGGGCCGGAACATGCGGTCGAAAGCGTTGTTGGCGATTTCCGTCGCACGCCCGTTCAACGCCAGGCCGGAATCCAGGGCTCTCTTGAGCATGCCGTGCATTGTCTTCCCCTCCCCAAAGGTTCCCGGGCGTTGGAATGGGGTCAGCTAAAGCCCGGTTCAACCATTATGGGCGTTTTACCCGGAACGCGACGTCGAACCTGGGTCAGCCCGCGGCAGAACCCGGCAGGTCGGCCACGCTCCCGCCCAGTTCCCGCGCGATGCGCCGCGCCGCCTTGTGCCCTGACTCCATGGCGCCGACCACGCCGTGTCCCGACCGGGTGCTGGCACCGGCCAGGAACAGGCCGGGCAGCGGGCCGGAGTAGCCCGGGCGGTTCTCGAAGAACTGTTCCGGCGTCGCGGCCAGTCCGTAGCCGGTACCGTCAGTAGCCAGGGTGTAACGGATGTGGGACATGGGGCTCGCCGATTCGCGGAACACGATATGGTCACCGCTGCCCGGGAACAGGCGCGCGACCCGTGCGACCAGGTCCTCCTCGATACGCGCCTTGAGGTCCGTGTAGCGGTCGTCCTTCTTGTAGACCCAGGCCTCGGCGTCGGCGTGCTCCACACCCCAGTCATCCGGCTTGCCGGAAAGCACCGTCATGGCCTCCACGTTGCTGATGCCCTCGGGGGCGTGATGCAGCGTTTCCGGATCCTTGAGGGATGCGCTGGTGATATAGGCCCCCCGCGGACGCACGTCCTCCAGGCCGCGGTAGAAATCCTCGAAGTCGTAGCTGTCGAACTGCCAGTAGTTGCTGTTGGTCATGCCGTAATCCGTCATGCGACCCTCGATGCCCAGGCAGGTCATGAAGATGGCCGCGGCCATCTCGAAACGGCCCACCTTGTCCTGCCATTCCGCAGGCAGGTGATCGCGCCCGATGAGTTCATCGAAAGTGACCTTGAGATCGGCGTTCGACAGCACCACGCCGGCCCGCACCTCGCTACTCGTCCCGCGGTGGCCGGCCACCCGGATTCCCTGCACGGCGCCGCCCTCGACAATGATGTCCGTGACCTTCTGCCGCAGGTGGACGGTGCCGCCGAGTGATTCGATGGTCTCGGAAATGCGGTCGGCGATGACCTGGCCGCCGCCGCGCGGGTAATAGGCCCCGTGAAAATAGTGGTTGCTGAGCCCTGCGTGCAGCGCCGCGCTGACCCGGCTCGGCGGCAGGCCGTAATCGCCGTTCTGGCCCGCCATCACCGCACGCACCTGCGGGTCGCGGGAGCAGCTGTCGAGCAACTGTTCGAGGGTGGCCCCGCGATATTTTGCGGCCAGCCGTCCGCGGGTCAGTGCCCAGGCGGCCATGCCGAAACCCATGCGACCCCGTGCCGCTTCCATGCGCCGCTGGAAATCGTCCACCTCGCGCAGGAAGCGCACGTAGCGGTCGATGCCGCGCTTCTCGGCCGGGAACATCTCCACCATGCGGTCCCGGAACACGCCGTGATCGGCGGGAATGCGGAAGCGGAAGTCGGGGAACACCAGGGTATCGAACCCGTCCTGGTCCATCGGGACGTAATCAAGTTCGATCCCGATGCCGGACAACAGGCGGGGAATCTTGCCGGTGTCGGTACAGTCACCAATGTAATGCAGGCCGATGTCGAAGTTGTAACGGTTACGCGGTCCGCCGCGACTGAACTGGGTGCAGCAACCGCCCGCGACGTAGTGCTGGTCGAACAGTGCGACCCGGTAACCGGCACGGGCCAGGTAGGCGCCGGCGGTGAGACCGCCCAGCCCGGCGCCAACGATGGCGACATCGACCTGTTCGGGAAGCGGCTGGCGGGTACGGGCCTTGGTGGCCCAGGTGGGATCATAATCGTTGGCGTCGCGGAGGCGCATTCGGGTACCTTTTTCGATCTGATGAGTGGCGACAGGACCATGGGTTGCACGCCATTATCAATGAATTCGGCCCGGGGGAAAGGGGGGCCTTTTACCGGTGCCGGGCCTGGCCTACCCTGTCAGCGGCCCCCAGGACCCGGGAGACCCCAGACCGCCATGCAAAGGGATACTGAAATCGCGCTCATCGAGCGCTGCCTGGCCCACCTGCGAGCCGGCTCCACGCAGCAGGCACCACGGGAAGCCCGGGTCCCCGTGAGCCGCTATACGGACCCTGACCCGTACCTGCGCGAGATGGACCGCCTGTTCCGCCGCCTGCCCCAGGTGGTCGGGCCGGCGTCCCGGCTGGCGGGGGCGCATGACTTCATGACCACGGAACTCGCTGGCACCCCCATCCTGGTTAGTCGGGACGGCAATGGCGCTGTCGGAGCCTTTATCAACGTGTGCCGCCACCGCGGCGCGCGGGTGGTGGGAGAGGCGTCCGGTAATCAAAAGCATTATTCCTGTCCTTACCATGCCTGGACCTACGCCTCGGACGGCACGCTGGCGGGAGTTCCCCACCCAGACGGATTCCCCGATCTCGACCGGACCTGTAACGGGCTGGTTCGGCTCCCGACAGAGGAGCACCTCGGCCTGATCTGGGTCACGCCCGCCATTGAGGGGGCCATGGCCTGGGATGACTTCATGCCCCGCGACCTGGCCGTGGAACTGGATGACCTGCGTCTTGGCACGCTTGTACCCTGGGCCAGCGAGACCCGTGTCTGGAAAGCCAACTGGAAGCTCATCCTCGATGGTGGACTGGAGGCCTATCATTTCCGCCAGGCGCACCGCCGGACCATCGCCCCGGACTTCCCGGACAACTGCGCCATCTGGGACCTGTTCGGCTACCACGTGCGCTCGGTGCTGCCGCGCAACAACCTGGAGGAACTGGCCAACGAGCCCCGCGACCAATGGGACATCCGTGCGGTGACCCACATGGTCTATCAACTAACCCCTTCCGCATCGCTGCTGGTTCAACACGACAACATCAACCTGATCCGCACCCGACCCCTCGCCATCGACCGCAGCGAAATCGAGATCACCACCCTGGTGCCAGCCGCGAAGCGGCGCAGCGAGAAGGAATCGCGCCACTGGCAACGCAATCACGAAATCGCCTGCGCGGTGCTGAGCGAGGATTTCCTGCTCGCGGAATCGATCCAGTCGGGGCTGCGGTGCGGCGCCAACGACACCTTGCGCTTCGGCCTTTTCGAGGGTGCCCTGCAGGAGATGCGCGAATG
>JBFGWM010000080.1:0-10895 GCA_041588495.1 Pseudomonadales bacterium | reverse complement strand
CTGGCGGAGAGGGAGGGATTCGAACCCTCGATGGGAGTTAAAGCCCATACGCCCTTAGCAGGGGCGCGCCTTCAGCCACTCGGCCACCTCTCCGGGAACGGGTCGCAAATGGGGGAACGGTATCGGTTTCGTCCCTGCCCGATGCGGGTATCTGTCCTTGCCGGCAGGAACGGCACGGGGTGCCGGCTGACCGGAGCGCGAATCATATCAAATGAGGGTGGGGGAATCCCAGAGGATCGTGCGGAATCGGTGCGTGGTCAGAGGGTGGACGGAAAAGTCGGTCTAGTCCTTGGACGGCGGTTCCCCGCCCTCGCGCTCCTGCTGGATGCGCTGGTAGATTTCCTCACGGTGCACCGCGACCTCGCGGGGGGCGTTGACGCCGATCCGCACCTGGTTGCCCTTCACGCCGAGGACAGTCACGGTGACGTTGTCACCGATGACCAGGGTCTCACCGACACGGCGAGTCAGAATCAGCATTACCAACCTCCCTATCAGTCTTCGTTCCGCGCCGTCCGTGGGCGTGCACGCTTTGCCGTCGAACTGGCAAATACGGCGGGTAGACAACAGTATTGTCCACAACCCGCAACTTTGCAGGCGGGATTCCCCGGGGCCCGCGCCCCACCCGCCAGAAAATCCAATATTATTTTTTAATTCAATAACTTGCTATTGATTTCAGTCGATCTCGCTGACCACCGGGTGATCCAGTTCGAAGGCCGAGTGCAGGGACCGCACGGCGAGTTCCAGGTACTTCTCGGCGATCACCACGGAAATCTTGATTTCCGAGGTGGAGATCATCTGGATGTTGATCGACTCGTTGGCGAGCGTGTCGAACATCTTGCTGGCGATGCCCGCGTGCGAGCGCATGCCGACGCCCACCAGCGATACCTTGGCGATCTTCGAGTCGGACTCGACGGCGCGCGCGCCGAGTTCCTTCGCGGTCTTCTCCAGGATGGCGAGGGCCTTGTCATAATCGTTGCGGTGCACGGTGAACGTGAAATCCGCTGAATCGTCCTTGCCGACGTTCTGCACGATCATGTCGACTTCGATGTTGGCATCACTCACCGGGCGCAGGATGCGCGCCGCGATACCGGGCTGGTCGGGGACGCCAAGCACGGTGAGCTTGGCCTCGTCCCGGCTGAAGGCGATCCCCGCAATCGAGGGCTGTTCCATGGCGGTCGTATCCTCCGTCGTGATCAGGGTGCCGGGTCCTTCCTCGAAACTCGAGAGAACCCGCACCGGCACGTTGTACTTGCCGGCAAACTCCACCGCGCGAATCTGCATCACCTTGGAGCCGAGGCTGGCCATTTCCAGCATTTCCTCGAAGGTGATGGTCTCCAGTCGGCGCGCGCTCTCGACCACCCGGGGGTCGGTCGTGTAGACGCCGTCGACATCGGTGTAAATCTGGCATTCCTCGGCCTTCAGGGCCGCGGCCAGGGCCACGGCGGTGGTATCGGAACCACCACGACCGAGGGTGGTGATATTGCCGTCCTCGTCGATGCCCTGGAACCCGGCGACCACCACCACGTGGTTCTCGCGCAGGTCGCAGTGCACCTTCTCGTCATCGATCTCGCGGATGCGGGCCTTGTTGTGGGCGCTGTCGGTGACGATGCGCACCTGGCCGCCCGTGTAGGAGCGGGCCGGGATATCACGCTTGTGCAGGGCCATGGCCAGCAGCGCGATGGTGACCTGCTCGCCGGTGGACACCAGCACATCGAGTTCGCGCGGCGTGGGATGCGGCATCATCGCACGGGCCAGGTCCAGCAGGCGGTTGGTCTCGCCGCTCATGGCCGACACCACCACCACCAGCTGGTGCCCGTCACCGTGCCAGCGCGCGATGCGATCCGCCACAGCCTCGATGCGCTCCACCGAGCCCACCGAGGTGCCGCCGTATTTCTGAACGTACAGTGCCATCAATTCCTTCCGTGTTTCTTTGTGGAGCTACAAGCGTTCGCGTACCCAGTCCACCACCGAGGCCAGCGCACCGGGCAGGGATTCCGGCTGGCTGCCGCCGGCCTGGGCCATGTCGGCGCGACCGCCGCCGCGACCGCCGACCTGCTCGGCGACCATGTTGACCAGTTCGCCGGCCTTGATGCGATCGGTGAGATCGCCCGTGGCGCCGGCGATCAGGCTCACCTTGTCACCGCGCACCGAGCCCAGCACCACCACCGACGAGCCGAGGCGGTTCTTGAGACGGTCCAAAGTATCCCGCAGGATTTTCGGCTCCACGCCATCGACCCGCGCGGCCAGCACCTTGATGCCGTCGACCTCCACGGCCTGGTCGGCGAGGTCGCTGCCGGTGGAACCCGCCAGCTTCGACTTGAGGCGTTCCAGTTCCTTTTCCAGTTCGCGGTTCTTTTCCGCGAGCTTGCGGACCTTCTCCGCCACCGAGGCACGATCGCCCTTGACGATCGCCTGGATGCCCGCGAGGGACTGCTCGGTCGCACGGTCATACTCGAGTGCGCCCTGCCCGGTCACCGCCTCGATGCGCCGCACGCCGGCCGCGATGCCGGTCTCCGCGACGATGCGGAACAGGCCGATGTCGCCGGTGCGCCCGGCGTGCGTGCCGCCTCACAGTTCGACGGAGAATCCCTCGCCCATGGTCAGCACGCGTACTTCCTCGCCGTACTTCTCGCCGAACAACATCATCGCGCCCTTGCCCTTCGCCTCGTCCATGGCGCAGACCTCGGTGCGCACCTCGCTGTTAATGCGGACCTGCTCGTTGACGCGATCCTCGATTTCCTGCAACTGCTCCGGCGTCACCGCCTCAAAGTGGGAAAAATCGAAACGCAGGCGCTCGGCATCCACCAGCGAGCCCTTCTGGGTCACGTGTTCGCCGAGGATCTCGCGCAGGGCGGCGTGCAACAGGTGCGTGGCCGAGTGGTTGAGTCGCGTGGCCTGGCGTCGGGCCGCGTCGACCCGGGCGTGGGCCTCCACGCCGATCTTCAGCGCACCTTTTTTCAGCACGCCCTGGTGCAAATGGCTGCTGCCTTCCTTCACGCAGTCGGTCACCTCGAACAGGAAGCCGTCCCCGGAGATGATGCCGGTGTCACCGACCTGCCCGCCCGACTCGGCGTAAAACGGCGTGCGTTCGAGGACGATGATGCCCTCGCTCCCGGCAGCCAGGGATTCGACGGCCTCGCCATCACGAAACAGGGCCGTCACCGGCGCCTGGTCCTCGAGATACTCGTAACCGGTGAACTCGGTGTCCCCTTCCACCGCCAGACCCTCGCGCAGTTCGGCCTGGAAGCGGCTCGCGCCGCGCGCACGCTCACGCTGGCCGGCCATGCAGGCCTCGAAGCCTTCCATGTCGATGCGCAGGTTCTGCTCGCGGGCCACGTCGGCGGTGAGATCAACCGGGAATCCGTACGTGTCATAGAGGCGGAACACGACCTCGCCGGGAATCAGGTCGCCCGACAGGTTTTCGATCTCCTGGTTGAGCAGGCCCATGCCCTGGTCCAGGGTGCGCGCGAACTGGTCTTCCTCGTTGCGCAGCACGCGCTCGATGTTGGCGCGGTTGCGTTCCAGTTCCGGGTAGGCCGCGCCCATCTCGTCCGCCAGCGGCTTCACCAGCTGGTGGAAGAACGGCTCCTCCTTGCCCAGGCGGTAACCATGGCGGATGGCGCGGCGAATGATGCGGCGCAGCACGTAGCCGCGGCCCTCGTTGGACGGCACCACGCCGTCGTTGACCAGGAACGCGCAGGAGCGGATGTGGTCGGCGATCACCCGCGCCGAGACGTGCATCGGGTCCGCTGCGCCGGTCACTGCCGCGACCGCCTTGAGAAGATTGCGGAACAGGTCAATCTCGTAGTTGCTGTGCACACCCTGCAGGACCGCCGCGATGCGCTCCAGGCCCATCCCGGTATCCACGGAGGGGCGTGGCAGGGGTTTCAGTTCACCGCCGGCGTCCCGCTCGTACTGCATGAACACCAGGTTCCAGATCTCGATGTAGCGGTCGCCGTCCTCCTCGGGGCTGCCCGGCGGGCCGCCTTCGACCTCGGGGCCGTGATCGTAGAAGATTTCCGAGCAGGGTCCGCAGGGGCCGGTGTCGCCCATGGCCCAGAAGTTGTCCTTCTCACCCATGCGCGTGAAGCGGTCGGCATCGACACCGATCTCCTGCAGCCAGATGTCCGCGGCCTCATCGTCCTCGCGGAACACCGTGACCCAGAGTTTTTCCGGCGGCAGCTTGAGGTCGACGGTGAGAAACTCCCAGGCGAACTGGATGGCCTCGCGCTTGAAGTAGTCGCCGAAGCTGAAATTGCCGAGCATCTCGAAGAAGGTGTGATGGCGCGCGGTGTAGCCGACGTTCTCGAGGTTGTTGTGCTTGCCGCCGGCGCGCACGCAACGCTGGGAACTGGTGGCGCGCACGTAGGGTCGCTTGTCCTGGCCGAGGAACACGTCCTTGAACTGCACCATGCCCGCGTTGGTGAACAGCAGGGTCGGGTCGTTGGCGGGCACCAGCGGACTGCTGGCCACCACCTCGTGGTCCTGGCGGGCGAAGTAATCCAGGAACGCCTGGCGTATTTCCGAACTTTTCATGGACGTGTCAGGACCCGGTCATGGCCTCTTGGTGGTCTCCGGAGAGACGCACGCAGGGAATTCGGCGGAACGGCTCAATCTTTGAGCAGCCGCCGATTATATAACGAAGTTACAGGGACTTGTTACCGGGACCGGGGAAAATTGCGGCGCATTACGCGGCAATTTTCCGCTCCCGTCGCCGGAAGGGAATCCTGAATACCGGCGGAATCCGTGACGAGGCCCGCATCCCTTCGGGCAGCAGTTCGGTGAGCCGCGGCCAGTAGTCCGTGTGACCCAGTTCCGGGCGGTGCACGTTGCGCACTGCAGGAAGGTCGATACGGATCGGGTTGCGTCCCGCCCGTACCCGCAGGTCCGGCGTACTGAGCAGCAGCAGGTCGCCGCGGGAGTAGTAATTGTGGAGGCCGCCGCGCATGCGCTGCACCAGGGGCGCCCAGGTCTCCGGGCTGGCATCGGCGGCCCCCGCCAGCAGCACACAGTGGTTCAGGCGGATGCCCTCGAGATCAGCATGCAGCAGGGCGTGCTGGATCACCGTGGCGCCGAGGGAGTGGCCGACCAGGTTGAACGCCCGCCGGCCATGGCGGCGGCGCAGGACGTGCAACAGTTCGCCCAGTTGCCGGCCGATGCGCCGCGCCTCCCGCTCGCGGCTCTTGAAGTGCGCGACCTGCACCCCGAGGTAGGCCGCGCCACCGCCAAGCAGGGCGCTGACACTGGGCGGCCGCATGTTGCCCAGGGTCCGCACGGCGGCAGTCCCCAGCGTCCCGATGGCCGGCAATGCGGGGTTCCCGGACCGCCAGTGCAGGACGTACGAGACGCCCGCCGGTTCCGCCTCCGCGATATACCGGCGCAGGCGTTCGCGCCGCTCCAGCGTGGAGCCGGCGAGGTAACCGTGGATGAAAATGTTCACCGCCCGGCCCGGTCTTACCAGGACCGGTTCCAGGCGCGGCATCGTGGTCGCCAAGCGACTCGCCTCACTGTTCACAAAATTGGCGGAATTATAACCGATTCCGGGCGTCGGCGATGCCGATATACTGGATGCTCGCACATGGTCGGGGGACTCCGGTGGAAGCCAGCTTTCTGCGCGCAATCGATTCCATCGAGGCATCGGAATGGAACCGGCTGGCCGGAACCGACTACCCGTTCCTGCGCCACGAGTTCCTTGCGGCCCTGGAACGCACCGGCTGTGCGAGCGCGCAGAGCGGCTGGCTGCCCCGCCACGTGGTGCTGCGGGACGACGACGGGCGCCTGTGCGGACTGGCGCCGCTCTACCTGAAATCACACTCCATGGGCGAGTACGTGTTCGACTGGGCCTGGGCGGGATTCTGGGAACAACACGGCCAGGCCTACTACCCGAAGTTCCTCACCGCTGTGCCCTTCTCGCCCTGCAGCGGTCCGCGCCTGGTGGCCGACCCCGCGCTGCCGGCGGAAAGCAGAATCGAGATCGCGGACAGTCTCGCGGCGGTGATTACGGGGGTCGCGGAACAGAACGATGTGTCGTCCTGGCACATCCTGTTTCCGGACCCGGCCACCGCCGATGCCTGCAGGTCCCGCGGCCTGCTGACCCGGCACGGCTGGCAATACCACTGGTTCAATCACGATTACGCGGACATGGACGCCTTCCTCGCCAGCCTGACCTCGAAGCGGCGCAAGAACATCCGCCGCGAGCTGCGCCTGGTTCGTGAGCAGGGTATCGAGTTTGAAGTGCTGGAGGCCGAGGACATCACGCCGGAGCACTGGCGCATGTTCTACGGGTTCTACCACGCGACCTACATGAAGCGCGGCCAGGTCGGCTACCTGAACCTGGATTTCTTCCTCGAACTGTCGCGCACCATGCCCGAGCACCTGGTGCTGATCCTCGCCCGGCGTGGACGCGAACCCGCCGGGGCCGCCCTGTGCCTGCGCTCGGCGACCACCCTGTACGGGCGCTACTGGGGCTGCATCGAGGACGTCGACTGCCTGCACTTCGCGACCTGTTACTACGAGGGCATCCGCTACTGCATCCAGCGTGGCCTGCAAAGATTCGATCCCGGCGTGCAGGGCGAACACAAGATCGCCCGCGGCTTCCTGCCGGTGGCCACGGAATCATTTCACTGGATCGCCGACCCGGCGTTCCGGCCGCCCCTGGAGCGGTTCCTGGAGGAGGAGTCGCGCATGGTCGACGCGGTACGCGACCGTCTCGCGGCACACTCGCCCTACCGCCAGGCGGAAGAACCCGGAAGCTCGCCTACCAGCCCATCACCTGCTTGACGAACGGGACGGTCAACCTTCGCTGGGCCACCAGGGTGGCGCGGTCGAGTTCCTCAAGCACGTTCATCAGCGCCACCAGGTCGCGGGCGGAACGGTTGGCGATGAAATCCGCCACCTCCCCGCGCACTTCCATCCCACGGCGCCGGGCACGGTCGCGAAACACCTCGACGCACTCGGCCGCACTCAGGGCCTGCACCCGCAGCACCACGCACTGGCTGAAGCGGGAAACCAGGTCCGGAAGCGCGAAATGTCCACCCCGCGGCGACGCATCACCGGCCACCAGCAGGCGGCCATCGCCATCGCGCATCCGGTTGTAGAAGTTGAACAGGGCCTCTTCCCAGTCGGCTTCCCCGGCCACCGTGTCGACGTCGTCGATGCACACCAGGTCGAGCGACTCCAGCCCATCGAAAATATCCGGGTCGCAGCCGGCGAGTTCAGCCATTGGCAGGTAGATCGCCCGCAGGCCCGCGGCGCCGGCCTGGTGACAGGCAGCCTGCAGAAGGTGACTGCGCCCGGTTCCCTCGCTGCCCCAGAGGAACAGGAAGCGCTGGCCACCGGGATCACTGCCCAGCTGGGCGCGCAGGGCCTCGACCACCTGGCCGTTGGCCGCCGCGTAGTAGTTGGCAAAAGTACAGTCGTCGCGCAGGCGAATCTCGAGGGGAAGCTGCACCGGCGAACCGCTCACTCGCCGGAAACCTCCGGGTTCGACGCGGCCTGCCCGTACAGTTCGCTCTGCAGGTACCGGTCGTTGAGGTGACGCAGGAGAACCATGATCACCGCGGCCACCGGCAAAGCCAGCAACACGCCGACGAAACCGAACAACTGGCCGCCGGCGAGCACCGCAAAGATCACCGCCACCGGATGCAGGCCGATGCGGTCGCCGACCAGCAGCGGGGTGAGCACCATGCCTTCCAGCGCCTGGCCGATCCCGAACACCGCGGCCACCAGCAGCAGGTGGAACACGTCGCCGAACTGCACAAAGGCGGCGATCCCCGCAGCGACGATGCCGACCACGAAGCCGAGGTACGGAACGATCGCCGCCAGCCCGGCCACCGCGCCAATCAGCAGCGCGAGCTTGAGCCCGACCAGGGCCAGTCCGGCGGTGTAAAAAATTCCCAGCGCCATCATCACCAGCAACTGTCCACGCACGAAGGCCGAGAGCACCTCGTCGCACTCGAGTGACAGCCGCACCACCAGCGCCTCGCGGTTGCGCGGCACCAGCTTGCGGATGCGCGCGACCAGCACGTCCCAGTCGCGCAGCAGGTAGAACGTCACCACCGGGACCAGGCCCAGGTTGATGCTCCACTGCACCAGCGAGACGCCGGACTGGGTGACCTGCTTGAGTACCGGACCCCAGACCTGGGCAGTCTTGCCGAGGTTGGCCTTGACCAGTTCGCGCAGGCGCTCGGGCTCGAACCACTCGGTGCTGATACCGAAGGTCGTGCTGAGCCACGGGAACACCGAGGCCTGCAGCCAGTCGATGAATACCGGAATACCGAGACGAATGGTGTCGATCTGGCGGATCAGCAGCGGAATCAGCAGCAGGACCAGGATCACCCCGACCAGGGTCAGCGCGAAGAACACCAGGCAGACACCGACGGTACGCGAGTAGCCGCGTTCCTCCAGGCGGTCGACCAGCGGGTCTCCGAGGTAGGCCAGCGCCGTGGCCATCAGGAACGGCGCCAGGATCGGCTGCAGCAGCCATACCAGCAGCCCCAGCCCGAGCAGGCCACCGATGATCATGTTGCGGGTCGTCGTGGTCACTGCCTGCCTCTTCGCCGGGCGCCCGCGGTGGCGCCGTTACCGGGAATCATGGTGGACCGGACGCAAGTTAGCGCCGGTAACGGTAATGGAGCCGCCAGACCTGCTCGCTGTCAGCCTGGGGCGGCACCACCTCCCGGAACTGCGGCTTCAGGGCCAGCAGGTCGAGGAACTGGCGGTGGCTGCCCTCGATATCCAGCAGCCACACCGAGGTCTCACCGCGCACCGATACAATCTCGGCAGCCTTCACCGGCGTCAGTTCGCGCAGCAGTTCGCCAACCCGCGCATAGCTGGCGACGTCGGCGATTGCGTCAATGGTCATGCGCACCCGGGTGCCGCCGAACTCGGTGGCGCGCACCGCGTAGCGGATCGCCATGCGGTCGGCGACGATGTCGATGGCGTCGCCGGTCAGGACGTCCAGGGACTCCGCCGTGGTCTGGAACACGAAACTCTCGCCCCGCACCAGGGCCACCCAGCGCGCGCTCCAGGCCGTGGCGGTGCGGCTCAGGGTTCCGGCGATGACATGGTCGGCGCCATAGCGGGCGGAAGCGGTGCGCAGGGGGCCTTCCTGCATCTGCTGAACCTGGCGGACATCGAGCGCGAACTGGTCAGTGAGGTCAAGCAGGGGAAACTGCAGGGGGATTCCGCGCCGCGCCGCGTGGGCCTGCAGCCACTCGCCGGCCTCGCCATCACGGGGACCGGAGATGAAATTGTCGCCCTCGTCCCTGGGCACCACCACCCAGACCAGCACCGGCGGCCGGTTGTCGCCCCAGACCGGGAGTCCCGCACCGCGCAGCAACTGCTGCACCGCGCTGGCGCTGAACACCATGTGCAGCCGGTCGGCGGGCACCTCCGCCCCGGTTTCGTCCTGCAGGGTGTACTTGGTGGACTCGTAACGCGCCTGGATCAACAGTTGGTCGGCGCGGTCCAGGGCATCCAGGACCGCGGGCACCGCGAGTGTCTCCCGGGAGCCCGAAATCCGCACCAGTACCTGCGACAGGCCCCGCCGCGCCGCCAGCGCCCGGGCCTCCGCGCTGCGCGAGGTCACCAGGGTGTCGAAATTGTACAGGCCGACCACCTGCACCGCGCGGGCCGGGCCCGCGGCGGAGACCAGGACCAGGAATGCGAGCAGCCCGGCCACGTATGTGCCGCGGGGCCATGAACGGGATGCCCGGAAAAGTGTCTTCAAGTGTGACCTGCGTCGACCCTGCACGATAATCGGGCTAGAATAGCGACCTTATTTTTTACCGCAAGTACCGGCGCCGGGCCCACCGGCCGGCACCTGCCCCATTCTCCGGCCAACGCGACCCGAAACCGAATCCATGTCCGAACCCGGCAACAACGATCCAGCGGGACGCGAGTCCCTGAGCTACCGCGACGCCGGAGTCGATATCGACGCCGGAAACGCACTCGTCAACCGCATCCGCGAGGTGGCCGGCGCCACCCGCCGTCCCGAGGTGCTGACGGGGCTCGGCGGGTTCGCGTCATTCTGCAGCATTCCGGCCGGCTACCGGGAACCGGTCCTGGTATCGACCACCGACGGCGTAGGCACCAAGCTGCGCCTGGCCATGGACCTCGGCCGCCACACCGGCGTCGGCATCGACCTGGTGGCCATGTGCGTCAACGATCTCGTGGTCACCGGGGCGGAACCCCTGTTCTTCCTCGACTATTACGCGACCGGCCGCCTGGACGTCGATCTGGCCGAGGCGGTCATCCGCGGGATCGGCGAGGGCTGCAGCCAGGCCGGCTGCGCGCTCGTGGGCGGTGAAACCGCCGAGATGCCGGGCATGTACGCGGGCAGCGACTACGACCTGGCCGGGTTCTGCACCGGGGTCGTGGAGCGTGACGCCATGCTCACCGGTGACGCCGTGGCCGCCGGCGACCAGCTGGTGGCGATCGCGTCATCAGGTCCCCATTCGAATGGCTATTCCCTGGTGCGCAGGATCCTCGAGGTGTCCGGCGCCGACCCGGAGCAGGCTTTGGGCGACATTCCCCTGGCCGACCACCTGCTCGCCCCCACCCGGATCTACGTGCGCCCGGTACTGGAACTCGTACGCGACTTCCCGCTTCACGCCGCCGCCCACATCACCGGTGGCGGACTGCTGGAGAACCTCCCCCGGGTGATCCCGGACGGACTCGGCGCGGAAGTCGATGCCGCGTCCTGGGAGTGGCCGCCGATCTTCCGCTGGTTGCAGGAAAACGGCAACGTCGCCGAGCGCGAGATGTACCGCACCTTCAACTGCGGCATCGGCATGGTACTCGTGGTCGCCGACGGGTCCGCCCAGGCGGTCATCGACCAACTGGCATCCCACGGTGAAAGCGCCTGGGCCTGCGGCCGCATCGTCCCCGCGGAG
>JBFGWM010000079.1:0-10980 GCA_041588495.1 Pseudomonadales bacterium | reverse complement strand
GTTGAGCAGGCCGGCAAGTGCTTCCGCCTCCCGCCGGCTGCGGTGACAGTGCACCAGCACGTCATAGCCCGCTTCATGCAGGACCTCGCAGATGGTGGCACCGATGCGGCGCGCGGCACCGGTGACCAGCGCCACCTGTCGGTTCTCGCTATTCATGCGGCCCCGTCCTCCGGCGTCGTGCCGGCACCGTTGGTGTCACGGAACGTCCTGCAAAAACCGCTGACCGCCTGCACGCGTTTTTCGCGCAGCGCCTCTCCGAATGCGGCTCCCCTGAGTTCTCCGTCGATGGTCGACGGGTCGACCGCGGCCGCCGCGTCGCGCGCCTTGCGCAGGTAGTCCGCCTGGGGGTAAGGCTCGTTCTCGCGGTCCTTGCGTCCGCGTGCGTCCGCCTCGCAGGCCAGGAGAAATTCCTCGAAGCGGTCCGGCCGGCGCAGGGCATCGAGTTTCTCCAGCAGGCTGAACAAGGTTGCCGGCCGCAGCTCCATGGCCCGATGGCAGTTCAGGTGATGTTCGCAGACGAGCAGGGCGAGGTCGCGATAACTGCGGGGCACCTTCATCCGCTCGCATACGGCGTCCACCAAGGGCAGCCCCGCTTCCTCGTGTCCGCGGTGTCCCGGCAGCACCTCGTCCGGGGTGACCGCCTTGCCGAGGTCATGCAGTAACGCCGCGAAGCGGGCCCTCGTCGAGTCGGTGATCGCTGCGGCCTGTTCCAGCACCATGAGCACGTGTACCCCGGTATCGACCTCCGGGTGCCAGGTCTTGGTCTGTGGTACCCCGAAAAGTGCGTCTACCTCGGGCAGCAGGACCGCCAGGGCCCCGCATTCGCGCAGCAGGCTGATGTACACGTGACACGCGGGCTCGGCCAGCGCGCGCCGGGTCTCCTGCCAGACGCGCTCCGGCACCAGGTGATCGGCCTCGCCGCTGCGTACCATTTCCGCCATCAGGTCCAGGGTTTCCGGGGCGACCGTGAATCCGAGGGGGGAGAAACGGGCGGCAAAGCGGGCGACACGCAGGATTCTGAGCGGATCCTCGGCGAACGCCGGGGAAACATGGCGCAGGACCCGGGCCTCGAGGTCACGCTGCCCGCCAAAGGGATCGATGAGCGTGCCGTCGGCCGACTCGGCGATGGCGTTGACAGTGAGATCGCGCCGCTCGAGGTCCTGCTCAAGGGTGACGTCGGGCGTGTGCCGGAAGGTGAATCCCGCGTAGCCGTGACCGGACTTGCGCTCGGTGCGCGCGAGGGCGTACTCCTCCCCGCTTTCCGGGTGCAGGAATACCGGGAAGTCCCTGCCAACCGGCCGGAACCCGCGTTCCACGAGTTGCTCCGGGCTGGCGCCGGTTACCACCCAGTCACGATCGCTCACGGGAAGGCCGAGCAGGCGGTCGCGCACCGCGCCGCCGACAAGATAAGTCTCCATGCAGGAAGTTTACGCCGAATCGGTCTCTTCTTCCTTTGGCGGGCAGGAGCGGCTCTCGATGATCTCGTCGTCCTGCAGGGACAGGAGGTGGATGTCGAACCCCCACAGGCGGTGCAGGTGGCGCATCACCTCGTCGCCGGTGTCCGGGTCGAGGGGCATGCGTTCGTTGCGGACGTGGTGCAGCGTCATGGAACGGTCGCCGCGAATGTCGACTTCCTGGATCTGGATATTGGGCTCGCGCATGCTCAGGTTGTACTGTGCGGCGAGCGCGGTTCGCACGTGCTGGTAGCCGCTCTCGTCGTGAATGGCGGACACGTTGAGCTCGTTCTGCTCATCGTCGTCCAGCACCGAGAACAGCTTCAGTTCGCGGATCACGCGCGGCGAGAGGAACTGGAGGATGAAGCTCTCGTCCTTGTAGTTCTCCATCGCGAACTTCATCGTCGGCAGCCAGTCGGCTCCGGCATACTCGGGGAACCACTGGCGGTCTTCGTCGGTGGGATTCTCGCAGATGCGACGCAGGTCCTGCATCATGGCGTAGCCCAGCGTGTAGGGGTTGATCCCGCTGAAGTACTTGCTGTCGAAGGGTGGCTGGTAAATGACCCCGGTGTGGTACTGCAGGAACTCGATCATGAACCCGTCCGTGACCAGCCCGGAATCGTACAGGTCATTGAGCAGTGTGTAGTGCCAGAAGCACGCCCAGCCCTCGTTCATCACCTGGGTCTGGCGTTGTGGGTAGAAGTACTGGGCGATCTTGCGCACGATGCGCACGATCTCCCGCTGCCAGGGTTCCAGCAGCGGCGCATTCTTTTCGATGAAGTACAGCAGGTTTTCCTGGGGCTCCTCCGGGAAGCGCTTGTGGTTGCGCTTGTCCTCCTCGGCCTCGCGGCCGGCCTTCGGAATGGTTCGCCACAGGGCGTTGACCTGCTTTTGCAGGTAGGCCTCCCGCTCCTCCTGGCGTTGCGCCTCCTCGTCCGCGGAAATCGGGTACGGACGCTTGTAGCGGTCCACGCCCTGGTTCATCAGCGCGTGACAGGAGTCGAGGATGTCCTCGACAGCTTCGACCCCGTGACGTTCCTCGCACTTGCGCACGTAACTGCGCGCGAACAGCAGGTAGTCGATGATCGAGCTGGCGTCGGTCCAGGTGCGGAACAGGTAGTTGCTTTTGAAAAACGAGTTGTGCCCGTAGCAGGCGTGGGCGATGACCAGCGCCTGCATGGTGATGGTGTTCTCCTCCATGAGGTAGGCGATGCAGGGATTGGAGTTGATCACGATTTCGTAGGCCAGCCCCATGAACCCGCGCTGGTAGTTTTTCTCAATGTTGAGAAACTGCTTGCCGAAGGACCAATGGTTGTAGCCGACCGGCATACCCACCGATGCGTAGGCGTCCATCATCTGCTCGGCGCTGATGACTTCGATCTGGTTGGGGTAGGTATCGAGATCGTATTTCTCACGGGCAATACGCCCGATCTCCTCGTCATACCGTTGGATGAGTTCGAAGGTCCAGTCGGAGGTGTCCGAGATCGGTGTCCGGCTCACGACACTCTCCGCTGGAAAAGTTCGCGGAAGACCGGGTAGATGTCACCGATGTCCACGATCTGCTGCTGGGCGAAGGTTTCCGGAAACTGCTCCTTCACCTTCTCGTACTCGTGCCACAACGCCTGGTGTTCGCGCGGCGTGATCTCGACGTAGGAGTAATACTGCAGCTGCGGCATGATCTGCTTGATGAGCAGGTCCGAACAGGCGGGTGAGTCGTCGTTCCAGTTGTCCCCGTCCGAAGCCTGGGCCGCATAGATGTTCCAGTCGGAGGCCGGGTAGCGTTCCTCCATCACGTCGCGCATCAGGCGCAGGGCGCTGGAAACGATGGTGCCGCCGGTCTCCCGGGAGTAAAAGAACTCCTCCTCGTCCACCTCGCGGGCGCTGGTGTGGTGGCGGATGAACACCACGTCGATGCGCTCATAGTTCCGCTTCAGGAACAGGTACAGGAGGATGAAGAAACGCTTGGCGATGTCCTTGGTATGCTGGGTCATCGAACCGGACACGTCCATGAGGCAGAACATCACCGCGTTGGTGGTCGGGTTCGGCTTGCGGATATTGAAGTTGTACTTGAGGTCGAAGGTGTCCAGCCAGGGAATGCGCCCGATGCGGTGTTTCAGGTGGGCGATCTCGGCTTCCAACTGCTCGACGCGCGACTGGTCGCGCCGGAACGGGTCGAGCGCCATGAGTTCCTCGAGCTCTGCTTCCAGTTCACGCAACCTGCGCCGGTTCGCCCCCGACAGCGAGATGCGCCGGGCGTGCGCGGCACGCAGCGAGCGGATGATATTGATGCGTGCCGGTATGCCCTCGTTGACGATGCCGCCGCGCACATACTTGAAGGAATCCATGCCGGCGAGGCGCCGCTTGACCAGGTTGGGCAGTTCGAGGTCCTCGAACATGAACTCGAGGAATTCGTCCTGGGTGATCTGGAACACGAAGTCATCCATGCCCTCCCCGGAGTCGCTGGCCTTGCCGCCGCCACCCTGGCCGCCGCCGGCCTTTGGACGCGGCAGCCGGTCTCCGGTCACGAATTCCTTGTTGCCGGGAAAGACCGTGTCGCGACGTCCGCCACGGGCATGGTGAAACACCGGCTCGCTGATGTCCTTGCTGGGAATGCTGATGCTCTCACCGCGCTCGAGGTCGGTGATGCTGCGCTTGCTGACGGCCTCGGCGACCGCCTTCTTGATGTGCTTGCGGTACCGCTGCAGGAAGCGCTGGCGGTTGACCGCGCTCTTGTTCCTGCCGTTGGGCCGGCGGTCGATGACGTAACTCATGCGTCCGCTCCTTCGTGCCTGGCCTGCGCCATGTCGCCGCGGGAATCCCGCTTACTGCGACTTCCTGACCCGCAGGTACCACTCGGAAAGCAGTCGTACCTGCTTCTCCGTGTAGCCGCGTTCCATCATGCGCTTGACGAAATCCGCGTGTTTTTTCTTCTCGTCCGAGGACGCCTTGGCATTGAACGAGATGACCGGCAGCAGGTCCTCGGTGTTCGAGAACATCTTCTTCTCGATCACGGTGCGCAGCTTCTCGTAACTGCTCCAGTTGGGGTTCTTGCCGTTGTTGTTGGCGCGGGCGCGCAGCACGAAATTCACGATCTCGTTGCGGAAGTCCTTGGGATTGCTGATCCCCGCCGGTTTCTCGATCTTTTCCAGTTCCTCGTTGAGCGCCGCGCGGTTGAGAATCTCGCCCGTTTCCGGGTCGCGGAACTCCTGGTCCTGGATCCAGAAGTCGGCGTAGGTCACGTAGCGGTCGAAGATATTCTGGCCGTACTCCGAATAGGACTCGAGGTAGGCGGTCTGGATCTCCTTGCCAATGAACTCGACGTAGCGCGGCGCCAGGAACTCCTTGATGAAGCGCAGGTAGCGCTCGCGGGTTTCCGGGGGGAACTGTTCCTGCTCGATCTGCTGCTCGAGCACGTAAAGCAGGTGTACCGGGTTCGCCGCAACCTCGGCGCTGTCGAAGTTGAACACCTTGGAGAGAATCTTGAATGCGAAGCGCGTTGACAGGCCGGTCATGCCCTCGTCGACCCCGGCCGTGTCACGGTACTCCTGGATCGACTTCGCCTTGGGGTCGGTGTCCTTCAGGTTCTCGCCGTCATAGACGCGCATCTTCGAGTAGATGTTGGAATTCTCCGGTTCCTTGAGCCGCGACAGCACGGTGAACTGGGCCAGCATGCGCTGGGTATCCGGCGCGCAGGGCGACTCGGCCAGTGAACTGTGACGCAGCAGCTTGTCGTAGATGCGGATCTCCTCGGTCACGCGCAGGCAGTAGGGCACCTTGACGATATAGACCCGGTCGATGAACGCCTCGTTATTCTTGTTGTTCTTGAAGTTCTGCCACTCGGACTCGTTGGAGTGGGCGAGGATGATGCCGTCGAATGGAATCGCGCCCATGCCCTCGGTGCCGTTGTAGTTGCCTTCCTGGGTCGCTGTCAGCAGGGGGTGCAGCACCTTGATCGGCGCCTTGAACATTTCCACGAATTCCATGATGCCCTGGTTCGACTTGCACAGGCCGCCGGAGAAGCTGTACGCGTCGGGATCGTGCTGGGCGAATTCCTCCAGCTTGCGGATGTCGACCTTGCCCACCAGCGAGGAAATGTCCTGGTTGTTCTCGTCACCCGGCTCGGTCTTGGCGATGGCGATCTGGTCGAGGATCGACGGGTAACGTTTCACCACGCGGAATTGCGAGACGTCGCCGTTGAACTCGTGAAGCCGCTTGACCGTCCAGGGGGACATGATCGGTTTCACGTAGCGGCGGGGGATGCCGTACTCCTCTTCCAGGATCTGGCTGTCCTCGTTGTAGTCGAACAGCGCCAGGGGCGACTCGTTCACCGGGGAGCCCTTGATGGCATAGAACGGCACGCGCTCCATGAGCTCCTTGAGCTTCTCCGCGAGCGAGGACTTGCCGCCGCCGACCGGTCCCAGCAGGTAGAGGATCTGCTTGCGCTCCTCGAGGCCCTGGGCGGCGTGGCGGAAATAGGAAACGATCTGCTCGATGCACTCCTCCATGCCGTAGAACTCGTCGAAGGAGGGGTACACCTTGATGACCTTGTTGCTGAAGATGCGACTGAGCCGCGGTTCCTTCGCGGTGTCGATCAGTTCCGGCTGCCCGATCGCGTTGAGCATGCGCTCGGGCGCGGAGGCATAGGCCATGGGGTCGCTCTTGCAGAGGTCCAGGTACTCCTGGAGTGAACATTCCTCCTCTGCAGTCGAATCGTAGCGACTCTGGAAATGGTCGAAAATGCTCATGTCGGATCACCCCCCGGATAGCGTCCTGATGAGTTAGACCGGAATTTCCCGGAAAGGGTCACGCGCTTCGCGCGGCGCTTTCCGTCTTCCCTGTCGGTTGTTCCCGTCATTCACAGCATAGCCATATTCATGGTGCGGCGGGAATGCCCGGCCCGCGTTGCCGGGCGACACCCGGTGCCTGGGTATCGGGTTGCAAGCAACGTGCCTTGTGTTTACAAGTGCATGAATAAATTTAAAAAAATGGGTTCAAGGAAATTTTCGGACGCTTCCGCGAAGGGCGCATGACGGGAAATCGCCGCCGGATCAGCGGTCGGAATTTCCGTTCCCGGGGGGCTGCGCCAGCTCCGTGCAGGGGCATCGAAAGAAGCGCCAGTCATTGAGGCGCAACAGCGTCATGGAATGTCCCCACACGCATCCCGTGTCCAGTGCGACCGTGTCGCTGCGCCCGGACTGACCCTGTAGCGCAGCCCAGTGCCCGAAGATAATTCGCTGGCCCGCTGTGCGCCGGCCCGGGACCGAGAACCACGGGTAATATCCGTCGGGAATCCCGTCCAGGCCCAGCTTGTAAGCGAGGTCGAGGCGGCCCTGCGCGTCGCAGATGCGCATGCGGGTCAGATAGTTGGTGATGGTGCGCAGGCGTTCCATGCCCTGCAGTCCCTCGTCCCAGGTCGCCGGTTCGTCGCCGTACATGGCTTCCAGGAACCGGGTGGGATCCGGCCCCGAAAGCGCCTCCTCCACCTCGCCCGCATAGGCACGGGCGTCCTCCAGGCTCCATTCGGGAGCGATCCCCGCGTGCACCATGGTGATCTCCGCGACCGGGTCGCGGTGCATCAGGGGTCTCCGTCGCAGCCACTCCATCAGTTCTTCGCGGTCGGGAGCTTCGAGGATCTCCTCCACCCGTTCCTTGGCTTTTGGTTTGCGGATGCCGTAATGCACCGCGAGCAGGTGCAGGTCGTGGTTGCCGAGCACCACCACCGCGTGGGACCCCATCGCCTTCGCGAAGCGCAGGGTCGCCAGGGACTCGGGCCCGCGGTTGACAAGGTCACCGACGAACCAGAGCCGGTCGGTTTCCGGCTTGAAGCGGGCATCCTCGAGCAACCGGGTCAGTTGCGTGTGACAGCCCTGAACGTCACCGACCACGTAGGTTCGCATGTCTCCCTCCCGTCCCTCAGTGCAGGGCGTTGCGCGCCGCCAGGGTGAAAGCCGGAATCTCGGCAACGAACTGGTGGCCGTCTTCTGCTTCCATTCGGTAGCTGCCCTGCATCGAGCCGACCTCGGTTTCGATCACTGCACCACTGGTGTAGCTGTAGGCTTCGCCAGGGGCAATGACGGGCTGTTCTCCGACCACGCCGGTTCCGCGGACCTCCTGCACCCGCCGTTCGCCGTCGGTGATCACCCAGTGCCGCGACAACAACTGGGCAGGCAGCCTGCCCTCGTTACGGATCTCGACCGTGTATGCGAACGCGTAGCGGCTTTCTCCGGGGTCCGATTCGCCAGCGAGGAACTCGGGGGTTACCGTGACGCGGATCTCGTAACGGTCGTCATTCATGGCTCCGCACTCCTGCGCGCAGACGCCCGGTTGGCGAGTGCGACAAACTGTTCCACCGTCAGGGTCTCGGCCCGCGCGCCGGGATCCACCCCCGCCGCCGCGATTTCATCGGCGTCCAGCCATCCCGAGAGGGCGTTGCGCAGCGTCTTGCGCCGCTGGCCGAAGGCATCCCGCACCAGCCCGGAAAGAACCGCCGGGTCCTGTGCGACCGTTGGGAAGGGGCGCGGGCACATGCGGACCACCGCCGAATCGACTTTGGGGGGCGGGTGGAACGCGGCCGGGGGGACGTTGAACAGCGCCCTGACATCGCAATGGTACTGGGTCATCACGCTGAGACGCCCGTACACCTTGCTGCCGGGTTCGGCGGCGATCCGCT
Source organism: Pseudomonadales bacterium (assembly GCA_041588495.1). Lineage (GTDB taxonomy): Bacteria > Pseudomonadota > Gammaproteobacteria > Pseudomonadales > JBFGWM01 > JBFGWM01. Next base: position 2,856 of record JBFGWM010000079.1, on the reverse strand, counting down.
CCACGACCTCCTTCTGCAGCATGAAATGCATGTCGCGAATCCCGGCGCTGTATTTCAGCAAATGAAAAATCAGTGGTGTGGAGATATTGTAGGGCAGGTTGCCGGCAATACGCAGGGGACGCCCATCGCTGGCCAGCGTCCCAAAGTCGAAGTCGAGCGCATCCGCCTCGTGGAGGACCAGGTTGCCGGGGTTATGCGCTGCCAGGTGGGCGAGCAGGTCGCGATCGAACTCGACCGCGTGGAGTTCGTCCAGGCATTCCAGCAGGGGCCAGGTCAGGGCGCCCTCTCCCGGGCCGATCTCGACCACCCGGTCGCCGGCTGCCGGTTTGATCGCCTCGATCATGCGTTCCACGTGTCGCCTGCTGCGCAGGAAATGCTGACCGAGTCGTTTGCGGGGGCGATGGCCGGTCATCGCCGCGGGGCAACCTCCCGCAGGGCGGCCAATGCGCGGGCTGCGTCGAGTGCGGCCTGGAGGCTTCCGGGGTCAGCGCGACCGCTTCCGGCCAGGGGCAGAGCGGTGCCATGATCGACTGACGTGCGCAGGAATGGCAGACCCAGCGTGATATTGACCGCACGCCCGAAGCCCGCGTGCTTGAGGACCGGCAGGCCCTGGTCGTGGTACATGGCGAGCACCGCATCCGCGCGCTCGAGGTAGGGCGGGGTGAACAGGGTGTCCGCCGGTAATGGCCCCTCGAGATCGATACCGTCCTTTCGGGCCGCTTCCAGGGCCGGGCCGATGATATCGAGTTCTTCGCGTCCGAGATGGCCCTGTTCACCCGCGTGGGGATTGAGCCCGGCAACCAAAATATGGGGTCGCGCAATCTTCCAGTTTTCCCGCAGCGCACGGTCGAGTATGTCCAGCGTGATGCGGATCCGGGGGGCGGTGATTGCCGCCGGCACCCTGGCCAGGGGCAGGTGGGTTGTCACCAGGGCGACGCGCAGGGTGTCGGCCGCCAGCAGCATGACGACTTCCGGAACGCCACTCAGTTTGGCGAGAAACTCGGTGTGACCGGTAAACGGGATGCCAGCCTCGTTGATGACCGACTTCTGCACCGGTCCGGTGACCATGGCCAGGTATTCGCCGTTCATGCAGCCGGTTGCCGCCCGGCGCAGGGTGCGCAGAACGTACTCCGCGTTTACCGGGTCGGGAATGCCGGGTCGCACCGGGCCGGGCGCGGCCTCGGGCTCGACGATGATGCGTCCGGGTTCCGGCTGGGATCCGGGCGGGATGTCATCCGGCGCGAGAATCTCGATGGGTACGCCCAGGGTATGGGCGCGTTCAGCGAGGAGGTCGGGGTCGCAGAGCACCGTGGTGTCTCCCAGCGACCCGCGCCGGGCGAGTTCGATCACCAGATCGGGACCGACGCCGGCCGGTTCTCCTGGTGTCAGCGCCAGTCGCTTCGCAACCACCGTCTGCTCAGATCTTGACTTCGACGTAGGCTTCCTCACGAACCTCGGCCAGCCACTCGCCCAGCGCTTCCTCGAACTTGCGCTGGCGCAGGATGTTCTGGGCCTGCCGGTTGCGAAACTCGTCGCTCTTGTCAGTGTCGCGGCGTTCCAGTACCTGCAGGACATGCCAGCCGAAGCTGGACCTGAACGGCTGGCTGAGCTCGTTGAGGACGATATTGTTCATGACCTTTTCAAACTCGGGCACCGTGGTGCCGGGGCTGAGCCAGCCGAGCTCGCCACCCTTGCGGGCACTGGTGGAGTCGTCGGAAAAAGCCCGCGCAAGGTCAGCAAAGTCCTCGCCACGGCGAATCCGGTTGCGCAGGTCTCGGGCGAGTTCTCGGGCTTCCTGGTCGGAACGGATCTCCGAGGGGCGGATCAGGATATGGCGGGCGCGGGTTTCCTTGACGAAGGTCACGTCGCCGCCGCGAACTCCCTGCAGCTTGATGATGTGAAATCCGCTTGGACTTTCGATCGGCTCCGCGATCTGGCCGGTCTTGAGGTTGGGAACGGCGTCCGCAAAGATGGTCGGCAGTTCGGCGGTCTTGCGCCAGCCGAGGTCCCCGCCGCGCAGGTTCATGGCGTCCGTGGAGAACGAGGCCGCCACGTCACTGAAGCTGGCGCCTGCCCGCAGTTCGTTGTAGATCTTCTGCGCCAGCTGCTGCGCGCGGCGTTTCTCGATGGTGTCCGCGCCCTCGCTCAGGGGTACCAGGATATGACCCAGGCGGTACTCTGCCGCGGTTTGTGTCTTGCCCTCCGGCGATTTCAGGAAATTGGCGACTTCCTGGGGAGTGACCTGGATGCGGTCCATGACCTGGCGCTGGCGCACCCGGCTGATGAGCAGTTCACGGCGCACCTGTTCCCGCGCACGCTCGTACTCCACGCCGTCGGCCTCGAGTGCGTAGCGGAACGCATCCAGGCTGAGGCCGTTGTCCTGGGCAATCCGGGTCATGGTCTGGTTGAGGGTCTGGTCGTCGATGCGGATGCCATAACGGTCAGCAATCTGCATCTGGATAAGTTCCATGACCATGCGGTCCAGCACCTGCTGCTGCAGGATATTGGCGGGGGGAACCTTGCCGCCTCGCTGCTTCATGTCGTACTCGACCATGCGCAGGCGCTCGTTCACCTCGCTACGCATGATGACATCGTCGTTGACGATGGCCGCGATCCCGTCGATCTGCTGCAGCTCGGCGTTTGCGAACAACGGCCAGATCAGGAGCCCGGCGAGGATGGCCAGTCGATGGAAAAGGCTGGTGCGGTTGCTTCTAGTAGAGGAGCGATCCCCCGAAATCATTGCTTTCATCTTCACGTTTTCTGAAACCCGGAATTCCGTCATCAAGAATGGTGTTCACCTGGTTGCCTACGCCACCGAGGCCCTTCATCACGAACTGGAGGAAGACACCGCTGTTG
>JBFGWM010000078.1:0-11010 GCA_041588495.1 Pseudomonadales bacterium | reverse complement strand
TCCTCTCCGAGGCCGACATGGCTTTGCGTACGGCCCAGGGCAAGGGAACCAACAACTGGTTCATGTACGAGCGCACGGACGCCACCACCCAGCGTGACCGGCCACTGCGGCAGGCCAACGAGTGGCGGGAAATCCTCACCCGGGTACTGACCGAGCGCGCCATGATCTTCCATTACCAGCCGGTATTCTCCATCCCTGACCGCAAGGTGTTGCACAACGAGGTCCTGGCCCGCATTGAGCTGGAGGGCGAGATCGTTTCCGCGGGCGGCTTCCTGCCCATGGCCGAACGTTTCTACATGCTGCCCATGTTCGACCGCCTCATCGTGGAACTGACCATGGAAAGCATCGGCAAAATCTCCAAGCCGGGGCCGAAGTTCTGCGTCAACATCTCTCCGCATTCCCTGGAGAGCGGGGAGTTCGTCGACTGGCTGGCGCAGTACTGCAAGGAGCACCCCCAGGCGGCGGGCCGGGTCATCTTCGAGGTGCCCGAATACAGCGTGCATTCGCGTGCCGAACAGGTGCGGCGCATGGTCAGCGAGGTCGGGCGCGCGGGCGCGGAAATCTCGATCGATCATTTCGGTGTCGGCTCTTCGACCTTCTCCTACCTGCAGAGCCTGCGGGTCAACAGCGTGAAGGTCGACAACAGCTTCATTCGCGACATCCACAACAACCCCGACAACCAGTTCTTCGTCAAGTCCATGTGCCAGATCGCCCACGGACAGGAGATCGATCTCTATGCCGAGGGCGTGGAAAGTGACGAGGAATGGAACCAGCTGGAGGAGCTCGGACTGGACGGGGCAATGGGCTTCGGGCTCAAGCGACCCGGCCCCGAACTGCTGTCCTGAGCGACCGGTCCGCCATTCCGCCGATGTTGCGCCGTGGCCTCGCGGCGCGGCTGGTGTTCCTTGTCACCGCGCTGTCCCTGTCCGGGTTTGCCGCCGCCGAAACCCTGCGGGCGACGGGTGGCTGGGTGCGCGGGCTGCCACCGGTGCAGACCACGACAGCGGCATTCCTCGACCTGTACAATGACGGCTCGCGGGACCGGGTGCTGGTGGCGGCCGGGTCGGAAATTGCGGGTTCGGTGGAAGTCCACGCGCATTCCCACGATGGCGGAGTGATGCGCATGCGTCGCGCCGGCCCGGTGAGCGTGCCGGCGGGCGGTCACCTGGGGTTCCGTCCCGGTGGACTGCACCTGATGCTGTTCGCGGTGCGCGGGCCGCTGCTGGATGGCGACTGCGTCTCCCTCTGGCTGGAATTCGCCGACGGCGCCCGCCTGGAAGTTGAACTGGAAGTGCGTAGCGTGCTGCGCGAGTGACGGAAGCACCTGCAGGAAGGACCTGATGAGAAAACTGATCGAATACCTTGACGAAACCGGGTTCCGGAAAGCGCGGATCGTGGTGCTGGTGGCGGCGACCTACCTGATCGTCTGTATCGGCATCGGCATCTACTGGAGCATCGAGCCCGACGCGTTCAATGTCGAGGAGAACGCGCAGACGATGCTGCGTGAGAAGGGTCGCACCGGGGTTCGCGGCGCGGCCACCACCGCGGCCCTGATCCGCGTCGGTGGAACCCTGCTGCAGAAGCCCGGCGGCTACATCAGCAATGACATCTTCCCCCCCGGTATCTGGCTGGACAACATCACCAGCTGGGAGTTCGGGGCGCTGGTCCAGGTTCGTGACCTGGCGCGGGCGTTGCGCCGCGACATCAGCCGCTCGCAATCGCAGTCGGCCGAGGACGAACACCTCGCGGTCGCCGAACCGCAGCTGCACTTCGATAACGACAGCTGGGCCATGCCTGCTTCCGAGAGCGAGTACCGGCGTGGTATCAAGCTGCTCGACCGCTACCTGGGCCGCCTGGCCGATCCCGCCGTGCAGAACGCGCAGTTCTATGCACGCGCCGACAACCTGCGCAACTGGCTGGCCGACGTGGAAACCCGCCTCGGCAGTCTTTCCCAGCGGCTTGGTGCCAGCGTCGGGGAAAACCGCTCCAACACCGACCTGGCCGGCGACAGCGCCGCGGGCCAGTCGACCCCGACCCCGTCGGTGATCCGCGTGCAGACCCCGTGGCTGGAACTCGATGATGTCTTCTACGAGGCGCGCGGAACCGCATGGGCGCTGGCCCACTTCCTGCGCGCGGTGGAGGTCGACTTCGCCGAGGTCCTCGAAAAGAAGAATGCCGCTGTCAGCCTGCGGCAGATCATCCGCGAGCTGGAAGCCACCCAGGAAACCCTGTGGTCGCCCATGGTGCTGAACGGTTCGGGCTTCGGCATGCTCGCCAACCACTCACTGGTGATGGCGTCCTACCTGTCGCGTGCCAACGCGGGCCTCATCCAACTTCGCGAACTGCTCGCCCAGGGCTAGGCGTCGCCGGACGGTCGAGCCTGGCCGGCAAGGCGCTTTCCGAAGCGGCGCATCTCGCGGAAATACAGCGGGGGCAGGAAGCGCTTGATGCGCCACGCGGTGCGCCCGTCGGGATGGGGCAGCAGCAGGAAGCGACCGGCTGCAACGCCCTCCCGAATGTGCGCCGCCACCTGTTCCGCGGTCAGTTTGCCGCTGGCGAAGAACTTCTCGACGATCTTGCGCGGACGTTCGTCCGGGCCGCGAAACGAGTCCAGCAGGTTGGTTCGGAAATAGGACGGACAGGCCACGCTCACGGCGATGCCGTGGGCGTCGAGTTCCGCGCGCAGGGATTCTGAAAGCGCCACCACGCCGGCCTTCGACACGTTGTAATGGGCCATTCCCGGGGGCGCCAGCAGTCCCGCCATGGAGGCCACGTTCACCAGGTGGCCGCCGCCCTGGCGGATCATCATCGGGACGAAGGCATGGCAACCGCGCACCACGCCCATCAGGTTGATGTCCAGAAGCCAGTCCCAGTCCTCCAGGGGCACGTCGACGAAGGGGCCGCCACCGGCGACCCCGGCATTGTTGATCACGACATCAACGCCTTCCCAGTCTTGTTCGAGCCGCGCCGCGAGTTGGCGCAGATCCCCGGCCTGCCGCACGTCGCAGACCAGCGGCAGCGGGGTGCCGCCGGCGGCCGCCACGCGCTCCGCGGTCCGTTCGCAGGCTGCCTGGTCGAGGTCGGTGACCGCGACCCGCCAGCCGTCCGCGGCGTAGCCCAGCGCCAGCGCCTCCCCGAGCCCGCTCGCGGCCCCGGTTATCACCACCCGTTTCCTGGATTCGTACATGCTGCTGCCTCCGGCCTGTGCTCGTCCGAATCTCGCAGACTTCCGGTGCGGATGCAAAATCGAACCCGTGCCACACGTCCCCGCGCGATTGCCGGGGTGCGAGCCTGGTGAGAAAATAACCTAAGAGGCGGTGGTCCGGACCGTTGTCGCCGGGTTCCCGACCGCGGGCACATCCGCCTCCCGCCGCCCGAACAGCGACTACACTTTCGGAATCGCAACGGGGTGGCGGCAGAGCAGCGAGGGCTCCGAACATGAAAAGGATCTATTTCCTGGTACCGGACATCGACAACACGACCAAGATCGTCCAGGAACTGCGGGATGCAGGGCTGCACGACGGGTTCATTCACGTGGTTGGCAAGGACCATGAGGCGCTCGAGTCCCATCACCTGCACGAGGCGAGCCTGGTGGAGACCACGGATGCCGTGCCGGCCATGGGCAAAGGCATGGCGGCCGGGGCTGCGGTCGGCTTCCTGGCCGGCCTGGCGGCGGTGGCCTTTCCGCCCGCAGGCCTGGTTCTCGGAGGCGGGGCAATGCTCGGTCTGGGCCTGTTCGGAGCCGGCGCGGGTGCCGGGTTGGGCGCCGGGATCAGCAGCCTGATCGGCATGTCCCAGAAGGACGACGTGGTCGAACGCCTGCAGTCGGCGATCGAGGAAGGCCAGTTCCTGATGCTGGTCGACGTGTCCAACGACCGCGAAAACGAGGTCATGGAGATGGTGCGCATCCATCACCCCGAGGCGCGTATCGAGGGCGCAAAGCTGGAAGACATCAGTCGCGTTGTTTGACCCGGTGGTTTCCCTTCCGGCGGGGCCGCCAACAGCCCCGCCAGTCAGCCAGTCTTTCAATCTGCCCCCGGTTTGGCAGTTTTTTCGCGCTGTGCCCGTGCGATCGATTGAAAATATGAACCATGAATGATATAGGTTTCGCCTTCGGGCGACGGCTTGCAAAACAAACAGACATTACCCGCCGCGCGATCGACCCGGATAATAATGAGCGAGGAAGCACCAGTGAAAACGAGAGTCGTGTTCAACCAGAAAGGCGGCGTGGGAAAGTCCAGCATCACCTGTAACCTGGCGGCGATCAGTGCGGCGGAGGGGCTGCGTACCCTGGTCATCGATCTCGATGCCCAGTGCAACACCACCCAGTACCTGCTTGGCGAGGAGGCGGAGGATTGTTCCGATTCCATCGAGGACTATTTCAACCAGCTGCTGTCCTTCAGCCTGGTGAACCGGTCCCTCAGCCATTTCGTGCGCGAGACGCCGTTCCAGAACCTGCACGTGGTCCCCAGCAGTCCCAACCTGGGCGACCTGCACGCCAAGCTGGAAGCCAAGCACAAGATCTACAAGTTGCGCGAGGCGTTGGAAGGGCTGAAGGACTACGACGCGGTCTACATCGACACGCCGCCGGCATTCAATTTCTACACGCTGTCGGCGCTGATCGCCGCGGATGCCTGCCTGATCCCCTTCGACTGCGATGATTTCTCGCGCCGTGCCCTGTACAGCCTGCTGGAAAATGTCCAGGAGACCCAGTCGGATCACAACCGGAACCTGGTGGTCGAGGGCATCATCGTCAACCAGTTCCAGCCGCGCGCCAACCTGCCGCGCCGGGTGGTTGCGGAATTGCGCGAGGAGGGGCTGCCGATCCTCGACACCTTCCTGGCATCCTCGGTGATCATGCGCGAATCCCATGACCGCTCGGTGCCGTTGCTGCACATGGCGCCGCGCCACAAGCTGACGGAGCAGTTCCAGGAGCTGTTCGCCGAACTGCACGAGGCGGCCGAGGTCGCCTGACGCGGCGGTGGAAATAAAAACGGCGGCCGAGGGCCGCCGTTTTTGTTCGGGTGCGGGCTATCCCTTGTAGGCGGCGACCGAGTCGTTGACCGCCTTGCGAGCCTCGTCGCTGCCCGCCCAGCCGTCTACCTTGACCCACTTTCCAGCTTCCAGGTCCTTGTAGTTCTCGAAGAAGTGCTGGATCTGCTGGATCAGGAGTTCGGGCAGGTCGGAGGGCTCCTGCACGTGCTTGTACAGCGGCGTCAGCTTGTCGATAGGCACCGCCACCAGCTTGGCGTCCTGGCCGGCCTCGTCGCTCATGTTGAGGATGCCGATGGGGCGCGCGCGGATGACCGATCCCACGAGCAGCGGGTACGGTGTCACGACCAGCACGTCGAGGGGGTCGCCATCGGGAGACAGGGTGTTGGGAACGTAACCGTAGTTGGCCGGGTAGAACATCGGCGTCGCCATGAAACGGTCCACCACCACCGCGTCATATTCCTTCTCGATCTCGTACTTGACCGGGGAAGCGTTCGCCGGAATCTCGATGACTACGTTGATGTCGTCTGGGGCCGCGGTTGCCGCTGGTATCTTGTCAAAGCTCATGGCAGTCGGAATCCTTGCTGTGAGGGGCGGGTAAGTGGACCGACAAGTATAGTCTTGGCCCCGGAGGCAGTCCACGCAGGGGCAGGGCCGTGACGTGACCCTGCCCTATACTGAACGGGTGGTACGGCCGCGGTGGAAGCGGCCACTGTAAACGGCGGGACAAGGCAGGGAATGAGCGTTTTCTCCAGGGTCGACGAGGCCATTGCCCAACTCAAGGAAGCCTTTGATGCGATCCGCGGCGGGAGATCCGGGGGCACCGAACGTGTGCAGCGGATCGCGCGCCTGGTCAGAAGCCTGTGCGCCTGGGACGAGGACGCCGCACTGGCCGCCGTGCACCTTTTCAAGCGCGAGGCCGGAACCCCGCAGCTCGCCATTTTTTACGCGATCCTGTGCGAGGTCCTCGGCGTCGATTTCAATTACCGCTCGGACCGACGTGAGTCCCTGGTCTGCGCGGCGCTCACCGCCAACGTCGGCTTCACCGCCCAGGAGGCGCTCAACCGTCAGCCCGATGCCCTGACCGACGAGCAGTTGACGACGGTGCATGCCCACCCGGAGGCGAGTGCAACGTTGTTGCGGGAATGCGGCGTGGAGGACGAGTTCTGGCTGGCCATGGTCGAGCAGCACCATGAACGCGGTGACGGCACCGGCTACCCCCGGGGCCTGAAACTTGAGGAGATCAATCCCGGCGCACGCCTGATTCACCTGGCCGAGGCGTACTGCGCGGGCATCACGGTGCGTGCCTACCGGCGCAAGCAACTGGGCAAGACCCACGTGCATCCGACCACCGCGCTGCTTGAGGCCCACCGCTACGAGGAGGAGCACGCACGGCGGATGCTCACCACCTTCATTCGCGCGCTTGGCGTGTATCCGCCGGGATGCTGGGTGCGGCTCGCCAACAAGGAGATTGGCCTGGTGACCCGGCGCGGCAAGAAAAGCGGGTCGACCCCCGTGGTGGAATCTTTCATCGGCAGTTCCGGGGTGCCCTTCCCCGACCCCATGACCCGCGACACCAGCCAGGAGCGTTGGAAAATCACCGGGATTGCCGAGGAACCGGCCAGCCGCCTGAAGATTCACATGTCCCAGTTATGGGAGCGGGGCTGAGGTCCCGGACGGTCCCCTAACCGGAGCGCCCGGCGAGCAGTTCGCGTAACTCGGGAATGCAGGATCCGCAGTTGGTGCCGGCGTTGAGACAGCTGCCGATGGCTTCCACGGAGTTCAGCCCCTGTTCCGCGATGGCCTTCTCCAGGGTGTGCCTGCCGACCCCGAAGCAGGCGCAGACCACGGGGCCGGCATCTTCCATTCCGCGCCCGGGTTTGCCGGCCAGCAGGCTCATGCGTTCGGCGTCGCTCAGGGTGTCGCGGCTGAACAGTGTTCCGAGCCAGCTGCGGTCCGGCAGGCCGATGTCCGGTGCGACGAACAGGCAGCTTTCCACGGCGCCGCCGACGATCCGCGCCCCGCGATAGCGTCCTGCCCGTGTATCCGAGTAGTCGACCCATTCGGCTTTTCCGGGTTCCGCGTCGCAAAGCAGTTTACGGGCCCAGCGCGGCCAGTCCGCCGGTGCCGAATCTCCGGCCAGTTCGTAACGCAGGAAGCGGTCGCCGGTGATCTCGACGCAGTATTCGACATCCGCGATGGCCAGCCTGCGTCGCGTCAGCAGGAAACCGTGCCACGCCGGGCGCCAGGGTTCGATGATCACCGGGGTGTGTTTGCTTTCCGGTTGGCCGGAAACGGGATCGGTGACCGGGTTGACCAGGGCGCCAACGCGGCCGAGCGTGCTGTTTTGCGCGGTCCAGTGCATGGGCACGAAGACCGATCCCCGGTCCTGGGCGTCACTGATCTCCGCCCGTGCCAGCATGCTTCCCCAGCGGCTGCGCACGCGCACCAGTTCGCCCCCGGAGACCGCGAAGCGCGCAGCATCCTGCGGATGGACCGCCACGAACGGTTCCGGGATGTGCGCACTCAGACGCGGCGACAGGCCGGTACGGGTCATGGTGTGCCACTGGTCCCGGATACGTCCGGTATTGAGCACCAGGGGATACTCGGCATCGGGCGCGTGTACCGGATCCCGGGGTTCCACGGCGAGCAGGCGGGCGCGACGGTTCGGGGTGAAATACAGGTGGTCCTCGAACATGCGGGGTGTCCCCAGCGTGTCATCTCCCGTCACCGGCCATTGCACGGGTTCCAGTGCGTCGTAGGCGTTTTCGTCGAGTCCACTGAGACCGGATATGTCGAAGTCGCGCAGCCGGTGATCGGGGTCGTTTTCAAACCCGGAGAGTGCGGCATGTTCACGGAACACGGCGGCCGGCGTTTCATAGCTGAAGGCTTCCGCAAACCCCATGCGCCGCGCCACCTGGGTCATGATCCACCAGTCGGGCCTGGCCTCTCCGGGTGCTGCGAACAGTGGGCGCTGCCGGGAGATGCGGCGCTCCGAATTGGTCACCGTGCCATCCTTCTCGCCCCAGCCGCTGGCGGGAAGGCGCACGTGGGCGAGGTCGGCGGTATCGGTCTCACGGATACAGTCCGAGACCACCACCAGTTCGCAGGCCTGCAATGCGGCCCGCACCCGGTCGGCATCCGGGAGGCTGACCACCGGGTTGGTGGCCATGATCCACACCGCACGCACCCGTTCCTCGAGTACGGCCTCGAACAGGTCGACGGCCTTGAGACCCTCGTGGTCGGCCATGGCGCTGGCGTTCCAGAAGCGCCCCACGCGGTCGATGTCGGCCGGATCGTTGTAGTCCATGTGTGCGGCAAGCTGGTTGGCGAGGCCGCCGACCTCGCGCCCACCCATGGCGTTGGGTTGCCCGGTCACCGAGAACGGACCCATACCCGGCGCGCCGATGCGCCCGGTGGCCAGGTGACAATTGATGATGCTGTTGACCTTGTCGGACCCGCTGCTGGACTGGTTCACGCCCTGGGAGTAAACGCTTACTGTCTTGTTGTGCCTTGCGAACCAGGCGAAGAACTGCGAAACATCCGATTCGGAAAGACCACAGGCCGCGGCCACCGCGGGGATTCCCGGCGCCGACTCCCGTGCCGCCCGAATCGCCGCGCCAAACCCCTCGGTATGGGATTCCATGAACTCGAAATCGAGCAGCCCCTGCTGGGCGAGCCAGGCCAGCAGGCCGTTGAACAGGCTGACGTCGCTGCCGGGGCGCAGGGCCAGGTGCAGGTCGGCAATGTCGCATGTGGCGGTCCGGCGCGGGTCGATCACCACGATTTTGAGGTTGGGGTTGGCTTCTTTCGCCTTGCGCATGCGCTGGAAGATGATCGGGTGGCACCAGGCGGTGTTCGAACCCACCAGCACGATCAGTTCGGCGTGGTCGAAGTCCTCGTAACAGCCGGGAACCGTGTCGGAGCCAAAGGCGCGCTTGTGGCCCACCACCGAGGACGCCATGCACAGGCGCGAATTGGTGTCGATGTTGGCAGTGCCGATGAAGCCCTTGAGCAGCTTGTTGGCGACGTAATAGTCCTCTGTGAGCAACTGGCCGGAAACGTAGAAGGCGACGCTGTCGGGACCGTGTTCAGCGACGATGGCGCCGAGGCGGTCCGCGACATGGTCCAGGGCGTCGTCCCAGGAGACCCGGCGGTCACCGATTTCGGGGTGGAGCAGGCGTTTCTCCAGCCCGACCGTCTCGCCCAGGGCAGAACCCTTTGAACACAGGCGACCAAAATTGGCGGGGTGATCGGGGTCGCCTTGCACCGCGATGACACGTTGCTCCGCGTTTTCGACTTCCGCGACCACGCCGCAGCCGACCCCGCAGTACGGGCAGGTCGTGCGTACGGTCCTGGTTTGCGCCGCCGCTGACATGCAGGCTTGCTCCCGGGTCCGGTGTCCTGGCTCAGGCCAGGGACAGGTAGACGACGCCTTCTTCCACCTTGGCGGGGAAGGTCCGGGTGCAGCCCTCGTCGTGTCCCTGGGCCTCGCCGTCATCGAGGCCGATCACGAAGTTGTGCAGCGGGCAGGTCACGCGTTTGCCATGGACAATGCCCTGGGAAAGGGCGCCGCCCCGGTGGGGGCAGCTGTCGCGCAGGGCGAAGACCTCGTCGCCGCTGGTGCGGAACACCGCGATGTCGCCGTGGGGGGATTCCACGACACGGGCGCCGAGCAGGGGAATCTCGTCCAGCCGGCTGACTTCGATCCAGTCACTCATTTCTGCATACCTCCTGCAGTCAGCCGATCTGGCGGACCGGGATGAATTCGTCAGTTTTCACTTCCGCGTTGGCGCGCTGGCCCCACGGGTCGACCTGGGCGAACTTCTGGGATTCCGCGAAGCGCGCATGCAGGGCCGCCCGGTTGTCGGGATCGTCGACCAGTTGTTCCTTGATGTAGGACAGGCCGACGCGCTCGATCCACGGTGCGGTGCGCTCGTTGTGACGACCGTTTTCCCGGTAAAGCTGCATGAAAGCGCCGGCATACTCGATGACCTCTTCCGCAGTTTCCACTTTGGTCAGGAATTCCGAGACGCGTACTTTCATGCCGCCGTTGCCGGCCACGTAGAGCTCCCAGCCGGAGTCCACCGCGACCACGCCGAAATCCTTGATGGTGGCCTCGGCGCAGTTCCGCGGGCAGCCGGAAACGGCCATCTTGACCTTGGCAGGGGTCCATGAACCCCAGGTCAGTTTCTCCAGGTCAATGCCCATGGTGGTGGAGTCCTGGGTGCCGAAGCGACACCACTCGGATCCCACGCAGGTCTTCACCGTGCGCAGGGACTTGCCGTAGGCGTGTCCCGACACCAGGCCGGCATCGGTCAGGTCTTTCCAGATCTTGGGCAGGTTTTCCTTGCTGATGCCCAGCAGGTCGATGCGCTGGCCGCCGGTGATCTTCACGGTCGGCACCGCGTATTTTTCCGCGGCCTCCGCAATCGTGCGTAATTCCGCCGGGGTGGTCACGCCGCCCCAGATCCGCGGCACGACACTGTAGGTGTTGTCCTTCTGGATGTTGGCGTGCATGCGCTCGTTGACGAAGCGGCTCTGGGCGTCATCCTCGTATTCGCCGGGCCACTCGCAGAGCAGGTAGTAATTGATTGCCGGACGACACACGTGACAGCCTTCTTTCTCACGGAAGTTCAGCGCATCAGCGACAGCGGAGAATGATTTCAGTTTGCTGGCGCGAATCTCCTTGCGCACCGTCTCGTGGGTGTGGTCGGTGCACTTGCAGATGGGCTTGCTGCCGGTGGTGGTGGTGTATTCGCCACCCATGGTCGAGGCGAGCAGCTGCTCCACGAGGGCGGTGCACGATCCGCATGAGGCCGAAGCCTTGGTGGCGCCGCGCACGTCGTCCAGGGTGAACAGTTCCTTCTCGGTGATCGCCTTGACGATGGCGCCCTTGCATACGCCGTTACAGCCACAGATCTCGGCGTCGTCGGGCAGGTTGGCGACGGCGCTCGCACCGTCATGCCCGGAATCGCCGAGGTGGGCCTGGCCGAACAGCAGGGTGTCACGGAAGTC
>JBFGWM010000077.1:0-11084 GCA_041588495.1 Pseudomonadales bacterium | reverse complement strand
GCGGATGCCGTGGGATTCGCGAACCTCGTCGGCAAGGGTCTGCATCAGGCCCTCGACCGCGAACTTGGAGACCCCGTAGGCACCCCAGTAGGCGCGTCCGCGGCGGCCCACGCTGGAGGAGGTGAAGGCCACCGAGGCAGAGCCAGACTCCGACAGCGCGGGCAACAGGGCCTGGGTCATCAGGAACTCGGCATTGACGTTGACCTGCATGACGCGCACCCACTCCTCGGCGTCGAAGGTTTCGATGGGCGAGCGGGGTCCAAGGAGCGCGGCGTTGTGGAGCAGGCCGTCCAGGCGCCCGAACTCCTCCTCGATCTTGGCGGCGAGCTCGGCGTAATCGTGGGGCGCGGCGCCCTCAAGGTTCATCGGGTAGATCGCCGGCGTTGGCGCACCGTCCGCCTCGATCTCGTCGTACACGGCTTCCAGCTTGGACGTGGTACGGCCGAGCAGGATGACGGTGGCGCCGTGATCTGCAAAGCCGCGCGCCGCGGCACGCCCGATCCCGGCGCCGGCGCCGGTGACCAGGATCACCCGTTCGGCGAGGAGTCCTGCCGGTGCATGGTATTCGAACATCGCTCTGCGCCCCCGTTGCAGGTGATTTGATAGTTTAGCCCGGCGGCGAACGGGACGGGCAAGCTATTCCGTGGAACGCTCCAGATCACGCAGCCAGTCGAGGATGCCGCTTGCGGCATCGACGTAGTGATCCGCCTGCCAGTTTTCCGGGTCCTCGTCCGCCGGGACGTAGCCGTAGGTTGCGCCGACGGTGCGCATGCCGGCGCGACGGCCGGCCTCGATGTCGCGGGCGTGGTCCCCCACGTAGGCGCTGGCCGCCGCGTCGACCCCGGCCTGGCGGCAGGCGAGGTGCAGGCTTTCCGGGTCGGGTTTGCCGCGGTCGACATGGTCCGGGCAGATCACCGCGGCGGTGCGGTCGAGCAGGTGCAGGGCGTCGAGCAGGGGCAGGGTGTAGTCGCTCGCCTTGTTGGTGACCACGCCCCAGGGCATGGCGCGTTCCTCGAGCCAGGCCAGTACCGAGTCGATGCCGGGGAAGGGTCTGCCATGGGCCGCCGGATCCTCCGCGTAGCGGCGCAGGAATTCATCCTTCAGCAATTCGTAGCCCGGGTCCTCCGGGGCCACCCGGAATGCCGCGTGGAGCATGCCCCGGGCACCGTCGGACACGCTGCCGCGGACCACCTCCAGGGGAATCACGGGAAGGTCGTGGTCGGCGCGCATGGCGTTGAGGATGTGCCAGAAGTCGACCGCGGTATCGACGAGGGTGCCGTCGAGGTCGAAGAACATCGCCCGCAGTGGCGGGCGTGTGCCGGTAGCGGTCATGGCTCAGGCGGGCCTGACCGCGTGCACCAGATAATTGACGTCGGTGTCGCGCCCGAGGCGGTAGGTCTTGGTCAGCGGGTTGTAGGTCATCCCGGTCACGTCGCGGACCGCGAGTCCGGCGGCGCGCGCCCAGCCGGCGAGTTCCGACGGCCGGATGAACTTCGCGTATTCGTGAGTCCCGCGCGGCAGCAGGCGCAGCACGTATTCGGCGCCGACGATGGCGAACAGGAAGGACTTCGGGTTGCGGTTGATGGTCGAGAAGAACAGGTGGCCGCCGGGCCGGCAGAGTGTCGCGCAGGCGGCCACGGTGGAAGCCGGGTCGGGGACATGCTCGAGCATTTCCAGGCAGGTCACGATGTCGTAGGCGCCGGGCTTGGCGGTAGCATGGTCCTCGGCAGTGGCGCGCATGTAGTCGACCTCCAGGTCGCTGTCCGCGGCGTGGATGCGGGCCACCGCGAGGGGTGCGTCGGCCATGTCGATCGCGCGCACGCTGGCGCCGCGACGGGCCATGCTTTCGGCCAGGATCCCGCCGCCACAGCCGACGTCGAGCACGCGGCTGCCGTGCAGTCCGGCACGTTCATCGATGTAGTTCAGGCGCAGCGGGTTGATCTCGTGGAGCGGGCGGAAGTCGCCATCGGGATCCCACCAGCGCTCGGCGAGGGCCTCGAACTTGGCGATCTCGGCGGGGTCGACGTTTTCCTGGCTGGGATTGTTCATCGGGATCCTTTTCCGTTTGTTCCGTTTGCCCGTCTGCGATTCTGATTTGCGGGTCAACCCGCCGCGATGCTCGCACCCCGGGCCCGCGCCCGGGCGAGAATATCCTTGGCGTCGAGGGTCAGCAGTTCGCGCTCCGCGAGCACCGGTTTGCCGGCGACCCACGCGTGGGTGACCGCGGCCCCCGATGCGCTGTAAACCAGTTGTGCCACCGGATCGTACACCGGCAGTTGCTGCCAGTCATCCAGGCGCACGGCAACGCAGTCAGCCCACTTGCCGGGTTCGAGGCTGCCCAGGCAATCCCCCATGCCCAGGGCGCTGGCGCCGTTCAGGGTCGCCATGCGCAGGGCCTCGTGGGCGGAGAGTGCGGCGGGGTCGCCGGCGCCGAACTTGCCCAGCAGGGCCGCGGTACCGAGTTCGCCGAGCATGTCGAGATCATTGTTGCTCGCTGCGCCGTCGGTGCCGAGGGCGACATTGACGCCGGCTGCGCGCATGCGTGCCACCGGGCAGAGGCCGCTGGAGAGCTTGAGATTGGATTCCGGGCAGTGCACCACGTGCGCGCCGCTGCGGGCCAGGATCTCGAGGTCGTCATCATCGACCTGGGTCATGTGCACGGCCTGGAAGCGCACGTTGAGCAGGCCCAGTGCGTCGAGCATGCGCAGGGGCCGCGTGCCACGGGCAGCCACGTAATCCGCGACCTCGCCGGGCGTCTCGTGGACATGCATCTGTACCAGCCGGGAAGTCTCGGTGGCCAGGGTGGCGACCCGCTCCAGGACCCGGCGCTCGACCGTGTAACAGGCGTGGGGTCCGAAGGCGATGTTCACCAGCGGATCGTCGCGCCAGTCGTCGACGAGAGCGAGACCCTTCTCCAGGTACTCGTCGGGTCCGCTGCCCCACGCCGTGGGGAAATCGAGGATCGGAAAGGTCACCTGCACGCGCATTCCGGCGGCAGCGGCACAGGCGGCGGTTTCCTCGGGAAAGAAATACATGTCGCTGAATGTGGTGGTGCCGCTGCGCAGCATTTCGCCGATGGCCAGCTGGGCTCCGTCGCGTACGAACGCGGCATCCACCCAGCGCTGTTCGGCGGGCCAGATGTGGCCCTCCAGCCATTGTTGCAGGGGCAGGTCGTCCGCCATGCCGCGGAACAGGGTCATGGCCGCGTGGCCGTGGGCATTGACCAGCCCGGGGATCAGCACATGTTCGTCCAGGCGCAGCGTCTCCCGGGCCGCTTCCGCGCCCACGTCGGCGGAGGGAACGACGTCGCTGATGCGCCCGTCGCGCACCAGCACGGCATGGGCCGGCAGTACCTGGCCGCAGGGTTCCACGGGGACCACCCAGCGCGCGTGAATGCACAGGTCCGCAGGTGGGGGGGAAGACTGATTTTGCACAGTAAATAACCGTTTTATGCCGGTTTTCGGAGTGGTCGGGCGCCAGTATAAACCCTCGTTGCAGGGTCGGCGAAGGCAACCACCGCAGGCTGCGGGGACATCCTCGGGGGACTGTCCGGCAGGCGTGGGTGCGGGGCCGAAGTATGGTATGATCCGACCTTTCCCGAGGCGGCCCCTCCCATGCTCAAAAAGGCCCCCGGGAAGGCAACCCGGAACACGAACAAGAACACAACAACATGCGGGGTTCCGGCCCCGGTCCGACCACGCGGAGAACGACTGCGAGCACCATGACTGAACTTGCACAGGAAATCGTCCCGGTCAACATCGAGGACGAACTGAAACAGTCCTATCTCGATTACGCCATGAGCGTGATTGTCGGCCGGGCCCTGCCCGATGTCCGTGACGGGCTCAAACCGGTGCACCGCCGGGTGCTGTTCGCGATGAGCGAACTGGGCAACGACTGGAACAAGCCCTACAAGAAATCCGCCCGCGTGGTCGGTGACGTCATCGGTAAGTACCACCCCCACGGCGATTCGGCCGTCTATGACACCATCGTGCGCATGGCGCAGCCGTTCTCGCTGCGTTACCCGCTGATCGACGGCCAGGGCAATTTCGGCTCCCTGGACGGCGATCCGCCGGCGGCCATGCGGTATACCGAGGTGCGCATGGCGCGCATCGCCCACGAAATGCTGGCGGACCTCGAAAAGGAAACCGTCGATTTCGTTCCCAACTACGACGATACCGAGCAGATACCCGCGGTGCTGCCGGCGCGGATTCCGAACCTGCTGATCAACGGGGCCTCGGGGATCGCGGTGGGCATGGCGACCAACATCCCGCCCCACAACCTGACCGAGGTCATCGACGCCTGCGTCGCGCTGCTCGACGATCCCGACCTCTCCGCCGACGATCTTTTCGAGTACATCCCGGGGCCCGATTTCCCGACCGGCGCGATCATCAGCGGTCGCGCGGGCATCGTGCATGCCTATCGCAGTGGTCGCGGCCGCATCTACGTGCGTGCACGGGCGCGCATCGAGCAGGATGCCAAGGGACGCGAGACGATCATCGTTTCCGAGATCCCCTACCAGGTGAACAAGGCGCGCCTCATCCGCAACATCGCGGACCTGGTCAAGGAGCGTAAGCTGGAGGGCATCTCCGAGCTGCGCGACGAGTCGGACAAGGACGGCCTGCGGGTGGTCATCGAGATCCGCCGTGACGCCAACGGCGAGGTGGTGCTCAACAACCTGTTCGCCCAGACCCAGCTGGAAACCGTTTTTGGTATCAACATCGTGGCCCTGGTGGACGGGCAGCCGCGCCTGTTGAACCTCAAGGACATGCTGGAGGCGTTCATCCGGCACCGCCGGCAGGTGGTCACGCGGCGCACGGTGTTCGAACTGCGCAAGGCGCGGGAACGGGGCCATGTGCTGGAAGGGCTGGCCATCGCGCTCGCCAATATCGACGCCGTGATCGCCATGATCAAGGAATCCGCGAATCCCCAGGAGGCCCGCGAGCGCCTGGTGGCGACGCCGTGGGCGCCGGGCGACGTGTCGGGCATGCTCGAGCGCGCGGGCGAGGACGCCTGCAAGCCGGAGGACATCGGTCCCGAATTCGGGCTCGTCGACGGCAGCTACCGGCTGTCGCCGCGCCAGGCCCAGGCGATCCTCGACCTCAAGCTGCACCGCCTGACCGGTCTCGAGCACGAGAAGCTGCTCGCCGAGTACACCCAGACCCTCGACAACATCGCCGAACTCGGCCGCATTCTGGCCTCCCCGGAGCGCCTGCTGCAGGTGATCCGTGACGAGTTCGCGGCGGTCCGCGAGCAGTTCGGCGACGAGCGGCGTACCGAGATCATCGAGTCGCGGCGCGATCTCCGCGACGAGGACCTGATTCCGGAACAGGAGGTGGTGATCACCGTTTCCCACGCCGGTTACGCGAAGAGCCAGCCGCTCGACGCCTACCAGGCCCAGCGTCGCGGCGGGCGGGGCAAGAGTGCATCCTCCCTGCGCGAGGAGGACTACATCGAGAACGTTCTCGTGGTGAACACCCACACCACGATCCTCTGCTTCAGCGACATGGGCAAGGTCTATCACCTGCGCGGTTTCGAGATTCCCCAGGCCGGACGCAATTCCCGGGGACGGCCGCTGGTCAACATCCTTTCCCTCGACGAGGGCGAGCGTATCACCGCGATCCTGCCGGTCGACGATTTCGCCCAGGGCGGGTTCGTGTTCATGGCTACCGAGCGCGGGACCGTGAAGAAGACCCCGCTCGAGCAGTTCTCGCGGCCGCGCAGCGCCGGCCTGCGGGCACTGGAACTCGACGAGGGCGACAACCTGGTGGGCGCCAAGCTCACCGATGGTTACAGCGACGTGGTGCTGGTCTCCAGCGCCGGCAAGGCGGTTCGCTTCAAGGAATCCGAGGTGCGTGCAATGGGCCGCACCGCACGCGGCGTACGCGGCATCCGCATGGCGCCCGGAGTGCGGGTGATCTCCCTGCTGATGCCGGTCGACGGCGACGAGATTCTCACCGCCAGCGTGCGCGGTTTCGGCAAACGTACGGTGCTGGAGGAGTTCCCGCTGCACGGGCGCGGCATCCAGGGTGTCAAGGCGATGAAGGTGAGTTCGCGCAACGGCGACCTGGTGGGTGCCCTCGCGGTGCGCCCCGAGGACGAGATCATGCTGATTACGGACCAGGGGACCCTGGTGCGGACCCGGGTGCGGGAAGTGTCCTCCCTCGGCCGCGACACCCAGGGCGTCATGCTGATCCGCCTGCAGGAGGGCGAGTCCCTGGTGAGTATTGCCCGCGTCGGCGAGCCCAACGGCGACTCGGAGGGCGAAGGGAACGCCGGTGCAGAGGTGGCGTCTGGCGAGACCGGCGGCGAAGGCGTGGCTGACGTGAATCCGCCGGGACCGGCAGAGGAATAAGCGGGTTGCAGCGCCCCGGGTGACCTGGCCCGGGATCCGGGGCGCGGCGTGACCGCGACACGAGCGATCACGCGGAACTGAAATCTTGCGAACCAGGGAAGGGCAGGCCGTAATGTCCAGAGATGACGCAAAGCTCGCCGAGCAACGCAAGCGCATCGACGAGATCGACGTACAGGTGCAGGCGCTGATCAGCGAGCGCGCGGAGTGCGCGCGACGCATCGCGGAAGCCAAGCGCGCGGCGGATGACGGGGAGGCGGATGCCGCCCAGTACTACCGGCCGGAACGCGAGGCCCAGGTGCTGCGCGCGGTGAGCGAGCGCCACCAGGGTCCGGTTCCCGAGGAATCCATGCTGCGCCTGTTCCGGGAGATCATGTCGGTCTGCCTGTCACTGGAACAGCCCCTGCGCATCGGTTACCTCGGCCCGGCAGGCACTTTCACCCAGGCCGCGGCGCTCAAGCACTTCGGCCACGCGGTGGAATGCAGCGCGCAGAACACCATCGACGAGGTGTTCCGGGAAGTCGAGTCGGGCGCCGCGCATTACGGTGTCGTGCCGGTCGAGAACTCCACCGAGGGCATGGTCAATCACACCCTTGATTGCTTCATGGCCTCGTCCCTGCTGATCTGCGGCGAGGTCGAACTGCGTATTCATCACCACCTGCTGGTGCGACCCGGCACCCGGCCCGAGTCGATTTCGCGGATCTACTCGCACTCGCAGTCCCTCGCCCAGTGTCGCAAGTGGCTCGACAGCCACTGGCCGCGTGCCGAGCGGGTGGCGGTCAACAGCAACGCCGAGGCCGCGAAGCGCATGCAGACTGAGTGGCACGCCGCGGCGATCGCCGGCGACATGGCCGCGGAGATGTACGGTCTCGAAAAAATCGCCGAGAAGATCGAGGACCGCCCGGACAACTCCACGCGGTTCCTGGTCATCGGCCGCGACGCGGTTCCGCCGAGCGGAGATGACAAGAGTTCGATCATCGTCTCGACGCGGAACCGTCCCGGCGCCCTGCATGATCTCCTGGAACCCTTCCACCGGCGCGGCATCAGCCTGACGCGGCTGGAAACCCGGCCGTCCCCCACCGGCGCCTGGTCCTATGTGTTCTTCATCGATTTCGAGGGCCACCGGGACGACGAGAATGTCATCGACACCCTGGGTGAACTCGCCGACAACGCGACCGAGGTCAAGTTTCTCGGCTCGTACCCCCGCGCGGTTCTCTGAATAGCAAGCCGTGGTGGCGGATATGGAGTGCGTCCGTGAGTTGTGACTGTCTGGGTTGGGCGCTGGAAGGCGTCCGCGGGCTGCATCCTTACCAGCCCGGCAAGCCGGTCGAGGAACTTGAGCGCGAGCTCGGCATCACCGGCATCATCAAGCTGGCCAGTAACGAAAGCCCGCTCGGGCCCGGCGAGGCGGCGCTCGCGGCGGGGCGGCAGGCCCTGGACGATGCCGCGCGTTATCCGGACGGCAGCGGGTTCCGCCTCAAGGCGCGACTCGCGGAACAACTCGGGGTCACCGCGCAACAGGTCACCCTGGGCAACGGCTCCAACGACATCCTGGAACTGGTCGCGCGCACCTGGCTGCAGCCGGGCGCGGAATGTGTCTTCGCGGAGCACGCCTTTGCCGTCTATCCCCTGGTGACCCGGGTCACCGGTGCACAGGCGATCGTGGTCCCGGCGCGTGACTGGGGCCATGACCTCGAAGCCATGGCTGCCGCGGTGACTGAAGCGACGCGGCTGGTGTTCATTGCCAATCCCAACAATCCCACCGGGACCTGGGTGGGCGCCGATGCGCTGCGGACGTTCCTGGACCGGGTCCCGGAACGGGTCGTGGTGGTCCTCGACGAGGCGTACTTCGAGTACGTTCGCGAGGCCGGATATCCGGACGGCCTCGAACTCCTTTCCCGCTATCCCAACCTCATTGTCACGCGGACCTTCTCCAAGGCGCGCGGTCTCGCCGGCCTGCGCATCGGCTACGGGCTCAGTTCGCCGGAGATCGCCGACCTCCTCAACCGGGTGCGCCAGCCGTTCAACGTCAACAGCGTGGCCCTGGCCGCGGCCGAGGCGAGCCTGGACGACGCGGCTCACCTGGAGCGCAGCGTCAGGGTCAACAGCGAGGGTCTGCGCCAGCTTGCGGACGGATGCGGGCGGCTGGGCCTGGAATACATCCCGTCGGTCGCCAACTTCCTGTCCATCGACACCGGGCGGGACGATGCGATGCCCGTTTACGACGGCCTGCTGCGGCGCGGGGTCATCGTGCGTCCCGTGGCCAACTACGCGATGCCGCGGCACATCCGGGTGAGCGTGGGTCTCGAGAGCGAGAATGCGCGATTCCTGGCCGCGCTCGAAGAGGTCCTCGACCGGTGACCCGGTCTGCGCCCTCCCTGCGTATTGCCGTGATCGGGCTGGGCCTGATCGGCGGGTCCATCTGCAAGGCGGCCCGCACTGCCGGATGCGTCAGCCACATCCGCGGTTATGACGCGGACCCCGGGGTGCTCCGCGACGCACTGCAGGCCGGGGTGGTCGATGCGGTGGCGGACAGCGTCCCGGACGCGGTCGGCGACGCGGACCTGGTCGCCCTCGCGGTGCCGATGCTTGCCGTTTCCGACATCCTGCGCGAGGTCGGTGCCGGCGCCGGACCCTCGACCGTCATCACCGACGCGGGCAGCGTCAAGCAATCCGTGGTCGAGGCGGGGGGCGATCAGCTGCCGGACGCCTTGCGGCGGCGACTGGTACCCGGGCACCCGATCGCGGGATCCGAGCAGACCGGGCTGGAGGCGGCGCGGGCCGACCTCTACCGCAACGCGCGGGTGATCCTCACGCCACCGGAGGATGTCGATGCGGATGCGTTGGAACGGGTCGAGTCATTCTGGACGGCCCTCGGCGCCAGGGTCGAAACCATGGATGCCCGCCACCACGACGAGGTGTTGGCACTGACCAGTCACCTCCCGCACCTGCTGGCCTACACCCTGGTCGATGCCCTGGCGGGTCAGGAGAGCAACCAGGAGATTTTCCGCTACGCTGCCGGCGGGTTCCGCGACTTCACCCGGATCGCGTCCAGCGACCCGCTGATGTGGCATGACATCTTCAGCGCCAATCGTGATAACGTGCTGCGCGCGCTGGACCTGTTCGCGGGCAGTCTCGGGAATCTGCGGACCGCGATCGAGACCGGGGACGGTACCGCGATGCTGGGTATTTTCACCCGGGCCAAGTCGGCGCGCGATCATTTTCTGAGGATGCTGGAGGGGCGGGTCTGGATGGACCGGCGGGGAGAAGCGGGAGACACCTTTGTGACCGAGCCGGGCGGGAGCCTGCGTGGCGAAGTGCGGGTGCCCGGGGACAAATCGGTATCGCACCGCTCGATCATGCTGGGGTCGATCGCCGAGGGCGTCACCGAGGTGTACGGGTTTCTGGAGGGCGAGGACAGTCTCGCCACCCTGCAGGCGTTCCGCGACATGGGCGTGGTGATCGAGGGACCGAGCCACGGGCACGTGGTGGTGCACGGCGTCGGCATGCAGGGTCTCAAGGCGGCGCCGGGCCCCCTGTACCTAGGCAACTCGGGAACCTCGATGCGCCTGCTGGCGGGGCTCCTCGCCGCGCAGGACTTCGATACCGAAATGACCGGTGACGCGTCCCTGTCGAGGCGCCCGATGAAACGCGTCACCGAACCCCTGGCGCGCATGGGCGCAAAAATCGAGACCACGGAAGGCGGCACGCCTCCCTTACGGGTCACGGGTTCACGCAAGTTGAAGGGGATCCGTTACGAGATGCCGGTGGCGAGCGCTCAGGTGAAGTCCGCGCTGTTGCTTGCGGGCCTCTACGCGGAGGGCGAGACCACGGTGATCGAGCCGGCGCCGACCCGCGACCATACCGAGCGCATGCTCAGCGGACTCGGTTACGCCGTGCGCCGCGACGACAGCGCGGTCTCCCTCGCGGGTGGCGGGCGCCTGGCCGGCACGCGCATCGAGGTTCCAGCCGATATTTCCTCGGCCGCCTTCTTCATGGTGGCGGCAAGCATCGCCGCGGATTCTGAAATCGTGCTGACCCATGTCGGGATCAATCCGACCCGCATCGGGGTGATCAACATCCTGCGCGCCATGGGTGGCGACATCCGCCTGGAGAACGAGCGGCTGGCCGGTGGCGAGCCCGTTGCCGACGTGCGGGTCCGTCACGCGCAATTGCGCGGAATCGAGATCGCCGAGGACCAGGTGCCCCTCGCGATCGACGAGTTCCCGGTCCTGTTCGTCGCCGCCGCCTGTGCCAGCGGTGAAACCGTGCTGCGTGGGGCGGAGGAACTGCGGGTCAAGGAAAGCGACCGCATCCAGGTGATGGCGGACGGGCTCAACATCCTGGGCGTCGACGCCCAACCCACACCGGACGGCATGCGCATCCGTGGCGGCCCGATCGGCGGCGGCGAGGTGCACAGCCACGGCGACCACCGGATCGCCATGGCGTTCGCGGTCGCCGGACTGCGTGCGACCGCGCCGATCACCATACGCGACTGTGCCAACGTGGCGACATCGTTTCCCGGTTTCATCGGCCTCGCCCGCGGGGCCGGATTCAGGATTCATGCGGAGGACAAACCATGACGGAAGCCTCGGGCGACACGACCCCGGTGATTACCATCGACGGGCCGGGCGGATCGGGAAAGGGCACCATCGCCCACCTGGTCGCGCACGAACTCAAGTGGCACCTGCTGGACAGCGGGGCGCTGTACCGCCTGCTGGCACTGGCCGCGGTG
>JBFGWM010000076.1:0-11225 GCA_041588495.1 Pseudomonadales bacterium | reverse complement strand
GGCGCCTTACGAGCGCGAGATGGGTCGCGCCGGATTCTATGGCCCGGCCACCCACCTGCACCATCGCCACCCGCCCACGGGATGGACGGCCTGGGAAGGCGAACCGCGCCCCCATGCTTATGACCTGCTGCAACTGGACGCCGAATACCCGGTTCCCTGGGACGCGCCCCCGGTGTTGCACAACGGCGACTGCCAGCTGCGCCTGTGGCGCTGCGCCGACGCCATGCCGCGCCCGGTACGCAATGCCGATGGCGATACCCTGATATTCACCCACGCCGGACAGGGTGACCTGTTCTGCGACTTCGGACACCTCGAATACCGCGAGGGTGACTACCTGGTCATTCCCCGCGGTACCCTGTGGCGCCTGGAACCCGGGGCGCCATCCACGTTCCTCGTGGTGGATGCAACCGACCAGGTGCTGGGCCTGCCGGACAAGGGGTTCGCCGGCGCTCACGCCGTCTTCGACCCGGCGGTGCCCGACCTCCCCGCCATTGACGAGGCGTTCCTCGCGCAGCAGGACGAAAACGAGTGGCAGGTGGTGATCCGGCATGGCGATCAGCGCGCGCTGGTCACGTTCCCGTTCAACCCCCTGGATGCCGCGGGCTGGCACGGCGAGGTCTGCGTGCGGCGCCTGAACTGGCGGGACATCCGCCCACTGACCAGCCCACGCTTTCACCTCCCGCCCTCGGTGCACACCACGTTCGCCGCCGAGCACTTCGTGGTCTGCACCTTCGTGCCGCGCCCGCTGGAAACCGACCCGGGTGCGCTGAAGGTGCCCTTCTATCACAGCAACGATGACTACGACGAGGTCATCTTCTACCATGCCGGGGAGTTCTTCAGTCGCGACAACATCCGCCCCGGCATGCTGACGTTTCATCCCCGCGGCTTCACCCACGGCCCCCATCCCGGCGCCTACCGCGCGGCGATGCGGGGCGGACGCACGGAAACCTCGGAGGTCGCGGTCATGATCGACACCCGCCAGGACCTGCGGCCCGGAAAGTCCGCCCACGACGTCGAATGGACCGGCTACATCGACAGCTGGCGGGACGACGGAAATTCCGCATGAAACTCGCCAGCCTGCGCGACGGCTCGCGAGACGGGCGACTGGTGGTGGTCAGCCGCGACCTGCAGCGCGTACAGCCGGTTCCCGATATCGCCGCGACCCTGCAGGCGGCCCTGGACGACTGGAACGCGGTCGCACCGCGCCTGGCCGAGGCCGCCGCGCGACTCGAGAACCGGCCGGATACCGGGCTCGCGTTTGATCCCCGCGACGCCGCCGCACCGTTGCCCCGCGCCTACCAGTGGGCCGACGGCAGCGCCTACGTCAACCACGTCGAACTGGTGCGCAAGGCCCGCGGCGCGGCAATGCCGCCGGAGTTCTGGACCGATCCGCTGCTCTACCAGGGCGGCAGTGACACCCTCCTCGGACCCTGTGACCCGATCCCGCTGCAGGACGACGACTGGGGACTCGACTTCGAGGCGGAAATCGCCGTTGTCACCGGCGACGTGGAACAAGGCATTCACGCATCGGCGGCCGGTGCGCGCATCGCCCTCCTGGCCCTGGTCAATGACGTGTCACTGCGCAACCTGATCCCGGGTGAACTGGCCAAGGGTTTCGGCTTCTTCCAGTCCAAGCCGCCGACCGCGTTCGCCCCGGCCGCGGTCACCCCCGACGAGCTCGGTGACGCCTGGCGCGAGTCGCGGGTGCACCTGCCCCTGGTTTCCACGCTCAACGGCGAACGCTTCGGCGCGCCGGATGCCGGCGAGGACATGACCTTCGGCTTCGACCAGCTGATCGCCCACGCCGCGCGCACCCGGCCCCTCGGCGCGGGCACCATCATCGGCTCGGGAACCGTGTCCAACGCGGACCGGTCGCGGGGTTCATCGTGCATCGCGGAAAAACGCATGCTGGAAAAGCTCGCCGACGGGGAGGCCGTCACGCCCTTCCTGCGCCCGGGCGACCGTGTGCGCCTGGAAATGCTCGATCGCGCGGGTCGCAGCGTGTTTGGCGCCATCGACCAGGTCATCACCCGCTTCACCGCGCCGGACAGGGAATGACGCCATGAAACTGTTCCATTACTACCGCTCATCCTCCAGCTATCGCGTGCGCATCGCACTCAACCTGAAAGGCGTCAGCTACCAGTGCGTGGGCGTGGACCTGGTTGCCGACGGTGGCGCCCAGTACGCGCCCGAGTTCACGGCTCTCAACCCGGAAGCGCGGGTCCCCGCGCTGGACACTGGCCAGGCAATCCTCACCCAGTCCCTGGCCATCATCGAGTACCTGGAGGAATGTTACCCCGAGCCGCGCCTGCTACCGCGTGACCCGGAACAGCGCGCGCGCTCGCGCGCCCTCGCCCACCTGGTCGCGTGCGACATCCAGCCCCTCAACAACCTCGGTGTCCTGCGCTACCTGGAGACAGAACTCGGCCACGCCAAGCAGGAAACCCTGGCCTGGTACCGGCACTGGATCGCGCGCGGGTTCACCGCGTTCGAGACGCACGTCGCGGCAAACAACAATACGTTCTGTTGCGGGGACGAACCCACCCTGGCCGACCTGTGCCTGGTGCCCCAGGTCTACAACGCGCAGCGTTTCGACTGCCCCCTAGAGGCTTATCCGAACATCCTGCAGATCAACGAGCGCTGCCTTGCGCTCGACGCGTTTGCCGAGGCAGCGCCGGAGAACCACGCACCGAAGTGAGTCCCGTCAGTGGACTTTCCTGCGATCCGCGTCGAGGCCTTTCCAGAAAGCGTGCACGCCGTCGAGCATCTCGTTCCCGTAACGGATGAACGCGTCCTCGTTTACCTCGTGGGTGAAGTAGTATTCCTCGAGTTCTTCCTGGGTATGCCGGGCGTGGTTGGCCTCGAGCTGGTCATGCCAGGTGAAGAACGCGAGGGGCAGGCGCGCCATGTCGCGACGTTCCTTGTAACCGACCAGGCCGTGGATCAACTCCTTCCAGAAACCGGCGGCGGCCCAGTTCTCGACGGCATAGGAAGCGGCGGTCGACACCGCGTAGTCCTCGCTGCCGTAAAGCCGGATCAGTTCGTCGCAGAAGAACAGCGTGCTCTGGCTGCCGTGCCGGCGCTTGCCGAGATCACGGAACTCCAGCCCGAGGTAATGCGCCATGCGCATCAGCAGCTCGAAATGCGCCGCCTTGAAATGAAACACGCCGCCTTCCACGCTGCCCTCGGTCCCGCCGAAGGTGCGGATCATGTCGCGCTCCTCCGTGGCCAGTGCGGACGCGTCGGCGTGGGCGCTGGAGCCGGTGAACACCACGCCGATCTCGTTGGCGAGGATTTCCTTGGAGGCGTGCATTTCCTCCAGGGAATCGGCATTGATCATCTTGTGCAGCTGGGCCACCAGGAACTGGTTGGAAAACACCGAGAACTGCTGGATGAAGTGCTTGAGCTGCACGTCGCTGAACTCACCGCGGCTGAACCAGGCGGTGAAGTCGTTGCCGGTGATCACGGGGTGACGGAGCAGTTCGCGGTTGATGCGATCCTGGAAAGCGAGGAACCGGCCGGCGCGATCCACCGGGTATTCGCCGTCGCGAATACTCCTCAGGGTCGGCTCGGTCAGGCCCTCGATACCTTGTTCCCGTGCAAAAGTCGTGAGTTCGCTCGAAACCTGCATGGCGCACACCTCCGGAATCCGGGGTTCACAGGGTTAACCTCAGCTTAGCTTTTGACCAATTTTCCAGCAAACGGTGCACTAACGGCGCCAATCGCGGCGGTTCCTCCCCGGCATGGCACCGTCTTGCAAACTTTTTATGCCATTTTTTTCGGAAACGGCCCATTTTGGCATTTCGACCATTGACACTGGAATAAACACTTGTTCCAAGTGCCGGTGGATAACTCGGGCCAGTTCCCCGGGCGCCGCGCAGAGGAACGGATGAACCGCGCGGTCTACTTTGTGCTGCCTGGGCCGGCCGCAGCGAGGATTTCCACCCGGGAGCGCCCTGAAATCATCGATTCCGTCGATTTAATTGCTGAATATCAGGGACTTATTAAGGTATGCAAGTACTCGCACCGGGGCGCACAGCGCGCCCACGTCAACGGAATCCTGGTCGTGGGCACCATCACGGTGCACGGAGACAATCCGAAAAACCCGGGCCAATCTGTGGATAACTCTGGGGACAAACGTTCGGAAAACATGGATGGTTCAATTGTCTGACAATATGACAAATCGACACGCTACTAATTTTTTATTTTTTTCCTATATTTTTCATAGCCTTGCACAATGACCATCAGGACGATACGCGCAAAATCCAAGAAGGACGCGACCCGAATTCGCGGGTAGCCCATCCGTTGATAACTTTCCAGTCCGAATGACCCACTGAAATTGCTTCCCGGCCCCGGGCACGATTCGGGGGCGTACATTTTTTCGACAAGGCGCCCCTGGCTCCAGCCGCGACAGCAGGACGCCACAGATCTGTGGATAGTTTTGTGGACAGATCACGCCGGAAATAGAAAATCTCAGATTTACAACGGTTTGGATAAACCGAGCATTCCAATTAAATACTATTTTTTCCTATTTTTCAGTATGTTAGGGTGTTTTTACTCAAAAACAATGCCTTAGCGAATTATTGTCCTACAAGATTCACGATCGAGAGGCTTGTGCATAACCCGCCCGTGGACCAGCGGCCATGGACTCGTGGCAGGCGTCACGGGAACGGAGTTCCGGCAGCACCGGGCTCCTGCGCGCCCCCCTCCCGCGCAGGCTCGGACCCTGCTCCAGGACCCTCATAGGCTGACAGGGTAGCGACTGCTTACATCCCACGCGGCCTGCACCACGCGGCAGGTGCCGGTTCGTTCTCTACAGCCGCCTTCATTGGGGTGCCCCGCCGTAATCAGTTAACCTGCGGCCCTCGCTACAGGGAGGAAAATCATGGGCGGCCGAGATCGTATCCGCAATCGAAACATTCTCGTCACCGGGGCCTCCAGTGGCATCGGCCGGGCGGCCGCGCTGCAGCTTGCGGCCCGGGGCGCACGGGTGATTGCCGTGGCACGGCGCGCGGAGGAACTGCGCGACTTACAGGCTGAAGCGGATGGCGACATCGCCACCTACCCGGTGGACCTCGCCGACCTCGACGCACTGGATGCGGCCGCGGACGCGATCCTCGACGAATTCGGGCGCGTCGACGTGCTGGTCAATAATGCCGGCCGTTCCATCCGCCGGCCGGTGACCGAGCAGCTGGACCGCTTCCACGATTTCGAACGCTGCATGCAGATCAACTATTTCGCCGCGGTGCGCCTGACCCTGAAACTGCTGCCCCCGATGCTCGAGACCGGAGACGGCCATATCGTCAATGTCCTGACCTGGGGCACCCTGGTGCCCTCGCCGCGCTTCTCCGCATACATCGGCAGTAAGAGCGCCCTGGAAGGCTTCTCCCGCTCGATCGGCGCCGAGCTGCAGCCCAGGGGCATCGACGTCACCACGGTGCACTACCCGCTCGTCTACACGCCGATGATCGAGCCGGCGGCAGACCACTACCGCCACATGCGCGGCCTCAGCCCCGAACAGGCCGGCGCCTGGATCGTCAAGGCGATCCGCAAGCGGCCCGCGCGCGTTGCGCCGGGATACGCGGTGATAGGCGGGGCCCACGCATTTGCGTTTCCGAAAATCACCGAGTGGATCGCCGGGCGGTTTCCATTCTGACCCGGTCCTGATCACGATATTCACCACCGCCCCCCCCCTGAAAGCCCTTGAAAAACGGCCATCCGCACATACCTCTCCGGTAACACGGGCGGAGCGGAGTGACAGCGGATGAAAGTCGGACTGGCCCTCGGTAGCGGCGGTGCACGGGGTTTCGCCCATCTCGGCGTGCTCGAGGTTCTGGAACGCGCCGGTATTCCCGTCGACCTCATCGTCGGGTCCAGCGCCGGCGCGGCAATCGGCGCGATGTACGCGTTCCGTCCGCGGCTGGCGCCGAACCTGACCCACGTGCGGCACTACCTCCACTCGGAGCTCTACGACACCACCAAGCTCAGCTACCTGCGCCAGAGCGAGGAAAGTCGCCGCAACTTCTACGACAAGATGAAAATCCGTTTCGCCCAGGGCGCGGTGTTCGCGACCTCGATGACCAAGAATGCATTGTTCACCGAGGAGGTTCTGCGCAAGAACGTGCAGTTCATCGTCCCGCCGGTAAACCTCGAGGAAAGCCTGATCGAACTCGCCGTGGTGGCCTTTGACATCAACAGTGGCGTGGAAATCCTGCTCAACGAGGGGCCCGTACTCGAGGTAGTCATGGCCAGCTGCGCGATCCCGGGCGTTTTTCCACCGGTGGAAATGGATGATTTTCTTCTAATGGATGGCGGCATCGTCAACCCGGTGCCCTGTGATCACGCGCGTGCGCTGGGCGCCGATGTCGTGATCGGCGTGGACCTGAGCCCGCGGCCCGATGCGCTCGCACCGATGGGCAACAGTTACGAGGTGGCGATGCGCGCCGCGGACATCAGCCGCTACAAGCTCAAGAACCTGCTGGTGAGCGAGGCCGATGCGTTGATCCCGGTGGAGGTTTCCGACGTGTTCTGGGCGGACTTCTCCCAGTTCGATCGCTGCGTCGAGGCGGGACGCCGGGCCGCCGAACAGGCGCTGCCGGCGATCCGCAACGTGATCAGCAGCAAGGCGCCGCCACGCGAGTTGCGCCTGGTCGGATGCGGGAACGCGCATGGCGCGAGGGCCATTGATGAGAACCCGTACCGGCAGGACAGCCAGGAGTAACGCCCGGCACCAATTGCATTCAGTCGCACCGGAGGATCCAATCCAACCGGTAACGACATTCTCAGCGACTGCCGCGGCCGACTGGTTGTCCACCGTGCCGGGTGTGCCACTGACCCGTCATCACCGCTTTCGCTCCCCGCCCCGATTCGGCTAGTCTGTCGCTTGCGAATTCCGCCGACTGGAGACATGGGTGCCAGGGACGACACGGCTTGCACGCCACCGGATCCGGGCAGCGCTGGTGCTGCTGATCCCCGCACTCGCCCTGTCCGCATGTGTCAGCGTCAAACCCATGCGCGCCGCCGGCGGCGTTGAGGTACGCGACAATCCACGGGTTTTGCTCATGGCCCCGGACGTCCTGCTGCTGGAGATCACCACCGCCGGGGTGCCCATCCCGAGAGCTGACTGGTCGGCGCGTGCCCACGACACCCTGGTGGAGGCGTCCGCGGCGACGGTCGCCGCTCGCGGCGGGGAACTCGTGCATTACGTGCGGCCTGCGGACGCTCGCCTGCCCGTCGCACCCGGCCATCTTCCCGCGCTACGCCTCTACCAGGTCGTTCTCGGCGCGATCCTGACCTACCGCTACAAGTTCGGCACCCCGCGCGGGGCGCGCGCCCCAAGCCTGGTGACCAAGAGCGACGACGGCCTCGAATGGACCCTGGGCGACACGGTCGCGCCGCTGCGCGCGGACTACGACGCCGATTACGCCCTGTTCCTGACGTTTCGCGCGGCTTCCTCGAACAGCGGGCGGGCCATGGTTTCGGCTGCCGCATTTGCCCTGTTCGGCGTCATCGAGGCGACCAGCCAGTCCGTGGGACTGGCCACGCTGGTGGACCTGCATTCTGGCGAAGTAGTCTGGACCAACCTCCTTTCCGGCTCCGCATTCGAGGTCGGCGAGCCCGAGGAAATGCATGCCAATACCCTGAAGCTGCTCGAGACCCTGCCGCTGTGAATCCCGTACACATCGCCGCGGTCGGTCTCGCAGCCCTGCTCATCGCCGGCTGCGCGTTCGAGGCGCCGCGCATGGCGCCCGCCCGCGCCGCACCGCAGCAACCGGCCGAGGAAGGGCTCTGGGAAATCTCGCGCAAGTTCGAGGAGGCGGTGGCGATGTCCGGGCGCAAGGTCGACGACCCCGCCCTGGAAGCCTACCTGCAGGACGTCGGCTGTCGCGTCGCAGGACCCTACTGTGACGGCATCCGCGTGTACCCGGTCGCGGCCCCCGACTTCAACGCCTCCATGTCTCCCAACGGGTTCATGCAGGTCTGGACCGGCCTGTTGTTGCGCGTCGAAAACGAGGCGCAACTGGCCGCGGTGCTGGGCCACGAGGTGATGCACTACGCGGAGCGCCACTCGCTGGAGCGGCTCGAAACCACGCGCCGCACCGCCAACCTGTTGCTCGCCGTGCAGTTCGGACTGTTCGCGGGCGGTCACACCGGGTTCAGTTCCGGCCCGGTGCGGGTCAGCCTCGGCGACGTCACCAACCTGGTGGCCGGCGGCTACCTCGCGGCCTATTCCCGCGAACACGAGGAAGAAGCAGACCGCGAGGGACTGCGCCTGATGCAGACCGCCGGATACCATCCCGGCGCCGCCGCCCGCGTGTGGCAGAACCTGGTTGCGGAACAGGAGGCGTGCAAACTGCCGCGTCCTGCAGCGCTGCTGGCCTCCCACCCGCCCTCTACGGAACGCATGGCGTACCTGGACCAGTTGGCCGGCAGCGATGCGTCGGGAGCAAACGGCGAGCAACAATTCCTGGACGCCACCCTCGCCTACCGTGGACGCTGGCTGCGCGCGGAACTCGCCCTGCGCCATTTCTGCCGGGTCCGGGTGGTCGCCGAACGCCTGCTGGAGCGCGGCGCAAACCCGGGCGAGCTGCATTACTACCTCGGCGAGGTCTACCGCCTGCGCAACGAACCGGGCGATCTCGACAAAGCCATCGAGGCCTACGAGAAGGCGATCTCCGCGGCCGGAGCGCCTCCCGAGGCACACCGGGAACTCGGCCTGGTCCTGCAGCGCGCAAACCGCGATGCCGAGGCCCGCGCGGCATTCCAGGCCTACCTGGACCGTGTCCCCGGGTCCGATGACGCGGCCATGGTCCGCGCCTACCTGGCGGGCGCAGGATGACGGCGGCGCGGTGCATTCCGCTGCTGCTGGCAATCGTGCTGGCGACAGGATGCGTGAGCTCGCGCACCATTCATCCCGGTGAGCCCCGCGACATCTTCGGCGAGTACCGGGTGATGTCCGCCGCCAAGTGGACGCGGTCCGGATGGCGCAACATGGAATTGTGGACCGTGGACGGCCCGCAATTGCAGCAACTGCGGTTGTACGCCGACCTCGAGGACGGTGACTCCCTCTACGAACGCCCCCGCCAGGCTGTCCTGGTCCGCCCCAGCGTGCGCAAGTACCGGCCTAAGTTCCACGCACAGATGCTCCCGCACGATGTCGCGGAGCTGGTGTCCTCGACGCTCGTGCAGTGGGGTGCGGTCGAGGCGGATGCAACCGCCCTGCGTCCTGCTCGGTTCGGCGACCGCGACGGGTTCCGCTTCGACATCCGCTTCGTTTCCCAGGGCGGGCTGGTGTACCGCGGCCTCGCCCTCGGCCATATCAACGCGGAGAAGCGCCTGCACCTCATCCTCTACCTCGGCACCGAGGCCCACTACTTCCCGAAGTTCCGCGAGGAAGTCGAGGCCATTCTCGCGAGTGTTGAATTGACCCGTTGATCCCGCCAGCCCGGACGCCCGGGGCAAAGCGATCTTCTCCGCCGCATGCCAGCCGACTAGACTGGGACAGGTGTTCACGATGACGTTGCGAGCCCATGCTCCCGATCCCGGCACTCCACGCCATGGTCTACAGGTCCTCACCGCGGGCGGAGCGCCTGCTGGCGCAGCCCAACCAGGGCATCATCATCCTGCGGGTAAGCGGCCGGTCCGAAGCGTACTTCCGGCAATACCTGCCGGAAGGGTCCGGCCTGTTGTGATGCGGCGCACCAGCGTTCACGTACTCGGCGCCCTTGCCTTCGCATCGGCAGGCTCGATGAGCGGGTTCGCAGGTGATACCGGCCCGGAAGCCGGCGGGCTGCTTGCGGACAGCACGCTGCGCCTCGTCAACCGCAACTTCTACATGAACCGTGACTTCCGCAACGGCGGCAGCAACAGCCGTGGCATCAACGGCGCCCTTCCCGCCGCCCAACGAAAAGGCTACCGCGAAGAGTGGGCCCACGGACTGCGACTCAACTTCAGCTCGGGCTATACCCGGGGCGCCCTCGGTTTCGGCGTGGACGCCCACGCCTACGCCGGCTTCAAGCTCGACAGTGGCCGCGGACGCACCGGCACCGACCTGCTTCCCATCAGTAACAACGGCAGCCTGCAGGCGAACGTCCCCGACCAATTCGGGCAGGCCGGCGCGGCGGCAAAGGTACGCCTTTCGTCAACCACCGTTCGCTGGGGCCGCATGCGGACCGATGCGCCGGTCTTTTACACCAACGACGGGCGCCTGGTGCCGGAAATCGCCACAGGCATCCTGGTCGAGAGCGGGGAACTCGACGGGCTGTTCGTGGAGGCCGGCCATTTCACGAGTTACAGTTTCCGCAATTCATCCAACAGCGACGATGACCTGCGCACCGAGTACACCGGTATCGGCACGCAAAGCTTCGATTATGTCGGTGGCAGGTACGACCTAACCGACGCAATACGGCTGAGCCTGTATACGACGCACGCGGAGGACATCTGGAAGCAGCACTACCTGAACGCGCGCCACCGCACCACGCTGGCCGATGAACGGGCCTTGATATTCGACCTGCAGATGTATCGAACCCGCTCCACCGGCACCGAACTGGTGGGTGACATTCGTAACCTTGCCTGGAGCATCGCGGGCGCACTGGTGACCGGGGGCCACGAATGGCGCCTGGCTTTTCAGAAGATGCAGGGCGACTCGCCGTTCGACTACATCGGCAGGAACTCCATCTACCTGGCCAACTCCTCCCAATACTCCGATTTCAGCGCGCCCGGTGAACGGTCCATCGGCCTCCGCCACAAGTTCGACTGGACCTCCCTGGGCATGCCCGGATTCACCAGCAGGCTGTCCTACGTGGTGGGCCGGGAAATCGACGGCACCCATGCCGACGCCACCGGCGCCTACGCCGGGCTCTATGGCGCCAACGGCAAGCACAGCGAGTTCAACGCCGATCTGAAATACGTGTTTCCGGCCGGGCGCGCGAAGAACCTCTCGGTCCGCCTGCGTCAGGCCATTCACTACGGAAACGACGACCAGGGCGAGGGGGACATCCACCAGTTCCGGCTGATCGTCGAGTATCCGTTTGATTTCCTTTAGGCAAAGCCCGGCTCGCCGCAAACGTCTGAGGTCCGCCTCCCTCTCCCCCGTTGCCAGCGCGCACAGTCCGCGACCTGCGCCGAGTTGCATTCGCGCGGTAGTGAGTCAGAATTCACATGAACACTGAAAAGGCATTCCCATGCGTTCCACCCTGATATTGCTGACCCTCCTTGCAGGTCCG
>JBFGWM010000075.1:0-11318 GCA_041588495.1 Pseudomonadales bacterium | reverse complement strand
TCCTGGCCGGCGGCCAGGGCAGCGAGGTACAAGTCGTGCAGGATGTCAGTCAGTCACTCAACGACCCGCAGGGCCCGGGCAACCTGAACCGACCCACCATGGGCATGATCAGCTTCATCGTGCTGGTGGTGCTGGTGCCGCTGCTGCTGGTGGTGTTCACCTATAACGGGCTGGTCACGCGGGAAGAGAACGTGTTCGAGGCCTGGGCTCAGGTGGAAAGCAATTACCAGCGCCGCGCGGACCTCGTTCCGCGGCTGGTCGAAGCCGTCGGCCGCTACATGCGCCATGAACAGGAAACCCTGCAGAACGTCACCGAGGCGCGCTTCGATGCCGACGCCATCATCGGGGAACTGGTCGGCGCGCAGCATGATTCGTCCCGGGCACTCAGCCAGCTCGGCGGCGAGCCGCCCACCAGCGCCACCGACATGGAGGCCGTGGAAAACGCCGCCGAGCGCGTGTCCCGCGAACTCGCACGGCTGGTCGCGGTGGCCGAGCAGTACCCGGAGCTGCGTGTCGGCGACCAGTTCCTGGAGCTGCAGGCCCAGCTGGAGGGCACCGAGAACCGCATCAACGTGGCCCGCATGCGCTTCAACACCGCAGCAGCCGAATTCAATGCCGCCGCCCGGCGCATGCCGGCGAGTCTCGTGGCCTCGTGGGGCGGTTTCAAGCGCAAGGCCTATTTCCGTTCCGATGCGGGCGCCGAAGATGCCGGCCCACTGGACTTCGAATAAGACCTTTCGTGTCATCCTCGCGTTTCTGCTGGTCGGGATCGCGGTACGCTTCTGGATGTACTCCGAGCGCCAGGCCCGCGAGCTGCCGGTCACCCGGGTCGAGGACCGCGCGGGACTGCTGACCCAGGAGCAGGTGGCGAGGCTGTCCCGCTACCACGATTTTTTCCTCGCCGATCACGACATCGATTACTACGTTCTCACCCACCGCAACACGGGCGACATCAACAGCTTCGCCCTCTCGGCCTTTACTGCCCGCGGGGTCGGCGTGGCAAGTCGCAGCGGACACGGGTTGTTGCTGGTTGTCGACCCCGACCAGGACCAGGTGCGGCTGGAAGTCAGCCAGTCCCTCGAGGGCGTGTTCGTCGACGCTTTTGTCGCCTATGTCGAGCAGCGCCAGATGGTGCCCTTCTTCGCCGCAGGACGCGTTGCAGACGGCATACTCGCGTCCACGGAACTGATGGTCACCCGCGCGCAGAACGCGGCACGCAATGCCGGCTTCAGCGACGAGGCCTGGGCCCCGTTCGCGGCCGGGGCCGGCGCCACGGCGCATGCCGACATCGACACAGGCTACACCGCACCGGTGCAGGCCGGTTCGACCCCGGCGGAGGCGGACACGCCCGGAGCGGTGCTCGCCGCCTACATAGACGCCATGTCGAAGCGCAATGCGGACCCGACCCTGCCGATCTACAGCGAGCTCACACAGGTGATGATGGGAGGCTGGGTGGTCACCCCGGCACAGATGGACAACGTGGTCCGGACCTATCGCGAATGTGGCGCCGCGGCCATGCGCAAGTCCGGCGATGGAGAGCGCGCGGTGATCCGCTACCCGGTGGAGAACCGGCAGTGCTCGCCGTGGTTCTTCGTGCGCGAGAACGGCGCCTGGCGCCTGGACCTGACCATGATGCAACAGGCCATCCGCTTCGGGCGCGGCAACCAGTGGCGCTTCGTGCAGCCCGAAACCCACGATTACGGATTCGCGTTCACCGACTGGCGGCGCGACCGCAACGGTTTTCCCCATGCCGCCGGCGACCCGCGGTAATCCGGCATTTCTTTACATACCGGCTATTTAGCCTAGAAATAAAGAATAGGGGCTAAGTATCTGCGGTGATTATATTTTCATGGCCGGGCGAAAGCGTTTCGATATTCCCCGCACCCTGTTCGGGCTGGCCTGCGCCGGCCTGAGCTGCAGCGCGGGTGCCCAGGATGACGCCGATGTCTTCGACCTGCACCTGCACCAGTTGCTGCATGTCGAGGTCACCTCCGTATCCCGCAAGCCGGAGGAAGCCCGCCACGCGCCCTCGGCCATTTACGTCATCAGCGGGGAGGACCTGCGCCGCAGCGGGGTGACCCACATCGCCGAGGCGTTGCGCATGGTGCCGGGCATGCATGTCGCGCGCATCGACTCCAACCGCTGGTCCATCGGCACGCGCGGGTTCGCGGGCCAGTTCGCCAACAAGCTGCTGGTGCTGATCGACGGCCGCTCCGTGTACACGCCCCTGTTCTCCGGCGTGTTCTGGGACATCCAGGACACCCTCCTCGAGGACATCGAACGCATCGAGGTGATCCGCGGCCCCGGGGCGGTGATGTGGGGCGCCAACGCGGTCAACGGCGTCATCAACATCATTACCCGAAAAGCCGCCGACACCACCGGGAACGTGGTTTCGCTGACCACCGGTTCCGAGGATCACGGGATTGCCGGGTTCCGCCACGGCGCGGAACTCTCCGCAAACAGTTTCGGCCGCGTTTACGTGAAGTCCTCCCAGCGCGACGAGCAGCGGATGCTGGAGGGCGGCGACAACAATGATGACTGGTGGCTGCGCCAGGCCGGGTTCCGCGTCGACACGTCCATGGGCGAACGCGAATCGGTCACCGTGCAGGGCGACATCTATCGCGGCAAGTCGAGCATTCGCGCCTTCCTCCCCTCCCCCTTCGGTCCGACCGCACCCACCGTACTCGACCACAACGATACCGACATGCGGGGCTACAACCTCCTGGGACGCTGGGAGGGAGACATCGAGGATGGCGGCTCGGTCAGCGTGCAGGCGTACTATGACCGCGCGGTGCGCGAGGTCAGCGGGCTCATCGACATCGATTTCTCGACCTGGGACCTGGAGTTCCAGCACATCGCCGACCTCGCGGGACCTCACCAGTTGATCTGGGGCGGCTCATTCCGCCTGATCCAGGACGAGATCGGCCGCACCGAGACATTCAACTATGACCCGGACAAGGCGACCCGGCGCCGCTGGGGCGGTTTCATCCAGTACGACTACGCGGCGATTCCCGACGAACTGAACCTGATCGTGGGATCGAAGTTCGAGTACAACGACTATTCCCACTTCGAAATCCAGCCCGCAGTGCGCCTCCTGTGGCGGCCGGATGAACGTCACACGGTATGGTCGGCGATCTCCCGCGCGGTGCGCAGCGCCGACCGCTCCGACCAGGACCTCAACCTGCGCCTGCAGGCCCTTGCGCCCAGTGCAGCCACCTTCGGCCTGCCCGGACTGGTTCAGCTGACCCCGAACAAGGACCACGAATCCGAAGACCTCACCGCCGTTGAAATCGGCCACCGTTTCCGCATCCGCGACAACCTGTCGTGGGACCTCGCCACCTTCTACAACAACTACGAGGACCACTCGGCGTTCCTGCTCAGCGGCACTCCGTTTGCCGTTTTCACGCCCACGCCCCACGTGGTGATCCCGGCGATCTCGGACAACGAGCAGCAGATCGAGACCTGGGGCTTCGAGTGGCTGCTCGACTGGCAGCCCACCGATTCGTGGCAGCTGCAGGGCTGGTACGCGTGGATGGACACCGACTCCGAATACGGCGACAACCCCAACCTCATCTCCACGGCGAAAAGCCAGGAACACGCCAATCGCAGGAACCTCGCCTTCGTCCGCTCGCGCACCAACCTCGAGGGTTCGCTGGAGTTCGACGCCATGCTTCGCTACGTGGATGCGGAGCGCAACGCCGACATTCCGTCCTACACGGAACTCGACCTGCGTCTCGGCTGGCATCCGCAGAAGGACCTGGAGTTCTCCATCGTGCTGCAGAATATCTTCGACAACGAGCACCGCGAGGCGGGCAACAACGACGTGGTGCAACTCGCCGCGGGCGAGATCCAGCGCGCGATCCAGCTGCGCATGGTGTGGCGTCCGGACTTCTGAACCCCGGAGCGGCCCTGCACCGGATGATCACTTCTCGGCGCGGTACTGGCGCGGCGACTTCCCGGTCCAGCGCTTGAAGGCGCGGGCAAAGCTGCTCGAGTCGGAGAAACCGAGCAGGTAGGTCAGTTCCCCCACCGAGTGACCGCCCTCGCGCATGTACGACAACGCGAGTTCCTTGCGCGTGTCGTCGAGCACGCTCTTGTAGGTCACGCCCTCCTCGGACAGCCTGCGTTGCAGGCTGCGCAGGCTCATGTGCATGGCCTTGGCGACGTTTTCCTGGGACGCGGTTCCCGAGGGCAGCAACTGGGTCAGCAGCACGTGTACCCGGTTGGAGATGTTTTCGCGGTCCAGGCGGGCGAGGTACTCGCGCACCACCTGGTCATTGATGCGGGCCAGTTCCGGGTTGCCGCCCGGCAGGCGGCGGTCGACGGCTTCCACCGGAAAGCACAGGGCGTTCTCCGCGGCACCGAATTCCACCGGGGCCTGGAAATATGCTTCGAAACGTTCGACATTGCGCGGCCGCGCGCGCTCCAACTCGACGCGCAGCGGGTTCAGGGAGGGCCCGTACAGGTCGCGACACAGGCGCACGATCAGCGCCATGAAGGCGTCGATGGCCTCGGGCGCGGGGATCGGCTTGCTGGGTGGAATCCTTGCCCGGAACCAGCACACCCCGTCCTCGCGCTCGAAAGCGACATCGGCGGCGTCGGTCACGATACGGAAATAGCGCACGATGCGGTCGAAGGCTTCCTGCAGGCTGCCGCTGGCAGACAGCGAATAACCCAGCGCGTGGAAGGTTGTCGGTCCCACGTTCCCCGCCACCGCCACGCCGATCGCGTCATCGCCGGTCTCGGCGACCGCGAGCTGCCACAGGTGCGCGGTACCGGTGACCGGGTAGCGCGCATTGGGGTCGGACAGCAGTTCCGGGTCGAGGCCGGCCTGGTGAAACAGGGCGTGACTGTCCGCACCGCGTTGTTCGAGGGTGCGGGCAATGGCGGCCGCCCAGGATGTGAGAACGGTGGTCGAACTGTACATTTCGGTGATTTTCGGTGTCTGGCGCACCCGGCTCAATGCCTGGCGCGACCGGCACGGTATTGGCCGGACAACGGCATTACTATAGCGCAGTCAAAAGAAATCGAGCGTTATTTGGCCTCCATGGTGGAGGCGGAACCGATACGACGGCAATCGGAACAGACAGGCTGCGTTTTCAGCCATATCACCGTGCCGTCACTGGCAGGTTATGACTGATGACCGCAACAACGACTGACATCCGGCCGCGCCGCATGGCGCGCCTCTCGACGGAGGAATGGGATGCGATCCTGTTCCACGTCCTGTTCACCCTGATCGCGGCGCTGCTTTACTTCGTCACCGAAGAAGCGCCCGGGATGATCATTTTCTACTTTCTCGCGGCCTACAACGTGAGCACCGCGCTGTTCGCCCTGGTGCGCGGGCACGGCTCCTGGATTCGCGCCTGGGGCTACGTGCTCCCGGTCAGCGCCACGCTGCTGTTTGCCGACCTGTTCCTCGCCAACGAGTTCGCGTCGGTGGTGTTCAATGACACCGGCTCGCCCGAGATCGGGCGCGTACCGGCGTTCATGGCCCTGATCTGGACGATACCGCTGTTCATCATCGTGATGTGCGGACGCTGGATCTCGTATTACCTGCCGACCGGCCTGACCTATCTCGCGGTGGCGCTGCTCTCGGGCCTGGTGTTCGGCGCCGCGGACCTGCTGCCGGAGAAGATTCCGCTGTGGTACCCGCAGCACGTGCTGGCGGTTGGCCCGGTGGCGGTTTATGCACTGTGCTCGCGGGTGGTCCTCGGCACCGCCGTGTTTGCCGGCTGGAGCCTTACCCGCGGCCAGGGCCTGGGCGTCAAGGCCGTCTCGGTGTTCACGGTGATGTTCATCTACCTGGGCGCGCTGACATTCTTCTACTTCCTGGTCGAACGCATCCTGGTTTTCTGACGGATTTCCTCGCAAGTGGTCTTTGCCCCCCGTATGGGGGGCTTTTTTTTGGTTCAACACCCGTTCCGGCCGCGGCTTCAGCCACGCGCCGGCGTTCGCGAATTTTTTTGTCTCCCGCCCTTGCGCCATGTTCTACCTTTGTTCTATTCTGCGTAGAACAAACACAGAACATACGGATCACCCCGCCATGCTTCCATCGGAGCAACGCATCCTCGACATCATCCGCCGCCACATCGCGGAAAACGGCTATGCGCCGACCCTGGAGGAAATCGCCCGGGAGGCCGGGCACAAGGCACGCAGCCAGGTGCACAAGTACGTCAACAGCCTGATCGAGCAGGGTTACCTGGAGCGCGCGCCGCGGGCCCGCCGCGGGCTCAGGCTCACCGGCGCCGCCAACCCGGAACTGTCCCTGCCCATCGCGGGACGCATCGCCGCCGGCCAGCCGATCGAGGCCATCGCCGGGGGCGAGGAACTGGACCTCAAGGAACTCTTCCTCCGCGAGGGGCGCTACCCGCTGCGGGTCAGCGGCGAATCGATGATCGATATCGGCCTGCACGACGGCGACATCGCGCTGATCCAGTACCAGGAGACCGCCCGCAACGGCGAGATCGTGGTCGCCCTCATCGACGACAACGAGGCCACCCTGAAACGCTTCCGGCGCCTGCCGGACGGCCATATCGAACTGTGCCCGGAAAACCCGGCCATGCAACCGATGGTCTATGCGCCGGAACGGGTCCGGATCCAGGGCGTGCTGATCTGCAGCCTGAGAATGTACAACCACTGATTCCGGCAACCCCGGGTAAAAAACAAACGGAACACGCGGACGTAACACGGCAACAACAGGGACGGAGAAACCGACAATGACGGCACAGGCACTGGGAGACATCCTCCAGCATCCAGCGATCTGGCGGGCACGCGACGGGCATGGCGCAGGACATGGCAACGGACACGATGAAAAAACCGTGATCCCCACCGGGCATCCGCGCCTGGACGCGCTGTTGCCCGGCGGAGGCTGGCCCCGTGCCGGGCTGGCCGAACTGCTCTGTGACCAGGCCGGCATCGGCGAACTGCAGTTGCTGGCGCCGGCGCTGGCCCGGCTCAGTCGCGAGGACGAGCGCTGGATCGTGTGGATCAATCCACCACGTATTCCCTATGCGCCGGCCCTGGCGCAATCCGGAGTCCGTCTCGACCGCATCCTGTGGGTGCGCACCCGTAGCGCCCAGGAAACCCTGTGGGCCGCCCACCAGGCGCTGGAATCCGGCACTGCCGGCGCCGTGCTGGCCTGGCTGGACGGCGACCTGCCTGCAGGCGCCTCACGACGCCTGCAGGTGGCCGCGGCCGATCACGACGGGCTCGGTGTCCTGTTCCGTCCGCAGCAGGCGCGCAAACAGGCTTCCGGCGCCATGCTGCGCATCGGCCTTGCCGCCACGCGGGACGGCCTGGAAGTCGAGGTGATCAAGCGACGCGGCGACTGGCCGGCGGCTCCCGTCACGCTGGAGCCCGATGCCCACTGGCAACAACGCAGCCAGCCGGCGCGGCCGACTGCCAGGCGCAGGAACCGCAGGGCGGCAGGCCTCATGGCTGAATTCATCAGCCCGCGGCACACGGTGCCGGCATGAAAACGCAGGACGAAACACCGGTCGACACGCCCCAACAACCAAACCCGTGTGCGACATCCGCGGGCCACTTATTCGCTTTGCCGGTCTCCCCCCTCCCTCCCCACCCCACTCTTCCCCGGGAGACCGGCTTTTCTTTTCCTGCCTGCCGGTCCGGCCAGCACCGGTCCGGCTCCATGGTGCGACGACGGCAGCTTGACGATGCACGAGTCTGGCGCGCGCGTTTTCACAATGGATGACATCGTGAAAAAGAACATGAAAAGTCTCTGGCTGTGCTTTCACTTCCCGCAACTGTCCCTCGAGGTCTATGGCGATGCCGCAAGTCTCGGACAACCGGTGGTCATCGCCGCACGGCAGCGGGGAAAGATGCATGTACACCAGTGCAATGCGCGCGCGGCGCAACTGGGCGTGCGCCCGGGGATGTCCATGGCGACAGCGGACTGCCTGGCGGAAGGCCTGATCGTCCGGGAACAGTCCCCGGAAAGAGAACAACTCGCCCTGCGCAAGCTCGCCGCCTGGGCCGGCCAGTTTTCCTCCCATGTCACGATCCGGGAACCGGATGCCATCGTGCTGGAAATCGGCAGCAGCCTGAAACTGTTCGACCAGCTGGAAGGTTTGCGCGAGCGCCTGGCGACAGAACTGCAGGGACTGCATTACACGGTGCACTATTCCCTGGGTCAGACCGCCCTCGCGGCACAACACCTGGCCCGGGCCGGCCGGCAGTGCTGGAGCGTCGATCGCCGCGCCCTGCACGGCGCGCTCTGCGCACTCGGAATCGAACAACTGGCCGGACATCCGGAAGCGGTGCGTGGCTTGCACGGTACCGGCATCCGCAGCATCGGCGAGGTGCTCGCCCTGCCCATGGCCAGCCTCGGCAAACGCTGGGGACCGGAGTTCCTCGAATTTCTCACGGCGCTGGTCAGCGACCGCCCCGCGCAACTGCCGCGCTTCGAGGCGCCACCCCAGTTCTCCGGAGAAGTGGAATTCGTCACCGAACTCACCGGACAGCAGATGCTGCTGTTTCCACTGCGCCGACTGCTCACGGAACTGGCTGCCTGGCTGCGCACACGG
This sequence comes from Pseudomonadales bacterium, assembly GCA_041588495.1. Classification (GTDB taxonomy): domain Bacteria; phylum Pseudomonadota; class Gammaproteobacteria; order Pseudomonadales; family JBFGWM01; genus JBFGWM01. The sequence continues at coordinate 2,775 of JBFGWM010000075.1, read as the reverse complement.
CAACTGCAGTGCGAGTCCTTCACCCTCCGCCTGTTTCACCGCCTGCAGGGTGCAACAGAAATCCGGGTCAATCTCTCCGGGCCCGGTCTCGACATGGAAACCTTTTTCTCCCTGGCGAAACTGAAACTGGAACGCACACGCTTACCGGCGCCGGTGCTCTCCATGCAACTCGACGCGCAACGCCTGTCCGCATTGGCAACCGGTGCGGGCGACCTGTTCCGGCGTGGCGGCACGCAACGCCACGACCTCGTCGACCGCCTCACGGCAAAGCTCGGCACCGGCAGCGTGCTGGGACTCACCCAGGTGAGCGACCATCGTCCCGAGTTCGGCTGGCGACTGTGCCGCCCGGGTGCGGGCAAGGCCCATGCCACGGGCCGCCTGCGCCCCACCTGGTTACTGGCGCGGCCGGAGCCCCTTGAGCGCAAGAGCCGTCAACTCTGGTATTCCGGAAAAGTGCGCCTGCTGGACGGCCCGGAACGCATCGAGGCCGGCTGGTGGAGCCATGTTGCAGCATCGCGGGACTACTACCTCGCACGAAGGGAGGATGGTGCCCGACTCTGGGTATTTCGTGACCTGCAGGATGGCCGGTGGTACTGCCACGGCCTCTTTGCCTGACAGCTCCCCCACGCCTGCTGACTCCCGTCAAAAGCTGAGTATTTTTTCTTTTTTATAACTTTACCGTTCTATTGTCATATAAACTTACCGCCCGTATGCTGAGGAGGTCACAACGGAAATTGCGGTCACGTGGAATTTGAACCCCGGGTCAGCAGGCCGGGTTCATCAAACCAACGGGATACGACAATGGATGATCAAATGAAAACGGGCAAACCAAAACCCAAAAACGAGGAAACCTATTTCGGGGCGACCATCCTGGTGGTCGATGACGACCCGGAGGACCTGGAAATCATCGCGGAACTGCTGAGCACGCGCGGGTACAAGGTCGAGTGCGCGAACTCCGGTCAGGAAGCGCTGGACAGGCTCCCGACAACCCTGCCCGACCTGGTCCTTACCGACCTGTCCATGCCCGGGATGGACGGCTTGCAGTTGTGCGAAAAGATTCGCCGCACCCCGCGATGGCACACCATTCCCGTCATTTTCATCACCGGGTTCGCGGACCAGGTCAAGGCCGGCTTCCGTGCGGGAGCGAGCGATTACGTATGCAAGCCCTTCAGCGCCGAGGAGCTCCTCGCCCGGATCAGGGTTCACCTGACCAACCACGCCGCCCTGGAAGTGCTCGCCCACCAGGAGAAAATTCTCCGGCGCAAGCTCGACGCAAGCGAACATGACCGCCACGAGGCAGAGGTGTCCCGCGACCACGCGCTCCTCGAGGCACGGCTCGCTCGGCAGGAGGCGATCATGGCGCGGGATGTCCTCAGGGACCTCGGCAACGCCAAGTCACGCTTCATCGCCCAGGCCAGCCTCGCCCTGCGCACCCCGCTCAACGCACTCGGCGGATACACCGAGTTGCTGGACGAGGGCACCCTGAATAACGAACAAAGAAACTACATCAACCTGCTCAAAGCCTCTGAGCGTGAAATCGAGAACCTCGTCGAGGAAATGCTCGACTATGCGGAGTGCATCGACGGGAGCAAGCCCAGGAATCCCGAACCGTTCTCCCCGGTCGATGTGCTGAACCGGGTTCGTGCCGCATGCGAGGAAATCGCGATTTACCGGGATCTTACGCTGAAAACGGAATTCGACCCGGCGCTGCCAAACCTCTGCATCGGCGATGCGGAGACGATTTTCAAGGTTTGCCGCGAGATGGTCTCCGGAGCGCTGCACCAGGGCAGCGGTGCACGCGTCATCCTGTTCCTCGCCACCGCCACCGATGCCAGCGCGGACCGCCAGCGAGTGCGGGTTGTGGTCGAGGCCGGCTGTTCCACGCTACCCGAAACGGTGCTGGAACACATGCGGCAGTCCGCCTGGGTGGAACCAACTCCGGAACTGGCGCCCTATTCCGATCTCATGATGCGCTACGCACTGGCGAAAAGCCTGGCGCAATCCCTGGGCGCCCCGATTGGCGTGGGACCCTGTGAGAACGGCGGCTTCCGCTTCTGGCTGGAACTGGATCTGGAACCGATTTCCCGACCGGCGGCAGCGGGCGCAGGAAACTGATCGACCCTCGCGCCACCACCGTGGGGCGTCCAGGCGTCGTGGCCCGGCAGATCACGCGACCTCGAACTGCCCCGTCCTGAGGAGCACCAGTGTGCACGCCTCCACCACGCGGATGCCGGCGTCGCGCAACCGTTGCATCGAAGCGGGTGACTCGCTGCCCGGGTTGAAGATGACCCGCCTCGGTGCAAGATCGAGAACGTCGTCAGCCAGCGAATCGAAAATTCCGGGACGAACGTAGACGGTTACGGTATCCACCGGCTCCGCGATCGCGCCCAAAGAGGCGAACCCCGCAACGCCAAGCACCTCGTGCCCATCCCTGGATACCGGCAACACCCGGTAACCCTTTTCGGTGAGCAGCACCTGCGCCTTGTTCGCGTAGCGCCAGTCATGACTGCTGGCGCCCAGTATGGCCACGGTGTTCAAGTGGCATTCTCACTCAGCCAACCCGTCTAGGGGCATCATAGCGCACCGGCAATGCCAGGCGCTCTGGCCGACACCAGGCCCCGGCCGGGGCAATCCGTTTTTTTTACTAACCTTTTGTTTATCTCGTTTATTAGTTTAGTGGATTTATTGTTTTCTAAATGTTACATTAAGTGATCGAGTGTTCAATCTGTGCGGTAATCCTGGTCCGCGATTGGGCAGAAATGGCTCCCGGCGGAT
>JBFGWM010000074.1:0-11320 GCA_041588495.1 Pseudomonadales bacterium | reverse complement strand
GGTTGCCGCGGCGGCGTTGATCGCCCGCCTCCACGAGGAGGACCTGCCGCAGCGCCTGCAGCGTGCCGCCGATCTCGCCGAACAACGCCGGGTCGAATACGAGGCGGCGCGGTCGCTGCGTGGCAAGGGTCACCTGTCCGAGGCGCGCCTCGCCGAGGCGCGCAGCCTGCTCAGTGCCGCCCGCGCCGAACTCGCGGCAATCGAACTGGCCCGCGAGAGGACCCGCATCGTCGCGCCCTTCGACGGGGTGCTGGACAGCCGCGAGGTCGAACCCGGGGATTACGTGAAGGTGGGAGATTCCATCGCACGGGTGCTCGACTTCTCGCCCTGGATCATCGCCGGCGATGTGTCCGAGGCCGAGGCGCCGCAGGTGCAGACCGGCGCCGCGGCCACCGCGGCTTTGGCGGACGGCCGCCAGGTCAGCGGCCGGGTCCGTTATGTTGCGGCGGAGGCCGACCCCGCCACCCGGACCGTACGCATCGAGGTGGAGGTTGCCGATTTTCCCGGGCGGCCGGTTGCCGGGATGAGCGCCGCACTGCGCATCCCGGTCGCGACGGTGCGCGCGCACCGGGTTTCCCCGGCGTTGCTGACCCTGGATGACAGCGGCCGTCTGGGCCTCAAGGTGGTCACCGGGGACAACCGGGTGCGCCTGTACCCGGTCCGCATCGTGCGCGCCGACTCCTACGGGGTCTGGGTGGACGGCCTGCCCGACGAGATCGACCTGATCACCGTCGGTGCCGGGTTCGTGGCGCCGGGGGAACGGGTGCGCCCGGTTGCCGCGGAAAAGCCGGCCACGACTGGAGACCGGGAACCCGCGGCGTGAACGCGCTCATCGATGCCGCATTGCACCGTTCGCGGACGGTGCTGCTGGTCCTGGCCCTGCTGCTGATCAGCGGCAGTGTCTCGTACGTCGGTATCGCCAAGGAATCCAATCCCGACATCACCATCCCCAACATCTACGTGTCCATCACCCACGAGGGCATCTCCCCGGAGGACGCCGACCGCATGCTGGTCGGACCGATGGACAAGCACCTGCGCAGCCTCGACGGCCTGCAGGAGATCCGCGCCACCTCGGTGACCGGCCACGCCTCGGTGGTGCTCGAGTTCTCCACCGACGTCGATATCGACGACGCCCTGCAGGACGTGCGCGAGAAGGTCGACGCCGCGAAGTCGGAGCTCCCGGAGGACACCGAGGAGCCGGTGGTCCGCGAGATCAACCTGGCCCTGTTCCCGGTGCTGGTGGTGACCCTCTCCGGTCACCTCGACGACCGCGACCTGTACCAGGTGGCCAACCGCCTGCAGGACCAGCTGGAGGCGCTGCCCGGCGTGCTCGAGGCCAAGATCAGCGGTGAGCGTGACGAGATCGCCGAGGTGATCGTCGACCCGGTGTTGATGAACGCCTACGCCCTGCGCCAGGAGGAACTCTTCAACCTGATCTCGCGCAACAACCGCCTGGTCGCCGCGGGCGCCATGGACACCGGCCACGGGCGTTTCGGCATCAAGGTTCCGGGCCTGATCGAGGACGAGATCGACATCCTCAACCTGCCGGTGAAGGCCGAGGGCGACCGCGTGGTCACCTTTGCCGACATCGCGGTGGGGCGGCGCACCTACAAGGACCCGCATTCCTACGCGCGGGTCAACGGCAAGCCCACCGTGGCCCTGGAGATCACCAAGCGCATCGGCACCAACATCATCGAGACCATCGAGGCGGTGAAAGCGGCGGTCGAGAAAGAGCGCGGGTCGTGGCCCGAGGGCATCGAGGTAACCTATTCCCAGGACGAGTCCAAGCACATCCGGCGCAGCCTCGACGACCTGTTCAACAACGTGCTCGCCGCCATCATCCTGGTAATGATCGTAGTGGTCGCCAGTCTCGGGCCGCGCAGCGCACTGCTGGTGGGGCTGGCAATCCCGGGCTCCTTTCTCACCGGGATCCTGCTGCTCAACGTGATGGGGCTCACCCTCAACATCGTGGTGCTGTTCGCCCTGATCCTCAGCGTCGGCATGCTGGTCGACGGCGCCATCGTGGTCACCGAATTTGCGGATCGGCGCATGGCCGAGGGTTATTCCCGCCTGGATTCCTACGGCGCTGCGGCGAAGCGCATGGCGTGGCCGATCACCGCCTCGACCTTCACCACCCTGGCGGTGTTCATGCCGCTGCTGTTCTGGCCCGACACCGTGGGCGAGTTCATGAAGTTCATGCCGATCACGGTGCTGGCGACCCTGTCCGCGTCCCTGCTGATGGCGCTGATCGTGGTGCCCACGGTGGGCTCGCTGGTGGGACGCCCGGGCGCCCACTCGGCGCGCACCATCGCCACCCTGCGCGCGGCGGAGGATGGCGACCTGGACTCCATCGGTGGGTTCACCGGCTGGTACGTGCGGATGCTCGAGCGCCTGCTGCGGCGCCCCCTGCTGGTCCTGCTGGCCACCATCGGCGCGCTGATCGGCGCGACGCTGCTGTACGGCACTTTCGGCAAGGGGGTGGAATTCTTTCCCGACATCGAGCCCGATGTCATCTCGGTGAGCGTGCGCGCCCGTGGCGAACTCTCCCTCGAGGAGCGCGATGCCCTGGTGCGCAAGGTGGAGCGCCGCATGCTGGGCATGGGCGAGCTGGAGTCGGTGTTCACCAAGGTCTTCGTCAAGGCGCCGCGGGAAAGCACCGAGGACACCGTCGGCGTGATCCAGGCGGAGCTCATCGACTGGCAGTTGCGGCGCACCGGCTACGCCATCATGGACGACGTGCGCGCGCGCACCGCGGACATCCCCGGCATCGTCGTGGAAACCGAGAAACAGCGTCGCGGTCCGGCACAGGGTGCCGACATCCAGATCGAGGTGGCCTCCGACCACCTGGAGATCCTGAATCCCGCGGTGGACCGGATCGTGGCCGCGCTGCGCGGCGTGGAGGGCCTGCGCGACGTGACCGACAACCGTTCGCTGCCGGGTCTCGAGTGGCAGATGCGGGTGGACCGCGAACAGGCCAGCCGTTTCGGCGCCGATATCAGCGCCGTGGGCACCATGGTGCGCATGGTGACCACCGGGCTGACCGTGGGCACCTATCGCCCCGCGGGGGCCAAGGACGAACTCGATATCCGGGTGCGCTACCCGTTCGACGACCGCAACCTTGGTGAACTCGACCGCCTGCGGATCACCACCCCCCGGGGCCTGGTGCCGGCCGCCAATTTCGTCGAGCGGGTGCCGGTGGAGAGCACCGCGCAACTGGTGCGGGTCAACGGCAAGCTGGCATTCAAGATCGAGGCGGACGTCGAGGAGGGCTTCCTCGTGGACCAGAAAATCCGCGAGTTGGGGGCGATGTTTGCGCGCGCCGACGTGCCGCCACAGGTCGACATCCGGTTTCGCGGCAACACCGAGCGCCAGGGAAAAGCCCAGGATTTTCTTGGCAAGGCGTTCGGGGTGGCGATCTTCGTGATGGCCATCATCCTGGTGACCCAGTTCAACAGTTTCTATCAGGCGCTGCTGATTCTCAGCGCGGTGATCTTCTCGATCATCGGCGTGTTGCTCGGCCTGCTGGTCAAGGGCGAACCCTTCGGCATCGTGATGTGCGGGGTGGGGGTGATCGCGCTCGCCGGGATCGTGGTGAACAACAACATCGTGCTGATCGACACCTTCAACATCCTGCGCCGTTCCGGCATGCCGGTGTTCGAGGCCGCGCTGCGGACCGGCGCCCAGCGTCTGCGGCCGGTGCTGCTGACCACGATCACCACCATCCTCGGCCTGATGCCCATGGTGTTCCAGGCCAACCTCGACATTGTCGGACGCAGGTTCGAGGTGGGCGCGCCCTCCTCCCAGTGGTGGAACCAGCTGTCGACCTCGATCGCCGGCGGACTGGCGTTCGCCACCGTGCTGACCCTGGTGGTGACCCCCTGCCTGCTGGTGCTTGGTGAGCGCAAGGGCGCGACCCGTCCACCACGGCCGGAACGGGTCGTGGCGCAGGCGTCGGGTGAGGCTTCGGGCTGAATCCCGGTCCCCTCCCGCGGCGGGGAGACCGGACGCGGGCGCGGGGACAGCTTCGGTAGAGGGCGAAGTGCGGGAATCCGCGTCAGGACAGTTCGTCGAGTTCCACCGGCTTGGCGATGCCGTAGCCCTGGGCGAAATCGACGCCGATCTCCTCGAGCACCTTGCGTGACGCCTCGTCCTCCACGAACTCGGCGATGGTCTGCATGCCGAGGGCGTGGCCGACCTCGGTGATCGAGCGCACCATGGCCGCATCGATGTCGTTGTCGGCGATGTTGCGCACGAACACGCCGTCGATCTTCAGGTAGTCGACCGGGAAGTTCTTCAGGTAGGCGAACGACGACATGCCGGTTCCGAAATCGTCGAGGGAAAACTTGCAACCGGTGGTGCGCAGCACCTCGATAAACTTGCGCGCGGCCTCGAAATTGGAGATTGCCGCGGTTTCGGTGAACTCGAAACAGAGCTTGTTGCCGTTGATGCCGCTGTCGCGGATGGTGGCGAGCATGTTGTCCCGGAATCGCGCGTCGGTGACCGACAACCCGGACAGGTTGATGGCCAGTTTGCCGATGGAGTCCAGGCGGCGCGGGTTTTCCCGGCACCAATCCAGCACGTGGTCCACAACCCAGCGGTCGATGTCGTGCATCAGGCCGTAGTTTTCCGCGGCGCCCAGGAAGATCCCCGGCGGCACCAGCTTGCCCTCCTCGTCGAGCATCCGGATCAGGATCTCGTAATGGGCCTCCTCGCCGGCGCGACCCTGGATCGGCTGGATCTTCTGCGCCACCAGCAGGAAGCGGTCCTCCTCCAGTGCGCGGGTGATCTTGTTGGCCCACACCACCTGCCCGAAGCGGTCGGCAAAGGCCTGGTCCTGGACGTCGTAGACGTAGATCCGGTTGCGACCGCCCTCTTTCGCCGCGTAGCAGGCGGCGTCGGCGAGACTCAGGGAACTCTCGCGGTTGGCATTCTCGGGGGTGATCGCAACCAGGCCGATGCTGACACCGACCTGGAACACCTCGTTCTCCCACGTAAAACGGAAGCTGGAGACCTGCTCGCGAAGCTCCTCGGCGATGGCGTGGGCCTTCTCCTGGGCGCAGTTGAGCATCAGGATGCCGAACTCGTCGCCACCCAGCCGGGCCACGGTGTCGCCGGTCCGCACCCGCTCCCTCATGACCTGGGTGAGCTGGATCAGCAGCTGGTCTCCCGCCGCATGTCCGCAGGTGTCGTTGACCACCTTGAACTTGTCGAGGTCGAGGTACAGCAGCGCGTGCTCGGTCTCGTCGCTGACCGCCGTCGACAGGGCGAACTCAAGGCGGCGCTGGAACTCGCGGCGGTTGAGCAGACCGGTGAGCGAATCGTGGCTGGCCTGGTGGGAGATCTTCGCGATCAGTTCGCGGATCTCGGTGACGTCGCGAATCACCAGCACCACGCCGATGCGCTGGCCGTCCTCGTCGGTCATGGCCGCGGTGGTCAGTTCGGTGACCAGCCGCTTGCCCGGGTTGCCCGAGAACATCACCCGGTTGGCGAGCGGATGCGGCTTGTGCTCGCGCAGGAAGAAGGTGATGGGGTCATCGAGTTCCTTCTCGGTATTCACGTGGTAGGTGCGGATCACCCGCGAGGCCTGCAGGCCCAGGACGCGGTCGGCCGGCACCCCGAGGAACTTCTCGGCCACCGGGTTGAGGTAGGTGATCTTGCCGGCCTCGTCGGCGGTGATCACCGCGTCCACCAGGGAGTTCAGGGTGACCTCGACGCGGGTCTTTTCCACCTTCAACCCGTGCTCGGCGAGCTTGCGATGGGTGATGTCGTCGATCTCGAGCAGGTACTCGCACTCGAATCCGAGGGCAAAATGATTGATCTCGAAGATGTACAGGTGATCCTCGATGGTGACCTCGGCCGCGACGTCCTGCAGGTCCTCACCGGACAGGATGCGTTGCACGAGATCCGCATCCAGCCCCAGGCGCTCCAGCAGTTCGCGCGGGTCGCCACGGTCGGTGACCCGGTCGACGTAATGGAAATAGCGGCTGTTGACGGTCTTGACGCGCCCGCTGGAGTGGTCGATGACAACCAGAACAGTGGGCACGCCGTCGAGCACGTTCTGGATGAACTGGTGATCGCGGCTGATGGCGTCGGTTTGCTCGGTGACCTTTTCCTCCAGGGTGCGGTCGCGCTCCTCGACCTCTTCCAGCATGGCGTTGAAGCCACGCATGAGTTGTCCGAACTCGTCCTCGCGGGCGACCGGAAGTCGCACCGAGTAATCCTTGCGTGCGGCAATGTCCTGGGTCAGCGCGGCGAGCCGGGCAACCGGTTCCGCGATGTGGCGCTGCAGTCGCAGTGCCAGGAGGGCCGCAAGAACCAGCCCCAGGAGGATGATGCCCAGGGCGATCAGCGCGAAGCGCACCGAGCGCGCGCGTTCCGTGCCGCGATCCGCCTGCAGCGAGACGTACCCGGTGAGTTCTCCGTCGAAGCGGATCGGGTGCAGCAGGTAAAGCGCCTCCCCGGTCTCGAGGAACCCGGCCTGCATGGGACGGGTTTCCAGCATGGCGCCGGGATCGTCGCGGTGATACGCGGCGAGCACGGTGCCGTCCGCACGGTACAGGCCCGCACGCAGCACATGTGCCTGGGCGCGCAACGACTGCAGGGTCTGGGTGGCGCTCTCGGTGTCTTCGAAGGCCAGGGCGCCACGGGTGTTGATCGCCACACTCTCGGCGAGCGACTGCATGCTGGCACGCAATTCCTGGCGGTAGACCTGCTGCTCGTAGAGGACGATCGCGGTCGCCGTGAGCAACAGCACCAGCGCGGTGGAGGCCACCTGCAGGAACAGGATGCGGAATCGCATGGAGTTCACCGCCACGCCGCGCTCACCTTACCGTCCCGGGACGGTCGAGCACCGAGACGGCGCTCTTGAGCAACTCGGAACTGATCAGCAATCCGGAGTCCCGCGCCCTGCCGAGGTTCACCTCGAACTTGAGGCGGGTGCCGCGCTGGACCAGGTTGATGGTCCAGTCCAGGGTCTCCGCCGTGGTTTCCGAACGGCCCGCGAGCTCGGCAACCACGAGGATGGACTCCCGCTCAATGTTGCTGGCGATTTCAAACACGCGGTTGCCCGGTTGCGTGCCGACATAGAGCACGTCGCAACAGGCCGCCGGCAGTGGCTCGCCGGGAATGATGTGGACCACGCGAATGACCCGCCCCTGGGAGCGCTGCCCCTCGATCGTCGCCTCGGCGCCGCCCAGGGCATCGCGTCCGAGCAGGCCGATGACCACCTCCTCGCGCTGTGGTCCGGGCCAGGCGACGAATTTCGTGAACTGGTACAGGTAGGCGGCGCGGACCTTGTCCAGCGTGCCGGTCGACTCCGCGAGGCTGACCGTCGCCATGCCGAGGCACAGGCTGGCGGCCAGGGTGGCAACCCGGCACCGGTACGGCTCAGCAAACATGGGACCACCGCAGGTTCGGCGCCCGGTCGGATTTCAGTTGCGGACCATCGAGCTCCCGGCCGATGGTCCTGCTCCAGTCGCCGGCATCATGTGCTTGAGAGAAACGGACGACGGCCGGGCAGACGTTCCGGCTGCCAAGTGCCTCCAGCGACAACGCGTTGAAATCCTGGCTGCCGGACGCAGCGCAAACCGCGGCACTGCCGGGTCCCAGGCACGTGGCGAAACCGGCAGCCACGAGTTTGTCCTGGCAGACGTGAAAACAATTCAACAGGGAAGTATAAACGACGCCCCGTTTCCGACCACACGGCACCCGTTTGCGGATCGCTGTCACGTTCATTACTTGAACCGGGCGGTTTCGTTACAATTCACTTCCTTTAACCACCAGGGATCACCCGATGCGGCGCCTGTTGCAGTATGTATTCCTTCTAGCGGTTGTCGGCGGCCATCCCGCGATGGCCTCTACCGCTGACCTGGTTGAGCAGCGTGTCGCCTACGTCCGCGCCATGTCCGCCCTCGAGCAGGGCAATCTCTCCCGTTACCAGTCGCTCGCGGCGGGACTCCGCGATTACCCGTTGTATCCCTACCTCGAGTACCGTCGCCTGCAGAAAAACCTGAAAAGTCTCCCCAACAAGGAGGTTCGTGAGTTCCTCGCGGCGTGGCCGGACTCCCCGCTCGCCGAACGCCTGCACGCGTCCTGGCTGCACATGCTCGCGCTGCGCAAGCAGTGGAAGGATCTCGAGACCCATTACGATCCGAAACACCGGAACACGGAACTGACCTGTTACTACCTGTGGGCGCGTTACCAGAACGGTTCCGTGGATGCCGCGTTCGCCGGTGTGCCCGATCTGTGGGCGGTGGGCCGCTCCCAGCCGGGCGCCTGTGACGATCTGTTCAAGGTCTGGATCGCGGCCGGACGGCTGACCCCGGAACTGGCCTGGCGGCGCCTGGAACTGGCCCTGCAGGCCGGCAACCGGAGCCTGGCCTCCTACCTGTTGCGCTACCTTCCGCCGGATCGCAAGGCGCTCGCGGAGCGCTACATCGAGGTCCACCGCAAGCCGGACACGGTGGCCCAGTTCGACCGCTTCACCGAGGACACGCCGGAGGTTCGCGAGATGGTGCTGCACGGGATCCGCCGCCAGCGCCGGTGCGAGCCCGAGGTCGCCATCCGCTGGTGGGAGCATTACCGTGACCGCCTCTCGTTCACCGCCGAGGAACGCCGCAAGGCGGAGGAACGGCTGGTTTTGGCGATGGCGGCGGGTTATCGGGCCGATGCTGACCGCTGGCTGGGAACAACCGACCCCAACGCGGTCGATGCCGACCTGGTGAGCTGGCGGGTACGCCTGGCCCTGAAGTCGGGCGACTGGGCCGCGGTGATGTTCTGGGCGGAACGCCTCGCCACCCTGTTGCCGGAGGAGCCGGACTGGGTCTACTGGCAGGCGCGCGCCATGCTGGCCCTCGATCCCGGCGGCGAGAGTCGTCGCCGCGCCGAAAAACTCCTCGGCAGCATTGCCGATCGCCGCCACTTTTACGGCTTCCTCGCTGCGGACCGGGTCAACCGGCCCTACGGGTTCGAGTCCCGCCCGGTGGAGGTGTCGGCGGCGCGGGCGCGGGCCATGGAGCGGCAGCCCGGCATCCGCCGGGCGCTGGAACTCTACGTACTCGGCGAGCATTCCAAAGCGCGCGTGGAGTGGACCTATGCCACCCGCGACGCGCCGCCGGAGCAGATGCTGGCCGCCGCCGCGGTGGCCCGCGACTGGGCGTGGCACAGCCAGGCCATCGTCAGCTGCATCCAGGCCGGTTACTGGGACGATCTCGGCCTGCGCTTCCCGGTGGGGTGGCGGGAGTATTTCGTGCGCTACGCGAAGCTCAACAACATCGACACCTACTGGGCCTACGCGGTGGCCCGTCAGGAGAGCGCCCTGCGCCCGGAAGCCCGCTCCCACGCCAACGCGCGCGGCCTGATGCAACTGATTCCGTCCACCGCGCGTTCGGTGGCGCGGCGCATCGGCGCGCCCTACAAGTCCGGCGCGGACCTCTATGAACCGGAGCTCAATATTCGTCTGGGGACCTCCTACCTGGGCACCCTGTATCGCCAGTACGGCGTCCAGGCGCATGCCAGCGCCGCCTACAACGCGGGCCCGTCGCGGGTGGACCGCTGGCTGAAGGACCGCCCGGACCTCGACCTGGACGCGTGGATCGAGACCATCCCCTACTCCGAGACGCGCCAGTACGTGAAGAACGTGCTGGCCTTCCGCATGATTTACGCGTTTCTCGAGGGGCGCAATATCGGGGGTGTGTTCAGTCCCTGAGCAGGGCGTGCGGGCGGGACGGAAGGCAGGGAGCGTCAGGGATATGACCGGGGGCGAGCCGGCATACTTCGTCCGCGGGAGCGCGTCCCCGGGTCAGGGAATCAACTGCTTGAAGACGTCCTTGTTGCCCTGCAACGGACCCAGCGGCGTCTTGCGCGACTTGTGCTCGACGAAATTGGGCACCCCGCCCCAGATTTTGTACACGACCAGGTCGTCGATGATCACGATCAGGGCATTGAAGGACCAGCCGGTGATGCGGGTCTTCTTGCGGAAGCCCATCACGTCTGCAGCCACTGAGCCGTAACGCTTCTTCTTGGTCTGGCTCGGCGCGGCCTCGTACGCATAGCACGCCTCGCGCGCCTTGATGCAGCGCTGGATGCCCTCGTCGAGGTCCTCGACCTTGATCGACGTGTTGGGGATGAAGCGCTGGATGATGTCGAGGTAGGTGAGGATGCCGACGTTGGGAATGGTGTACGGGTCGAACCCGAGTTCCTTGAGCTCGTCCACCGTCGTGTAATTGGGAATCACCAGGTCGTAGGCGTTCTTGGCATGATCGAAGGTGGGCCAGGGCGATTCCATGGTCTCGTTCTCACTGGGCAGCGCCGATTGGCAGCCGCTCAGCAGGGGGCCGCCGAGCAATGGCAGGCTGGCGACAAGCAGCAGCCAGGCGCGCCGGCGGAGGCGGGAATGAGAACTTGCTGGGTGCTTTTCCTGCATCGTGTTCGCGCCCTGAAAGCGGCTTCCGGACCGGGATCCCGGTTTCCGTCACCCTGATCCGCGTCCTGGGCGCACCGAACCACGGGCGACCCTGCCAGAAGGCGCTAACGATACCTCCACTTGCCGCGTTTGGCTAGTCTGCCGCCACGGAGCGTGACGCCCCGGGCTATCCTGTAACTCTGTTCACATGATTGGGTGAAGGTTCTGGGCATGACGAAACGGGCTATCGCGGGCTGTCTCCCCCTACTCGCCACATTGTTGTTGCTCGCCGGATGCGCCGGCACCCCGCCCGACAATCTCGGGGTGCGCGACGGACGGCTGGCGCCCTGCCCGCCGAGCCCCAACTGCGTCAGCAGCCAGGCGACCGATGACGGTCATCGCGTGGCGCCCCTGCGCTACACGGATTCGCGTGACGCCGCCCAGGCGCGGTTGCGGGAAATCATCGAGTCGTCTCCGCGGGCCCGCGTGGTGACCGCGCAGCCTGGATACCTGCGTGCGGAGTTCACCAGTCGCATCCTGCGTTTTGTCGACGACGTCGAGTTCTGGTTTCCGCGCGAACCCCTGGTTCACGTGCGCTCCGCGTCGCGCCTCGGTCATTCCGATTTCGGGGTGAACCGTGCGCGCGTTGAGGAAATTCGGAGTCGCTACGAGGTGGCTCCGCCTTAGCGCCCTTGTTTCCGGTGAGCCCGCACGCACCGGGCGCAACCACCGGGATTCCGGTATCATTTGGCAGGTCAACTGAAAGCAGCGGTGCAGCGTTCGATGTCCGAGTCCATGTCCGTTTTTATCGCCCGCCAGCCCGTTTTCGACGGTGACCTGGAGGTGTTCGGATACGAATTGCTGTTTCGCGCCGACGATTCCGAGTCTGCCGGTGACGTGGACCCCGAGGCAGCGACC
>JBFGWM010000073.1:0-11384 GCA_041588495.1 Pseudomonadales bacterium | reverse complement strand
GTTCGACGAGATCGCGGACTGGTTCGAGACCCTCGCCAAGGCCGAGCGCAGCCACGCGGGCAAGTTCCAGAAGACCCTGGACGCCTACCTCGAAGGCTGATCCGCGACCCACGTGCGGAGGTCCGGGACCCCGGGCCTCCGGCGTCTTTCTCGTGACCCCGTTTGCCAGAATCCCGGAGTTCTCCAATGGCTGAAAAGGAATACCGCGAAGGCAGCCTCGAGGCGCCGACCCGGCTGCCGGTAGACTGGAAGAACGAGAGCTATTTCGACGAAGAGGATTTCAACAAGGAAGCCGAGCGGGTATTCGACATCTGCCACGGGTGCCGACGCTGCGTCAGCCTGTGCAATTCCTTTCCCACCCTGTTCGACCTGGTGGACGAATCGCCCACCATGGAAATGGACGGGGTCGCCACTGCGGACTTTCCCAAGGTCGTCGACGAGTGTTTCCTCTGCGACCTGTGCTACCAGACCAAGTGCCCCTACGTGCCGCCGCATCCGTGGAACGTGGACTTTCCGAAACTGATGTTGCGCGGCAAGGCCATTCACCATCGCAAGGAAGGCGGCGGCCTGCGCGAGAAGGTGCTCTCCGAGCCCGACACGGTCGGCGCCCTGGCGTCGATCCCGGTGGTCAACGTCGCGGTGAACACGGCCAACCGCATGCCCAGCATTCGCGCCGCGCTGGAAAACACCCTCGGCATCCACCGCGACGCCAGGCTTCCGGAATACACCTCCGATCACCTGCGCAAGCGGTTACACCCGACCAAACACCAACCAGGCGACTTCGAGGTGAAGCCTGCCGGCCCCACTTCCGGCAAAGTCGCCCTGTTCGCCACCTGTTACGGCACCTACAACAAGCCGGAGATGGGCGAGGACCTGGTCGCCGTGCTGCAGCACAATGGCATCCCGGCAAAATTGCTGCGTACTGAAAAGTGTTGCGGCATGCCCAAGATGGAAGCCGGAGACCTGGAGGCCGTGGAGCGCGCCAAGGACTTCAACATCCCGGTCATGCTCGAGGCCATCGAGGACGGTTGGGACATCATCTCGACGATTCCTTCCTGTGTGCTGATGTTCAAGGCGGAACTGCCAATGCTGTTCCCCGATGACGAGAACGTGCGCAAGGTCAGCAAGAAGATGTTCGACCCCTTCGAGTACCTGGCCCACCGCAACAAGGCGGGACTGCTCAAGACCGAGTTCCCGAACCGCATCGGGAAACTCGCCTACCAGGCCGCCTGCCACCAGCGCGTGCAGAACATCGGAGCCAAGACGCGCGAGATCCTGTCGCTGATCCCGGACACCGAGATCAAGACCATCGAGCGCTGCAGTGGCCACGACGGCAGCTACGCGGTGAAAACCGAAACCCACGAGATGGCGATGAAACTCGTGCGGCCGGTGGTCAACCAGGTGAAGAACTTCGACCCGGCCGAGTACACCAGCGACTGCCCCCTCGCCGCATCCCACATCGCCCACGGCAAGGGCGACGACTACGAGCCGCCGCACCCGCTGAGCATCCTGCGGCGCGCCTACGGAATCTGACAGGAGCGAACCATGATTGCGCCGCAAGACCTGCTCACGCTGCAGGAATATGACACCCAGCGCGCCGACATCAAGGCGCGCACCATCGAGATCAAGAAGCACCGCCACGTCGCCGTCGGCGATCACGTGGCGCTGTTGTTCGAGAACCGTGACACGGTCTTTTACCAGGTCATGGAGATGCTGCGCATCGAGAACACCACCGACGAGGCCGGCATCGCCGATGAACTGGAAGCCTACAACCCGCTGATCCCGGACGGAACCAATTTCAAGGCGACCATGCTCATCCAGTACGAGGACGCCGCCGAGCGCGCGGTGCAGTTGAAGTACCTGCGCGGCATCGAGGACAAGATGTGGTGCCGGGTCGGTGACATGGACCCGGTGTACGCCCATGCCGACGAGGACATGGAGCGTTCTGACGAGGAGAAAACCTCGGCAGTGCACTTCCTGCGCTTCGAACTGGACGCCGACCGCATCGGCATGCTGAAGGACGGCGCGAGCCTGGAGTTCGGAACGGATCATCCGAATTACGGGTACGCCTCCGGGCCCCTGCCCGACGCCGTCCGCGAGTCGCTGCTGGCGGATCTCGCCTGACCGGGTCGCGGGGCGGCGATCCTCCGCTCCGGCAACCCGCTCACACCGGGGCCCACTTTAGCCAGAACACTCAGGGTCGCGCGGGGCACCCGTAACCCGTTGCAGCCCCGCCCGGCGTTCAAGTGGTTATCTGCCCATGTTGGAAAGCCGCATATGAACTCCGCCCGTTTCCCACCCCACGCCATCCGGGCGCGGTGGCTCATCCCCACCCTGTCCATCATCCTTTGTGCACTTTACGGGTGCACCGAATCCCTTCCGAAAACGGAAGACTTCGCCGGGATCGAGACCCGGGAACAACTGGAGCAGCGCTTCGGGCCGCCCCTGCGCCGGCAGGAGATGGTGCGTCACAACGCGTTCATTCTCGGTCCCGTCGAGGACTTCTGGCAGCGGATGAAAGACGGCGACCGGGTGGAGATTGTCGCCTACGCCGTCGAGGGCGGCACCCTGGAGTTCTACTTCCTCAACGGTTCGACGGAGATTGGCGGACGGGCTTTCGCCCCTGCCGGGGCGGTCTACTGAGTCAGGCGGACTGGCCGAGCACCGGCCAGAAATCCACGATGCGCCCATCGCGGACGATGGCCAGATCGCCGAACTGCAACATCACGAACTCGCTCTGGGTGGGACGGTAGAAGACGTAATCGTCGACCCCGAGTTCCACGCGGGAAGAGCCGTTGAGGATTTCCTGGTTGGTGCTGCGGCCGTAGATGGGATTCTGCACCAGGCCCGGCGGCGACACCGGACGCGCTTTCCAGTAACCGCCGTAGATGAAAAACGTGCGCTCGCGGTTCGGGTCCCACACGGCGTGGACCTGGCCGATGGCCGGGGCCACCGGGATCTGCGTCGGACCCGAGGCCTTCAGCACCGGGGTGGCGATGAACAGCGCCGGCAGATGGCTGGCCAGGGTGTCGATGTCGAAGTCCAGGGGCATGACGAGCCCCGATCCGGCGGCCATCTCGTTGGCCTCTTCGCGACCCTCCCAGAGGCGGAAGGTCGGGCTGCCGGCGGCGTTCAGGGTGAGCTTCGCCGGGTCCGCGCCGGCGCTCATTCCGCGCCAGGTGTCCACCGCTTCCCGGTAACGCGCCAGCACCGCCGAGAATTCCCGCTCGCGCAGGCCCATGGCCGTGGGCACCTTGGAAACGTGCGCGTCGTAACCCATGAATCCCGCGAAACGCAGGTTCGGCTCCGCATCGATGCGTTGCAGCATTGCCGCGACGCCGGCGCCGCCGGTCACCCCGCCGCGGTGCAGGCCGACATCGATCTCGACGTTGACCTGCAGGTTCAGATTGCGGGACCGCGCGAGGTTCGCGTACTGCTGCACCCGTTCGGGCGTGTCCACCAGCCACTGCAACTGGCGGGCCGGATCGAAACCGTGTCCGCGATGCTCGTCATAGAAGCGCGCGGCGGCCGCCACCGGGAACGGCTTGCCGATCAGGACATCGGACTGCGGCATCCGCCGCGCGATCTCGTTGAGAAACGGCTGGTGGAAAACCATCAGCCGGTCGCTGCGCGCCTTGGCGGTGATGTACTCCAGCAGGCGCGGACTGGGCAGGGACTTGGCCACCACCCGGTAGGCCACCGGGTCCCGCACCGATTTGCGCAGTTCCGCGATATTGTGGTCCACGCGATCGAGGTCGACGACCATCACCGGCCGCGCAAGCCGTTGCTCGCGCAGTTGCGCGCTGAGGCCGAGAAAATAGGGATCGTGGGCGCCGCCGTGGTCCGTCGGCCGGAACAGGTACGCGGCCCCCGCCGCGGCACCCACCGCGCCGAGCAGGAAGGCGCGGCGCTTCACGATGCGGGGCTCCCCGCGTCAGGCCCGACAGCGGACACCCAGCGCCTCCCGCAGGTGCCCGTTGAGGAAGCGGCCATCGGGATCGAGCAGTTCGCGAACGGCCAGGAAATCGCCCCACCGCGGGTACAGGTCCGCCAGCTGGCCCGCGTTGAGAGAATGCAGCTTGCCCCAGTGAGGGCGCCCGCCGTACTTCCAGAAGATCGGCTCGATCCGCGCAAAATAGTCGTGGTAGTCCATCTCGTAGTACTGGTGCACGGAGATCGACGCCGTGTCCCGACCGTAAAACGGGCTGAGCCAGATGTCGTCGCCCTTCACATAGCGGTATTCCAGCGGGAACCAGGTGTTGAGGTTGTTGTCGCGGATGGTTTTCAGCACCTCGCGCAGGCACTCCGGTCCCGCTTCCGCCGGCACCTGGTACTCCATCTCGTTGAAGCGGATATCGCGCACGTTGGCGAACACCTGCCAGGAGTCGCCGATCTGCTCGCTGCTCTCGATGAAGCGGGCGAGCAGGTTCATCATGTTGCGCCGCGCATCCGGGTAGCCGCGCCCGTACTTGTGGGCATATCGCAACAGTTCCACCGAGTCACTGCCGTCGACCTCGGCACGGGGCGTGGCCGGCTGGTCGGTCTCGTTGAGGGTGATCGCCAGTGCATAGTCGGAGTGGGTGATCGGCAGCATCTCGAAATGGCGATTGCCGTCGCGCAGCTCGGTGACCTGCTCCAGCAGTTCATCGGTGCGCTGCAGCCAGTTCTTCTCGTGCAGGCGGTAGGGCATGCGGTTCTGCAGGCGGACGCGGGTGACAATGCCCAGGCAACCGAGGGATACCCGCGCGGCATTGAAGATGTCCTTCTCGCGGTCCGCGCTGCACTCGACGATCTCGCCGTCCGCAGTCACCAGGCGCAGACCCGCCACCTGGGTGGACAGGGAACCGAAGCGCATACCGGTGCCATGGGTCGAGGTCGCGATCGCCCCCGCCAGGGTCTGCTGGTCGATGTCCGGCATGTTGTCCAGGGCCTGGCCCACGCCGGCCAGGGGCTCACCGACATTCCCGAGACGGGTCCCGGCCAGGAACTCGGCCTGCAGGGACTTCTTGTCATGACGGTGCATGCCCGTCATGCGGTCCAGGGTCACCAGGGTGCCGTCGGTGGGGACCAGCGGACTGAACGAGTGACCGGCGCCGACCGCGCGAACGGTGCCCTTTGCGGTACGCAGCACCTCGGCAAGCTCGCCCTCGCCGGCTGGCGCGACACGCGCTGCCGGGATGCAGCGCTGCGCGCCCGACCAGTTGCGCCAGGGAATCGGACGCCCGGCCTGCGCGATGCCCGCTGGCAGCGCGCCGGCAGCGGCGGCAGCGCCCAGGAACTGCAGCAGGTTACGGCGGGTGATACTCAACGCGTGACCTCGAGATGATCCGGATCAGGATTCGGACATGCCGGACATCCAGGCGATCAGCGCCCGGAATTCCTCTTCGCCGCAGGCCATGCACAGGCCCAGCGGCGGCATGCCCTTGTAGCCGTTGATGGTGTGATCGAGCAGCGTGTCCATGCCCTGGGCAACCCGCGGCGCCCACGCTTCCGCGTCTCCGGCAAGGGGCGCGCCGCTGACCGCGCGGGAATGACAGTTCCCGCAGGTCTGGTCCCAGGTTGCCTGCAGTTCAGGCGCCAGGGGTGGCAGTGCCGCACCGCCCGGGGCCGCGCCGCCGGCGCCCGGAGCGGGACCTGTCCCGCCATCGCAGCCGCTGAGAAACAACACGCCCGCGAGAAGGAGAACACCTGGAATACGAGTCAGAATCATGGTTTTACGGTTCCGCTGCCGGCAAACTGACTGCAACAATAACCGCTCGGCGGCGAATTACAATCCCTCACCGGAACCACCATTCCGACCCGCAAGCCACTCGAGCACGAGGTGCGCACTGGCCTCGGGCTTCTCGAGCGGGAACAGGTGGCCCGCGCCCGGCAGTTCGCGGAAGGCGGTTCCCGGCTGGCGCCGTTGCCACGCCTGCCACGCCTCGGGCAACAGCACATCGGAGTGCGCGCCGCGCACCCCCAGCACGGGGACCGCGCATCGTTCCAGGGCGCCCCAGACCAGGGGCAGCGAACAGTAGATACGCGCCTCCCATTCCTTGGGGAAACGCAGGCGGACACCGTCGGCAGTCCTCTCCGTACCGGCCTCGATGTAGTCCCTGAGAACGGCGTCGGACATAC
This sequence comes from Pseudomonadales bacterium, assembly GCA_041588495.1. GTDB lineage: Bacteria > Pseudomonadota > Gammaproteobacteria > Pseudomonadales > JBFGWM01 > JBFGWM01. The sequence goes on along the minus strand of JBFGWM010000073.1, from coordinate 5,264 downwards.
CCGAAAAGGCACGCTTGCCGCGATGGAATGCGAACGCCTCCTCCTGGTCGCGCCAGTGATCCGGACGTCCGAGCGTCTTACGGACATAGGGAATCCTGCGCTTGAAGGCCATTGGCGTGAGGCGGGTCAGCCAGGCTGTCCGCGCCGGATAGAACACCGGATCGAGGAGCACCAGGGCACTGAACAGGTCCGGACGCCGCGCCGCGGTGAACAGGCTGACCACGCCGCCCAGGGAATGACCCACCCCGATGACGCCCCGCACGCCCTGTTGATCGAGAAAGGTTTCGAGGTCACCGCTGAGCACGTCCCAGGTCCGCGCCACGGGGGGCGGATCATGACGCGGCCACAGCGGGCGCTGCTCGATGGCGATCACGCGATGGTGAGCGAGCAGTGGATGCAGGAAGCGTCGGTAGCTGAGCGCCGGATAGCCATTGGCATGGGCGAAATGCAGCAGCGGCCCCTCGCCGCCGAGATCGATGAATGGAATCTTCTGCATCGGGTCACCACCGGTTTTTGCGGAATCCTAACAGACGAAGGGCGCCCTGCGGCGCCCTTCGTGTTCCCCGTGCAGCCCGGTTCAGGCAGCCTTTTCCTCCTTGCGGGATTCCAGCCACGCCTCGAGGTCGTCGGCCCCGCCGACGTGCTCCCCGTCGATGTAGACCTGGGGCGCCGTGTCGCGGCCGGTGACCGCGCGCAGGGTCTGGTAGCTCACACCGTTGGCGCCGAGCACCACTTCCTCGAAGTTGTAACCGTGCTTGCCGAGCAGTTCCTTGGCGCGGGCACAGTGGGTGCACCCGGGCTTGACGAAGATCGATGCCTCGGCCGGCTGCACCGCGTTCGGGTTGAGATGGCGGAGCATGGTGTCCGCATCGGAAACCTCGAACGGATCGCCCGGCTTCTCCGGCTCGATGAACATCTTCTCCACGATGCCGTCCTTCACCAGCATCGAGTAGCGCCAGGAGCGCTTGCCGAAGCCGAGATCTGCCTTGTCCACCAGCATGCCCATACCTTCGGTGAACTCGCCGTTTCCGTCCGGCAGCACGCGAATGTTCTCGGCGTTCTGGTCGGCCGCCCAAGCGTTCATGACGAAAGCATCGTTGACCGACAGGCACAGAATCTCGTCGACCCCGTTCTCGCTGAACGCGGAGGCCAGCTCGTTGTAGCGCGGCAGGTGCGTGGACGAGCAGGTCGGCGTGAATGCGCCCGGCAGCGAGAACACCACCACCGTGCGGCCGTCAAAGAGCTCCGAGGTCGAGACGTTCTTCCACTGGTCGCCCACGCGGGTGCGGAAAGTCACCTCGGGTACACGCTGTCCTTCCCTGTTTTCAATTGCCATGTCGTATATTTCCTCTCTGGTTGCTGAGACTGGGGGGTCGCTCCGTGCGACCTGACGAGGCATATGATCGCAAGTGACCATTGATTTATCCAATTGATTGTTTATGTCAGACTGATCGCATTGGTCTATCATAGAAAGAGGTGAACAGCGGAGCCCCGGCATGAACATCCGTGATCTCGAATACCTGGTGGCCGTCGATGACTTCCGCCACTTCCGCAAGGCGGCGGATCATTGCTTCGTGAGCCAGCCCACCCTCAGCGCCCAGGTCAAGAAGCTCGAGGAATACCTCGGGGTGCAACTGGTGGAGCGCTCCAGCCGCAAGGTCATGCTGACCCCGGTGGGGCGCGAGGTGGTGATCCGGGCGAGGGCGGCGCTGGCGGAGGTGCAGGCGATCCGCGAACTGCCCAAGCATTACCTGGACCCGATGTCCGGCGCTCTCAGCCTGGGAGTGATTCCGACCCTCGCCCCGTACCTGCTGCCGCGGATCATCCAGCCCATCAAGAAACGCTACCCGGCCCTGCAGTTACGCCTGGTGGAGGCCATGACCCTGCCCCTGCTGGAGCGCCTCATGGAAGGCCGCACCGATGTCCTGATCCTGGCATTGCCACTGCCTTCCGAGCAGCAGTTGTCCGGGCTCGAGACGATCCCCCTGTTCCACGAGCCTTTCTACCTGGCGGTACACGAGAGCCACCGGCTGGCCTCGCGCAAGTGGATCACCCTGGATGACATCAGCGGCGAGAAGATGTCCCTGCTGGAGGACGGGCACTGCCTGCGCGAACAGGCCCTGGATGTCTGCCAGGCCGCCGGCTCCCTGGAGAATGCCGACCTGCGGGCGACCAGCCTGGAGACCCTGCGCTACATGGTGGAAGCCGGTGAAACCGCGACCCTGATGCCCAAGCTGGCGCGCCACGACGAGAACGGAAACGGGACCCCGATCCGCTACGTGCCGTTCCGCAAGCCGAGTCCCGAGCGGCAGATCGGACTGGTGTTCCGCGGCTCCAACGCGCGCACCGAGTGCTTCGGCAAACTGGCCCAGGTGATCCGCCAGCAGACACGGAAACTCGTGTAGGCGGGGCGCCGCCCGCGACGCTCAGTCCGGTGCGGGGCCCGAAGCCGAACCGGGCCCGGCCAGGTCTTCCTCGTAAGTGACCTTGAGGTTCTCCTCCGCGCCCTCGACGAGGTGCACGGGAACGCCCGCGGCCATGGCCAGTTCCGCGCAACTCGAGGCCTCCAGCCCCGCCACCCGGGCGGAAGCGAGCATCGCCTCCAGGGTCTCGCGCCGGTAGGCCTGGGGCGTCTGCAGGAGCACCGTGTCCGCCCTCGGCAGCACCCTTTGCAACAGGGTTCCGTTACGTACCCCCACGGCATCCCTGGAACTTGCCGGCAGACAGGGGATCACCGCCGCGTGCCCGGTCACCGCGGTGAGAACCCGTTCGAACAGGGCCGCCGGCGCGCGCGGCCGCGCGACCTCGTGAATCAGCACGAACTCGCCCTCGGCCTCGCTGACCAGCCGCACCAGGGTCGCCTGGCGGCTGGAGCCCCCCGCGACCAGGCGGATGCCCTCCGGCAGCCCGGGCAGGGCACGGGCGCGTTCGAGATCGGCCGGTCGCACGCCGGCAACCAGTTGCGCGCCGTACCCCGCGACCTGGTTGGAGACCTGCTGCAGGAACGTCGTGCGCGCCGCCTCCAGCCACGCCTTGGGGCGATGGCCCATGCGCACGCCCTCTCCCGCCGCCAGCAGGAGCACGCTGACCCGGCCAGGGTCTGGCAGTCCACCGGTCGGGACGTTATTGATACCGCTTGCCATCTCTTTTGCTGCGTCTCCGCGACCGCCGTACCGGAAAGGAATCCGTCCCGGGACCGTCGCCCATGCGGGTGCCGGACAGCCCTGGATTCAAACTAGCAGGCCGGGTGCTTTCGGCCTCCCCGGAGCGCCGCATGCAATTGACCGGCCGGCGCGTCCGGGGCCGGTTTGAAGCCGCCCCCGCCGATCGTATATCCTCGCCGTCTTCCGGCCCAAATACCCATCCTTCGAGGGACCACCCGATGATTCTGCTCAACCCGCGCAACATGACCCGTAACATGCAGGACGACCGCACCCGCGAGGTCATGGAGAAGACCGTCGCCTTCTTCGAGGAGAAGGGCAAGGACCAGATGATGGAGGACTACCACGCCCACCGCTGGTACGGCGACTTCATCGAGTTCATCGGCCGCGAGAACATCTTCGAGACCATCTGCACCCCCGCCGGAAACGGCGCCCCGGACGCACGCTGGGACACCTGGCGCATCTGCACCTTCTCCGAACTGCTCGGCTTCTACGGGCTGCAGTACTGGTACACCTGGCAGGTCTCGGTGCTCGGCCTCGGCCCCCTGTGGATGAGCGAGAACGAGAAGATCCGCCAGCGCACCACCCAGGCCATCCGTGACGGCGGCATCTTCGCCTTCGGCCTGTCCGAGAAGGAGCACGGCGCGGACATCTACTCCACCGACATGATCCTCACTCCCAAGGGCGACGGCACCTGGACCGCCAGCGGCTCCAAGTACTACATCGGCAACGGCAACGAGGCCGCGATCGTCTCCACCTTCGGCAAGATCGCCGACACCGACGAGTACGTGTTCTTCGCCGCCAGCCCGAAGCACGAGAACTACGAACTGGTGAAGAATGTCGTACCGAGCTCGAACTACGTTTCCGAGTACCGCCTCAACGCGTACCCGGTCACCGAGGACGACATCATCGCGCGCGGCGACGAGGCCTGGAACAGCGCCCTGAACACGGTGAACATCGGCAAGTTCAACCTCGGCTGGGCCTCCATCGGCATCTGCACCCACGCGTTCTACGAGGCCATCACCCACGCCTCCAACCGCCACCTCTACAACATGACGGTGACCGACTTCCCCCACGTGCAGCGCCTGTTCGTCGACGCCTACACCCGGCTGACCGCGATGAAGCTGTTCGCCATGCGCGCGGCGGATTACATGCGCGCCGCCTCCGCCGAGGACCGTCGCTACCTGCTCTTCAACCCGATGGTGAAGATGAAGGTCACCACCCAGGGCGAGGAGGTCATCAACCTGATGTGGGACGTGATCGCCGCCAAGGGCTTCGAGAAGGACATGTACTTCGGCCAGGCGGCCCTCGACATCCGCGCCCTGCCCAAGCTGGAAGGCACGGTGCACGTCAACGTGGCGCTGATCGTGAAGTTCATGCCCAACTACTTCTTCAACCCGGCCGAATACCCGGAGATCCCGGTGATGGACCAGCCGGTGAACGACGACTTCCTGTTCAACCAGGGGCCGACCAAGGGTCTCAGCAAGATTCGCTTCCACGACTACAACAAGGCCTACGGCGAGTTCGACCTGCCCAACGTGAACCTGTTCCGCGAGCAGATCGAGGTGTTCAAGCAGATGCTGTTCAAGGCCCCGCCGAACCCGGGCCAGATGAAGGACATCGACTTCCTGCTGGCCGGCGGCGAACTGTTCTCCCTGGTGGTCTACGGACAGTTGATCCTGGAGAACGCGAAAATCCTCAAGGTCTCCGACCAGGTCGTCGACCAGATCTTCGACTTCATGGTCCGTGACTTCTCGAAACTGGCCCTGGAACTGCACAACCGCGTCAGCAGCACCCCGGAGCAGATGGAGTTCTGCCAGGCCATGATCCGCAAACCCAACGTGGACGAGGATCGCTACAACACGGTCTGGAAGGAAGTGCACGCCCTGAGCGGCGCATTCGAAATGAATCGCTAGGCGCGCGTCGCATCGCGCAGGGGCGGGTTCCGCAAGGGCCCGCCCCTTTTGCGTTTAAGGCCGGCACGGGCGTGGGCTTTTCCTCCCCCGTAAAGTGCGCCGAGGAGCGGAGCCTTCCGGCGGAAAAGGGCGAGGACTGTCTGAGCGCAGGCTTGCCTGCGCGAGTTCCGCAGTCCCCGCCGGGAGG
>JBFGWM010000072.1:0-11419 GCA_041588495.1 Pseudomonadales bacterium | reverse complement strand
CCGGCGGCGCCCCATGACGTCAGCCTGGCGTGGCGCTGGATGGCGGAACATGCCGCCGATTATGGCGGCGACCTCGAACGCCTGCACGTGGCCGGGGAATCCGCCGGCGGCAACCTGGTTTCCACCCTGCTGATCGGCTGCGGGTACCGGCGCCCGGAACCCTGGCTGCGGCGCGTGTGGGACAGCGGACTGGTGCCGCGCACGGTGCACGTGCTGTGCGGCTACCTGCAGGTCAGCGACCCGGCGCGCTACGCCCACCTGCGGGATGAGGGCTGGTTCGGTCGCCTCGCCCTGTGGATCATGCACCGGTTCGCGCGGAACTATCTCGGCCCGGAATATCGCGAGGCGTCGGAGCGCAACCTGCTGATGGACCCCGCGCGCTTTTTCGAGACCGCCGCCCGCCCGGACCGCCCGCTGCCGCGCATTGCCGTCAGCACCAGCAACGGTGACGTGATTTACGGCGAAAGCGTACGGCTGGCACGCGCCCTGGAGAACCTCGCGGACGACGTGCGCCTGCTCGAGTACCCGCGTGAACCGCACGGGTTCCAGTTGCTGATGTGGCGCGCCGCCGCCCGGCAGTTCTGGGAGGACACGCAGGCCTGGATCGACCACCGACCGGCGCCGGCCCCAGGCACCGCGACGGCCCGCGCGGCAACCCACACCGCGACCCCCTGACCTGTGCGCTGCTGGAAGAAACGCGGCCCTGTGCTGTACTGTTATAATTTCATGCAAACAGAAAAAAGGAGCGGCTCGGGAGGATGACGGACAATCAGCCCGGAGACCACGACGAGCACCGCCGCAATCATCCGCGGAAACACACGGAGCAGTTCCTGATGGTGTTCGACCGCACTGACGGTCACAACATCGGGCGCCTCATGGATGTTTCCCTGGGCGGGCTCCAGTTGCGCAGCAGCGCCCCGGTGCAGCTTCACAAGCGCTACCAGTTCAGCATGGTGTTGCCGAGCGAGATCGGCAGCCGCAACACGATCAGTTTCGACGCCGTCTGTCTGCGCAGCATCCAGGCCGAGAACAGTGACCACTTCTACTCGGGATTCAAGATCGACGAGATCGACCCCAAGTACGTGGAAATCCTGCAGTCGCTGATTGAACAACTTTAGAACGGTCGCGGAGTCAAACGGTCACATGCACCGTGTAACCGCAACCCCGGGGTGGCTTACGTCCCGGTCAACCGGAGGAACCCGATGACACTGAAGGCGCCCGCAACACTGGCCACGGCCCTGTCCCTCGTCCTGCTTACCGCGGGACCGGCACTGGCCAAGGTGCCCCCGGAGGAGGCCGCCCGCCTCGGCAAGGACCTCACGCCGGTGGGCGCCATCAAGGCCGGTAACGCGGACGGCACCATCCCCGAGTGGACCGGGGAAAGCAACTTCATCGAGTCCGACAAGATCATCACGCCCAAGGACCTCGAAAAGCTGCGCAAGGACCGTCCCGCGACCCTCGAGGAGATGATCGGGCGGGCTGGCGAAAAGCTCCTGTTCACGATCAACAAGGACAACTACAAGCAGTACGCGGACAAGCTGACCAGGGGCCACCAGGCCATGTTCGAGCGCTGGCCCGACTACAAGATGAACGTCTACCAGTCGGTACGTACCGCGTTTTATCCGAAGGAAATCTACGAGGCCACCAGGGAGAACGCATCGCGCGCCTATCTCGAGGGCACCGATACCCTGATCGACGCCAAGCTCGGGTTCCCGTTCCCGATCCCGAAGTCAGGCGCGGAGGTGATCTGGAACCACAAGCTCAAGTTCCGCGGTTCCACCCTGAGCCGCATCAACAACGAGGCCGTGGTGCAGGCCGACGGCAACTACCAGATTTCGAAGTCCGCCTCGCACATCAAGTTCATCTACGCGAACCTGAAGGAACCCCAGGACTCCAAGGCCAACCTGCTGTTCTACTACATGGGCGAAACCCTGGAACCGGCGCGGGTGGCCGGCAGCCGGGTACTGGTCATCGAGAAGATCGACGAGAGCGACGGCGGGCGCAACGTGTGGATCTTCAACCCCGGCATCGGCAGACCGCAGAAGATCTCCAAGGCCGGATACGACGTGACCCTGCCGGCCAGCGACGGCGAACTCCTCGCCGACCAGGCTGACATGTTCAACGGCGCCCTCGACCGCTACGACTGGAAACTGGTCGGACGCAAGGAATTCTACATCGCCTACAACGCCTACAAGATCAACGGCCCGCGGGTGAAGTACGCGGACATTATCCGCCCGGGACACGTCAACCGGGACCTGGTCCGTTATGAGCTGCACCGGGTATGGGTGGTGGAAGCCACCCTGCGGGACGGCATGACCCACCTGATCAAGAAGAGGACCTTCTACGTCGACGAGGACAGCTGGTCCATCGCTGCCGTGGACTGCTACGACAACCAGGACAAGTTGTGGAAGCTGCAGGAGGCGCACCTCATCACCCTGCCCTTCATCCCCACCGTGACCGGGATTCCGGAAGCCGTGTACGACCTGCAGAGCGGGCGCTATTTCGTCACCGGCCTGACCCAGGAGGAAGAGGTCCCGGACTGGCAGGTGGAATTCCGCAAGAACCACTTCAGCCAGCGTACGCTCACGCGTCGCAACCTGTTCCGTTGAGGGGAAACCGATGGCTGTCGTCCGCACGCTGATCCGCACCCTGGCCCGGGCGCCGCTGATCGCCGCGCTGTGCGTGGCGCTGCCGGTGTCCGCCAGCGAGGCGCCGTCTGACCCCACCCTGGAGCCTCGGCCGGCGGAGATCATGCCCCTCGCGCCGCGGTCGATCCTGCTCGGTGTCGCCGAGAGCAGCGGCGGCTTCGTCGCGGTGGGCGAGCGCGGCCACATCCTGCATTCAGCGGACGGCTCCAAGTGGACCCAGGTCGAGGTGCCGGTGCGCGCCATGCTCACGGGGCTCACTTTCGCGACCCCGGAGACCGGCTGGGCAGTCGGCTACGACGCGACGATTCTCAAGACCACCGATGGTGGGCGCACGTGGAAGATCCAGAATTTCGACCCCGAGGGCCAGCCCTTCTTCGACGTCCTGTTTCTCGATCCCGAGCACGGCATCGCGGTCGGCAAGCGCAGCCAGGTCATGGAAACCCGCGACGGCGGGGAAAGCTGGGACCTGGTCGAGAACGAAGTGTTCGATTTCATGTTCCACGTGAACAAGATCACGCGACTCTACGACGACACCCTGCTGCTGGTCGGCGAACGCGGCCTGCTGGTGCGTTCCACCGACCGCGGCGAAACCTGGGAAATGCTTGAATCACCCTACGTCGGCAGCTATTTCGGAGCACTGCCCCTGGGCGATTCCGGTGCCGTGCTGTTCGGCCTGCGCGGCAACGTGTACGTGACGCCGGACGTGACGAAACTCGACACCCGCGACCCGGAGACCTGGGACGAGTATGCGGCGGTCACCATCACCGATCCCGGGGAACTGGAGGACCTGGGTTGGCGTCACGTCGACAGCGGCACCGGCCAGTCGCTGTTTGGCGGCACCCTGCTGGACAACGGGGAAGTGCTGCTGGTGGGCGTCGGCGGGTCTGCGGTGCGCAGCGAGAACCGGATCACCCGCTTCGTGCCGGTGCCCAACCCCTACCCGTTCACGCTGGTCTCGGTCATCACCCACGGCGTGAAGGCGCTGGCGGTGGGTCAGAACGGATCCGTCCTGCTCGACTACTGAAGCGACCCGGGGTCGACCCGCTCGTTGATCCACACCGGACCGCTGACGCCGGCCCGCGCCGCCCGCAACATCTCGTTGTCATAACCACTGAACGGCGCGTCGAAGAAGGCGCCGCCGCCACAGGCGTTGCCCGCGGCGCGCCAGGGCAGCCTGCGCGACCCGTCCACGCGCCAGCCCCCAGACGCGGTCCGACACGCCACCGGGAATCGCTGCTGCCCGGCATCACCACCGCCGGCGCAGGAAAATCCGCGGAAACGTCCGTCGTCGCCCTGGGCCGCACACTGCGGGCCCGACTCCAGGCTCGGCTCGTCCACCGCCCAGCTCCACACGGCGCCCGCCAGCCTGCCGCCATGGGGCTCGGCGTCCGCGGGCATCAATTGGTCCAGGGACGGCAGGTTCACCTCGCATTTCATCATCTCGCCCATCTGCGCGTGACTGATCGGACCCTTGGTATTGCCGGTGACCGCCCCGACATGGGTCAGGTCCTCGTAGAATCGCACCATGTGCTTTTCGTAGTCGGACCCGGACATGGCATCACCGCGGGTATAGCCGTGTTCCGCACCACAACCGGGATAATCGCTGAAGCGCGCCGGTCCGTCCTCGGGAAAACCATTCTCGCGATCACCCACGCCGGCGAACACCCAGGCATGCCAGCCGAACACCTCGGCCTCGCCCTTGCACGGCTTCGAATGCAGGATGACCTGCTTGCCCATGGCGAGAATCTCGGCCCTGCTGACATCCATGGGGATGCCGAAGCAACCCGCCCCGTCATGGGGAACGGCGGACGAGAAGCGCGGATCGGCGCCCATCGCCGCCACCAGGTCGACGGGACGGAACACCCGGTCGCCGAAATATTTTTCCACGAGGCTGATGACCGCATCGTAGTGTCCCTCGAGATGGTCCTCGAGGTAGATGAACAGCAGGTCGTCATCGGCAGCCTCGGTATCCAGCCAGTCGACGATCTCCGCGAAGCCCTCCTCGAGCGGACGGTCGAAGGGGCTGCAACCGAGATGGATGGTCAGGGTGTCGCGGGGCACGGGGTTGCGCTCGTCGCGCAGGGGACGGTCCGCCTCGTCGCGGGTCTGGGCGTGACACAGTACCGGGCGGGGCTGGGGCGGTACCGAGAAGGCGCTTTCGAACCAGTGCACGTCGAGTTCCAGCAGGCGCATGTCCATGCGCAACTGGTCGCGTAGCGAGAGAAACTGGTTGGGATCCATCTGGCTGTGCGGCGTCAGGTAGACCGCCGAGTGGTAGGAGTTGTGGGTGGCGAGCACCGTGGCGCGCGCCAGGGGAACCTGCAGGTCCAGGCGCCGCTGCAGGGTGAGCGCACGATGCGTCCAGGATTCCTGGTAGAGGTCCACGGCTGGATCGTCGGGGGGCGGCGCGGCCGCCGCCGTCATGGCGCAGGCGAGCAGTACCGCCGCCACCAGTTGTCGCGGCCCGCTGCCGTCATTCGCCCGCCTGTCCCTCGCTTTCATCACCTGCCCGCCACGGTCACCCGCACCCTGCAATCCCCACCGGATCACAGCCCGTCTACGCCTATTTCGTGCGATCAGCAGGCCCATGTCAAACGCAAACAGCTGCTCACAATCTGAAACAATGGTCGCTTCTAGGTAGAATTCGCAAACCAAATAACTCGAAAAGACCCCCCGGCGGTCCTACACTTCAGGGGTCGGAGACATTCATCCGCGGCCTGGGCTGCGCCGCTAATCGGACCACAGGGAACCAGAATGGCCGAGTCCCGGACCTGGACAGATCGCATCCTCAAGGTCGTCGAGCCCATCATCTTCGGACAACGGGTCATCACCCACCTGGTGCTGATCGCGATCACGGTATGGCTCGGTTACGAGGCCTCGAAGACCCACGTGGACGCCGGCTACCTGAAGTCCATCCCCCTCGACCACCCCTACATGCAGACCTTCCAGAAGTACAACAAGGAGTTCGGCGGGGCGAACCGGGTGCTGGTGGCGCTGATCCAGGAGGATGGCGACATCTACAACAAGGAGTTCCTCGACACCCTCAAGAAAGTCACCGACGAGATCTTTTTCCTGCCCGGTGTGGACCGCGCGCGGGTGGTGTCGATCTTCACCCCCAACGTGCAGTACGTGGAGGTCATCGAGGGCGGCCTGCAGAGTGACCGGGTGATTCCCGCCGGCTACCGCCCCGACCCCGATTACCAGCCCTCGCCGGAAATGCTGGCAAAAATCCGCCGCAACGTCGGCAAGGCGCAGGTCGAGGGACGCCTGGTCTCCAACGACCACCGCGGCGCGATGGTGGTTTCCGAACTGCTGGAGATCAACCCGGAGACCCTGGAGAAACTCGACTACCGCGAGGTCGCCCGCCAGCTCGAGGACATCCGGGCGCGCTACGAGACGGACAAGGTCAAGGTGCACATCATCGGCTTCGCCAAGGTCGTCGGGGACATCACCGACGCGGCCCTGGAGGTGGTCGGCTTCTTCATGCTTGCACTGCTGCTCACCGTCACCCTGCTGTGGATCTACTGCGGTTCGTTCAAGCTCTCGCTGTTGCCGCTGGGCTGTTCCCTGGTGGCCGTGGTGTGGGAATTCGGCCTCCTGACCGTGGCCGGGTTCGGTCTCGACCCGTTCGCCATCCTGGTGCCGTTCCTGGTGCTGTCGGTGAGCGTCAGTCACGGGGTGCAGTACGTCAATGCCTGGGTGGCCGAGGTGGACGCCGGCAAGAGCAGCTACGACGCTTCCCTGCTCACGTTCCGCCGCCTGGCGATCCCCGGCACCGTGGCGCTGATCACCGACGTCGCCGGCTTCGCGACGATCTACCTCATCAACATCGACATCATCCGCGAGATGTCGATCAACGCGGCATTCGGCGTTGCCGCCATCATCATCACCAACAAGATGCTGATGCCGATCTGGCTGACCTACGTGCGCATCAACGACATGGGCAGTTTCCGCCAGAAGCAGATCCGCCGCGAACACGTGGGCGCCCGCTGCTGGCAGACCCTGTCCAAGGTGACCCAGCCCAAGGTGGCCCACTGGATCTTCGCGGTGTGCCTGGGCCTGCTCGCCGCCGCCCTGTGGAAATACCCGGACCTGCAGATCGGCGATGCCCAGGAAGGCGTGCCGGAACTGCGCCCGGATTCCCGTTATAACAAGGACGCGCGCGCCATCGTGCGCAACTTCAATATCGGCGTCGACGTGATGACGGTGATCGCGGAGACCGAGAAGGATGCCTGCATCCGCTACCCGATCATGGAGGAGGTCGACCGCTTCCTGTGGCACATGGAGAACACCGGGGGCGTGCAGTCCACGATGTCGCTGCTGACCATTGCCACGAAGGTCCACGGCGGGCTCAACGAGGGCCGCCTGGATGCCGAGGTGGTGCCGCGCAACCGCTACGCCCTGGCCCAGATCACCTCGATGGTACCGACCTCCAGCGGCCTGCTGAACGACGACTGCAGTGCCCTGGCCCTGCTGCTGTTCACCGAGGACCACAAGGCCGCGACGATCAGCAAGGTGGTCGACGCGGTCAAGGAATTCAACCGCGAGCATTCCGGTGGACGGGTCAACTTCGCCCTGGCTTCCGGGAACGTGGGCGTCATGGCCGCCACCAACGAGGTGATCGAGGAAGAGGAACTGCCCGTGGTCGGCTGGGTGTACGTGGTGCTGGTGGTGTTCCTGTGGCTCTCGTTCCGCAACATGTCGGGGATTCTCTGCGTGGTGCTGCCCCTGTCCCTGGTCTCAGTCATGGCCTACGGACTGATGGCGGTGCTGGATATCGGCCTGAAGGTCGCCACCCTGCCCGTGGTCGCCCTTGCGGTGGGCATCGGCGTCGATTACGGCATCTACATCTACAGCACCCTCGAGGAAGGGGTGAAGCGCGGGCTGTCCCTGCAACTGGCCTTCCAGCGCACCCTGCACAAGACCGGCAAGGCGGTGATCTTCACCGGCATCGCCCTCGGTGGCAGCGTCAGCACCTGGCTGATGTCCGGCCTGCAATTCCAGGTCGACATGGGCCTGCTGCTGGTGTTCATGTTCACCGCGAACATGTTTGGCAGTATCCTAGTACTGCCCGCCCTGGCCCGTTACCTGATGAAGGAGGGCCGCGAGGAACTGCGCGGCAACCGCGCAGCAATCGACTGATCAAGGGCGTAACCCGCTGACACAAGGTGAGTACACATGGTGACCCGCGCCCCGGGAACCGGGATTCTGGACTTCCTGAACGAAATCGACACCGCCGCAGAATACCTGACGGAGACCCTGGACAACCGCGAGGTCCCCGCTTTCGCCTTTGCCCTGCGCAACACCATCGAGGCCCATGGCGGTCTGCGCGCGGTGCTGAACCGTGCCGAGGTGGACGACGAGACCCGTGACCGCCTGCTGTCCGGAGAGCCGATCCTGGCCCTGGCGGACCTGGTGCCGGTGCTGCAGGGACTCGGATTGAAGATCACCATCAAACCGACGACGGAATGAGTCCGGCCCGGCTGTCCGGGCGCATCCCCGCTTTGCTTTGCTTCCGGATTTCCGCTCTGGCACCATCGGTGCGACCGGGAGCGGACCGGTCCCGACCATACCCATACCCATGGAGTTGCTGACATGATTCGGATTATCGCCATTATCGCCCTGCTGGCCGGCAGCCTGGCGCACGCCGACTGGACCCTGGTCAACGACCAGTCACGGGTCAACTTCGTGACCACCAAGGCCGGCAATTTCGCCGAGGCGCATTATTTTCGCGAACTCAGCGGCAAGGTCCGCGAGGGGATCGCGCATGTGACCATCGCGCTGGTCAGCGTGGATACGGCCATCGACATCCGCAACGAGCGCATGCGCGAGTTTCTGTTCCGCACTGATTTGTTTCCCACCGCCGAGGTCACCACGCCGGTGGACGTCACCGGTTACGAGAAGCTGAAGCCCGGCGAGCAGATGGACACCCGCGCGGTGCTCACCGTGTCCCTCAACGGTCAGACCCAGAACATCCCCATGGAACTGGTGGTATCGCGGCTGGCCGACAATCGCATGCTGGTCGCCAGCCGCAAGCCGGCGATCGTCAACGCCAGCCAGTTCCAACTGGCTTCCGGGGTCGAGAAACTGCGCGAACTTGCGGGCCTGCCGAGCATCAGCCAGTCAGTGCCGGTAACCTTCCTGCTGACCTTCGCGCGCGACTGAGGCGAGCACCGTGCCGCGTCGCGCCGGGCGCCGGGTGCGGGGCCTGGAGGACCTCGGTGCCGACCTTGCGGGCACCTACCACTCCACCGCGCGGGCGCCCGGGAAGACACCGACCGATCCCACGACTGCCGCCGACCTCGACCGGTTGCGGCAGGATGGCTACCTGGTCATCGACAACCTGCTGACCGGCGGACAACTGGAGCGCGCGAACTCTGCCCTGCGCGGAATGCTCGACGCCCCCCGTGGCCGCAACAACTTCGAGGGTGAAAACACCCAGCGACTCTACTCGGTGGTCGCCCGCACACGCGACTGCGACCCGCTCATCGAGCACCCGCGGGTCCTGGCCCTGCTCGACCACCTGCTGATGCCCAACTACCTGCTGTCACAGTTCCAGGGCATCCACATCCTGCCGGGCGAAACCCCGCAGCCACCCCACTTCGACGACGCGTTCTACCCGCTGCGACGGCCGCGTCCGCCGCTGAGCGTGGCCACCATCTGGGCCCTCGACGACTTCACCGCGGAGAACGGCGCGACCCTCGTCTATCCGCGCAGCCATCTCTGGGACGACCGTCAGCCAGGCGCCGACGACCGGGCGGTCCCTGCGGTCATGCCCGCCGGCAGCGTGATCCTCTTCCTCGGCACCCTGTGGCACGGCGGTGGCGCCAACCGCTCCGGGCAGGGACGTCTCGGGGCCAGCGCCCAGTACTGCGAACCATGGCTGCGCACCCAGGAAAACCTGTTCCTGTCCACGCCACGTGCCGCCCTGCACGAGCGCAGCGAGGACATGCTGCGCATGCTGGGATACAGTATCCATCCGCCGTTCGTCGGCATGGTGAACGGTATGCACCCGAAGCGCCTGCTGGACGCGGAAACTACCGTTGATGCGGGCGTCCCCCGGGAGGAATCCGATTGAAAACGGGGCCGGAGAACCCGGCGACATGAGCAGTCCACAGCGTGGCCGGCCCGCGACCGACGCGGAAGACCGGCTGTACCGCCAGGCACTGGGCTGGCTTGCGGAAGCCGATTTCACCCGCTTCGAAATCCGCGCGGCACTCGCCCGCGACTCCGCGTCTGCCGATTGCGTGCAACGGATACTCGACCGGCTCGACGCCGACCGCCTGCTGGATGACCGGCGACTGGCGCGACGCCACGTGCGCAAACGCTCGGCGCGACACCGGGGACCCGCCAGAATCCGCATGGAATTACGCGCGCGCGGCGTTGATGACGCGACCATCGAGGCCTGCCTCGCGGAAATCCCCAGCGCGGAATGGCGGCGTTACGCGGCGGAACTGCTCGATCACAGCTACCTGAACCCGCGTCGCGGCCGTCCGCGGCCGCCCCACGACCCGCACCGGTTCCTGACGCTGCGCGGCTTCGAACCCGCCGATATCGAGGCGGTGGTCAGCGCGACACTGCCCGCGGAACTGTTGCCCGACTGAATCCCGCGGCTCAGTCCCAGCCGGTCCGTGCGCGGATTCGCGCGCTGATCTCCCGGAAAATGGCCTCGGCCTCGGCAACCTGCCCAGCGGAAAGGGTGAGGCGCAAGTCCTCGCGTGCCGGGTAGTAGCCGGCGCCGCCGTCGTGGAAAAACGCAAAGATTTCGTACCATGCCAGGGCGCGCACCGGGTCGCGGTAGACGCCCTCACCCTGGTGGTACATGTGAGCGACGTTGTGCTGCGCTTCGGTGTGTCCCTGCATCGCCGCGCGCATGTACCAGTCGAAGGCGCGATGGTAATCGCGCTGCACGCCCTGACCGAGGTAGTAAAGTTCGGCCAGGTGGTACTGGCTGTTGATGTTGCCCGCCCGTGCCGACACCAGGCAGTCACCCAGCCCTTCCTCGAAATCCACCAGGTAGCCCGACTGGAAGCAGCGTTTCTGCGGCGTATTGGTGCTGAAATACTCGAGCGCGGCCCAGCGCAGGTCGCGTCCGTAAACCGCCCATACAGCGGCCACGATGGCCGCCACCGCGATCAGGATCAACAGGAACGCATACACGACCGGCTTGCGTGGCGCCATGGGCTCAGCTCAGCGGACTCCGGTCACCCGGACTTCCGTCGAGTACACGATGCGCGCATCGTAATTCGAGCCGTCCGCGGAACTCACGTTGGAGATTCCGCGATACTCCAGCAGGCGACCATTCGATGCGTCGTACCACAGGGTGATGGGATCGATGAGCATGCGGACGAAGAACGAATCGTGCTCGACGAGAATGCGCACCGCGGGACGTCCCTGCCAGGACTCCTCGCCGACCGCCCGGGCGCGGAACCGGAAGCTGTCCAGGCGACCGGCGACGACGAAGGTCAGGCGCACCGTCTCGCCGGCGCGGATCCGCGCCAGGTTCTGCCGCACGAACTCGTCAAACCCCGAATCAAGCACCGGCGTGGCGGGAACCTCGAGGACTTTCCTGCGCAGTTCGCCGGCCGCGTCCGCGCTGCGGAACAACTCGCTGCCGTCGGCGACCCGGCGCGCGCCCTCCACGTACCCCGCACGGCGGTCGTCGAGGCGGAAATCCGGTGCCGTCGCACCGGGCGCGTAATCGAGCCACTTGTAACCGATCTCGCGACCGGCCGGGTCGAAGTAACGGATCTCCCCGCGCAGCGGGCGGT
>JBFGWM010000071.1:0-11484 GCA_041588495.1 Pseudomonadales bacterium | reverse complement strand
CAGGCAAGCCGGCTACCGGCACTCTGCGCATACAGGCCGCGCACCGCTCCGGACAACTGGTGATCGACGTCGAAGACGATGGTCGTGGGCTGGACACCCAGGCGATCCTCGCCAGGGCCCGCGAAAAGCGCCTGCTTGAACCGGAGGCAAGGCCGGATGAGGAGGAAATCCACGAGCTGATCTTCCTGCCGGATTTCTCCAGCGCCACCGAGGTGTCCGAACTCTCCGGGCGGGGTGTGGGCATGGACGTGGTGAAACGCAATATCGAGGAACTGCATGGCCACCTCGAGGTTCGTTCCACACCCGGTCACGGCTGCCGGTTCCGCATCCGCCTGCCGCTGACCATGGCGATTCTCGACGGCCAGCTCCTGGACTCAGGCGGCGTCACCTTCGTGTTGCCGATGGTCGCGATCCTCGAATCGCTACAGGCCCGCGTCGGCACCATCCGCAAGCTCGCGGGAGCCTGCGACGTGTACCAGCTGCGGGGAGATTTTCTGCCGGTGGTCAACCTCGCGGAACTGTTCGGCCTCCGGAAAAAACTCGCAGATACGGCTCCGCTGATGGTGGTCGTGGAGGCGGACGGCGAGCGACTCGGGGTCGTGGTCGATCAACTCGGTGCCCAGCAGCAGGTGGTCATCAAGAGCATCGAGGAAAACTACGGGGTGGTGCCCGGAATCTCCGGTGCGACCATCCTCGGGGACGGGTCCGTGGCGCTGATCATCGACGTTCGCGGCCTGATCCAGCTGGCCGGCGCAACGGAAATCCGCCGCCAGCTGGCAGCCCTGGACGCCGCGGCGGAGCAGGACAAACGGCGGCGCTGAAGGGGCTCCCCGGCGCCGGGGCGCTGGGCGGGTGTCAGGCGGGCACGACCAATGCCGGGTGCCGCGCGGAGGGTGTTCGCAGCTGCGCGGCCTTTTCCGGCACCAGCGCCGACAGGCGGCGACCCATGGTGATCCAGTCGACCAGCTTCTGCCATTGGACCAGGTCTCGGATGGCACGACGGGTCGGCAGTTCGAAAATCGAATCGCCGGTTTCCGCGGCGAGCGGATAGTTCTGGGTGTCGCGGAGGTGGGCGACCAGGGGGATTTCGAACTGTTCCAAGAGTTCCGTCAGGTTACGGAACATGATGGTGTTTTCGCGCACCCGGTTCGCCACGATCCCGACCCGCAGGTCAGGCCGGTCCACCAGCACGCCCTTGTTCAGTTCGAACAGGTAATGGAACAGGGCACGGAAATCGATCGGTGATGGCAGCACCGGCAGGAGCAGGAGATCCGCAATGCGCAGGTGACGGGTGAGGGCCTCGTCATGGCAGGCGGCCGGCAGGTCGACGACCACCCATTCCGTGCCGGGCGGAATCCGTACCTCTTCCCGGAAAGCGGGCACCAGGCTGATGGGTGCCCGCGTGGTCGCCCGCGCGGCGAGCCAGTCCCGGCAACAGCGCTGCTGGTCGTAATCCAGGATCACCACCGGCTCGCCATGACACGCGAAGAAGGCGGCCAGGTTCGTGCAAAGCGTTGTCTTACCGGAGCCGCCCTTGGGATTGGCCACGACGATGGTTTTCAAACGCCCGCTTACCTTCCCGAGGCCGATGGATACCACAAGCATATCCCGCCGGCGCGGGAGTTCCAGTCGAGCGGATTCAATACGAAAAAAGGCGGCCCGGAGGCCGCCTTTCTCGTGTCCGGAACCACTGGGTTCAGAACTGTTCTTCCTCGGTGGAACCGGTCAGCGCGGTCACCGACGAGTGGCCACCCTGGATCACGGTGGTGACGTCGTCGAAGTAGCCGGCACCGACTTCCTGCTGGTGCGCCACGAAGGTGTAACCCTTGCTGGCCGAGGCAAACTCGGGTTCCTGGACCTTTTCCACGTAGTGCTTCATGCCTTCGCCACGCGCGTAGTCGTAGGCGAGTTCGAACATGTTGAACCACATGTTGTGGATCCCGGCCAGGGTGATGAACTGGTACTTGTAGCCCATCTTGGACAGCTCGTCCTGGAACTTGGCGATGGTCGCGTCGTCCAGGTTCTTCTTCCAGTTGAAGGAAGGCGAGCAGTTGTAGGCCAGGAGCTGGTCCGGGTACTCGGCGTGGATGGCGTCGGCGAATGCCTTGGCCTCGTCGAGGTCCGGGTGTGCGGTTTCGCACCAGACCAGGTCGGCATACGGCGCGTAGGCTAGCCCGCGGGAGATGGCCTGGTCGAGACCGGCCTTGGTGCGGTAGAAGCCTTCCGCGGTACGCTCGCCGGTGACGAAATCCTTGTCCCACGGATCGCAGTCGTTGGTGAGCAGGTCGGCCGCATTGGCGTCGGTGCGCGCGCACAGAATGGTGGGCACGCCCAGCACGTCCGCGGCGAGGCGCGCGGCGATCAGCTTCTGGCAGGCTTCCTGGGTCGGAACCAGCACCTTGCCGCCCATGTGTCCGCATTTCTTGACCGCGGCCAGCTGGTCCTCGAAGTGAGCCCCGGCGGCGCCGTTGACGATCATGTTCTTCATCAGCTCGTAGGCGTTCAGGACGCCGCCGAAGCCGGCTTCAGCGTCTGCAACGATGGGCAGGAAGAAGTCGATGGCGTCCTCTTCCTTGACCTTGCCGTCGTGAATGGCCTTCCACTGGATCTCGTCCGCCCGCTTGAAGGTGTTGTTGATGCGACGCACGATGGTCGGCACCGAGTCGTAGGCGTACAGGGACTGGTCGGGGTACATGGTTTCCGAGGTGTTGGCGTCCGCCGCGACCTGCCAGCCGGAAAGGTAGATGGCCTCGATGCCGGCCTTGGCCTGTTGCATCGCCTGGCCGCCGGTCAGTGCGCCCATGCAGTTGACGTAGCCTTTCTTCGCGCTGCCGTTGATGAGATCCCAGAGACGCTCCGCACCGCGGCGGGCCAGGGTGTACTCGGGCTGTACGCTGCCGCGCAGGCGAACCACGTCTGCTGCGGAGTAGGGGCGCTTGACGCCTTTCCAGCGCGGGTTTTCCGCCCAGTCCTTCTCGATTGCAGCAATTTGTTCTTCACGACTCAGGGTCATATCGAAGCCTCTTTTGGTTGAGGGTGTTGAAAAAACGTACTAAAGCTTAGTCCAGGCACTCGCGGCCCGGCAAGGTCGGGAACCCGACCAGTTTACCCGCTGTGCAGTTCCCGTCCATGATCTGCTTGCGCTCGCCGGGGCTACGGTTCTTCCCGCGCCCAGTGACCGTCTCTTCGCGGGCGAGCGCCGATCGTTGCATGGACACTTGCCGAGCCGCCGGTGGGCGTACTGTTGGCGTGCATTCCTCCCGGGGAAGGTCGGATTGCCGTGCCTCATGTACCCCGTTGATGTAACCGGCGGAGGCCGCGAATCCCGTCGCAAACCGCCGTCCGGAAAAGGAATTTCCATCCCGCCGGTGCGGGAACGCATTTTCCGTTTTCACCTGGTGGCTGTCAAATAGGCGGGGTGCCCTGTCCGGGCCCGGCCGGGGTCCGGGAATCGTGCCGGGGCTCTTGGTTTACACTTGTTTAAGGATGCAGACATCCGGCCCCGATGCGGGGATCCGGTTCCACGGGAACAAGGAGACGACACAACTTGGCTGGTCCGGGCTCCACACTGGCGCGCATGCCGATCCGTCTCCGCTTCCTTGCGCTGATCACGGTGTTCCTGGTGAGCAGCGTGATGGTGATGCTGTATAACCTGTCGCAGGTGCGGGCCCTCGGGGAGCAGGCGGCCGACATGCGCTCGGCGCTTACCACGGCAGCGCGACCCGCCACGCAGACGCTTCTCGCCGTGCTGGGCAATGCCCGCGAAGTGGAGCGTGAATTGAGGGCCAGCATCCTGTCCTCGGCCGGAACCAACGAGGACCACAGCCCCGGTGGCGGGGCGACCAGCTTCGGGGAGATTGCCACCCTCCTGCTGCAGCGCTTCCAGACCGCGGTGGCCGAAGTGCCCGAGACCCTCCGCAACCCCGGCCTGCCTGCGCAAGCCGCCGACATCGCGGCCCGGCTGGAGCGGTACCGGAAGGCGCGGGACGCTTTCCTGGCGGCCTACGCCAAGGAGGACCGTTCGGCGATGGCGGAACAGGCCGGGGCGCTCGACGCGGCGGAGCCGGTCATCATTCGCGAACTCGGGGAACTGCTCGAGGCCCAGGTGATCACCGAGACCGATGTGCGTGCCGAGGAACTGCGCAGCCTGATCTGGCTGGGCATGATCTCCCTGGGCGCCATCCTGGTGGCGGTGATTGCCGCCCATCTCATTTCCCGGGTGTTGTCACACCAGTTGAAGGGCGTGGTCTCGCTTGCCGGGGAAATTTCCGCGCGTGACCTCAGCCGGCGCATCGAGGTTCGCGACGCCGACGACGAGATCAGCCAGCTGTACGCGGCCATGGCCCACATGTCGGACAACGTCGCCGCCAGTATCCGCCAGATTGCCGCCATCAGCGAGGACGTGGCCGGCGGCGCCGACGGGATCGCGGCGAGCAGCGCGCAGATCCAGTCGGAGCTGGAGGAGGAACTGGCCGGCATCATGCAGATCGCGGTGTCCATGAACGAGATGGCGACCACCGTGCAGGAGGTCGCGCGCAACACGGCCAGCGCAGCCGAGGAGGCGCGTAATGCGGACCGGGAGGCGCAGAGCGGGCGCGAAGTGCTGCAGACCGCGATTCGGGATATCAACAGCCTGTCGGAGGACCTGGGTCGCCTGGGCAACGTGATCGAGGAACTCGAAAAACGCGCCCAGAGCATCGGCAGCGTGCTCGACGTGATCCAGGAAATTGCCGAACAGACCAACCTGCTGGCCCTGAATGCGGCCATCGAGGCGGCGCGCGCCGGCGAGCAGGGGCGGGGCTTCGCGGTGGTCGCCGACGAGGTGCGCACCCTGGCGCGGCGCACCCAGGAGTCGACCCTGCAGATCAAGGACACCATCGACCAGGTGCAGTCCAGCGCCCGCGACGCCGGTACGGTCATGCGCCGCAACCTGGAGCACATCCAGACCTCGGTGGAACGCGTTCGCGAATCCGGAGAGTCCTTCCGCACCATCACCGAGGCGGTGGGCAGCATTTCCGACATGAACACGCAGATCGCCACGGCGGCCGAGGAACAGAGCAACGTGGCGACCGAGATCAGCGGCAACGTCGCGCGGGTACGGACCTCCTCGGAGGGGACCGCAAAGGTATCTGCGGGCAGTGAGAACGCGGCGCGAGAACTGAGCGAACTCGCCGGCCGCCTGCACGACCTGCTGGACGAGTTCCGGACCTGATCCCGAAGTCAGTCGAGGGCTTCGACGCGCACCCAGAGGTCGAGGTTTTCCTCGGCGGTACTGTGGTAGCGGCGCAGGAGCCCGCTTTCCCGGCTCTTGTCGGCGCTGCTGGTGCCGCCCAGGGGAAGCCACTGGCCGAGCCGGCCACTCACCGACGACTGGGTCTCATTGACCTCGATGCTGCCGCCGGCGCCGATCACCCGGTTCAGCTGGGTGCTGATATCAAGCAGCACCTCGTTTTCCCCGACCAGCCGCGCGGTGACATAGAAACCGCGCATCGCGTCCTGCTGGGTGATGGTGGTGACGGTGTGGCCGTGGGCGTCATGGATGGTCTGCGCGACGGGCACGCGCTTGCCGGACTGGATGAACGCCGGGCGTCCCTCCAGGGTCTGGATCTGCTGGGAACCCGTACGGTTGTCGGTGGTGGTGATCCGGGAGACGCGGGCCTCGATGCCCTCGTCGGGGGGATGGTCACCCACCGAGATGCGCGCGCGGGACCCGATCCGCACCGCCGCGGAGGCCTCGAGATCCTGCTCGAGCGCGGCGCGGTCCCGCGCGTGGCGGACGTGCAGCATGAGTCGTCGCGGCGGGGTGTCGAGACGGTTCAGGACCTGTTTGACTTCGGCGAGATTTTCCGCGGTGGATTTCAGGATCAGTTGGTTGTGGTACCCGGTGACCGAGGCGCCCTGGGTCATCAGTGGCTGCAGGACCGGGATGATCTCCTCGGTGGTGCGGTACTTGAGGCCGATGACCTCGACGAACATGCGCTCGGCCATCACGGGCGCCGCCAGCAGGGCGAGCAGCAGCGCCACGAACGGTGCCATGCGCAGCGGATTCACAGCCCGTGCCGGGTCAGTTCCGGGTCGCCCTTGCTGCGTTCCCAGATCTCGTTGAACTCGTGTTTTTTCTCACGCACCCGGGCCGGCGTGTTGAATTCCGCGAACCCGTCGTAGGCATCCGGGTGGGCGCGGTACACGATCCCCGCGTCATCGGCCAGCATGTACGATTCCTCGCGACCCACGTAGTGCTGGTTGACCTTGCGGATGTGCACCGAGGAGGTCAGGCGCTGGGCCAGGTGGAGCAACTGGTGCCCGTTATGCACCGCGGTGCCGGACTCGAACAGCAGGATGCGGACCTCGGTGTGGGGATTGGCCCGGGCCAGTCGCGACAGGGCCTCGACAAAGTCAGCGCGGTTGTAGATCGCGGGATCGAGGTTGTGACTGAAGATCTCGATGCGGCGGTGAGCCTGGCGGGCCATGTGCTCGCAGGCGAGGGCAAATTCCTCGATGCGGCGCAGGCTGATCGGATCCCTGGTCT
This sequence comes from Pseudomonadales bacterium, assembly GCA_041588495.1. Lineage (GTDB taxonomy): Bacteria > Pseudomonadota > Gammaproteobacteria > Pseudomonadales > JBFGWM01 > JBFGWM01. Next base: position 4,955 of record JBFGWM010000071.1, on the reverse strand, counting down.
CGCCGAGCACGGCTTCCCGGATGATCTCTGCATCATCGAGATTGAGCCCGGTATCTGCCTCGTCACCCATGTCGCCTCTCCCGTTCGCTTTGATATGCGCGTTGCCGGGGTCGCCAGGCGGCCCGGCTCAGATGTCCGTGGCCAGGCGTTCCGCCACGCCGGTGTAATCGCCCGGTTGCATCGCCCGCAGGCGTTCCCGGGCTTCCTCGGGCACGTCCAGTTGCTCGAGGAAGGCCTGCATCGCTTCTCTTGTGATCCTTTTGCCGCGGGTCAGTTCCTTGAGCTTCTCATACGGGTTCTCGACCCCGTGGCGGCGCATGACCGTCTGCACCGGTTCGGCAAGAATCTCCCAGCAGTCATCGAGATCCGCCTGCAGGCGTTCGGGGTTCAGTTCCACCTTGCCGAGCCCGCGTTGCAGGGAGAGGCATGCCAGCGTGGTATGGGCGATGCCGGAGCCGAGGTTGCGCAGGACCGTGGAATCGGACAGGTCCCGCTGCCAGCGCGAGACCTGCAGTTTCGACGCCATGTGCTCGAGCAGCGCATTGGCCATGCCGAGGTTGCCCTCGGCGTTCTCGAAGTCGATGGGATTGACCTTGTGCGGCATGGTCGAGGAGCCCACCTCGCCCGGGACCGCCTTCTGCACGAAATAGCCCAGGGAGATGTATCCCCACATGTCGCGCGCGAGGTCGAGCAGGACGTTGTTGAAGCGGACCAGTCCATGAAGCAGTTCGGCGAGGAAGTCGTGGGGTTCGATCTGCGTGGTGTAGGGGTTGAACTCAAGGCCCAGGCTCTCGATGAACAGGCGGCAGATACGCACCCAGTCCGCGTTGGGGAAGGCCGCGTAATGGGCGTTGTAGTTGCCGGTGGCACCGTTGATCTTGCCAAGGATGGGCACCGTGTGGACCTGCCGGGCAATGCGCTCGATGCGGTACACGAAGTTCGCCAGTTCCTTGCCCATGGTCGTCGGCGAGGCCGGCTGGCCGTGGGTGCGGGCGAGCATCGCGGCGCCGGCGTGGCGGTGCGCCATGGCGCGCAGGCTGGTGGCGAGGTTGGCGGCCATGGGGTCGAACTGCACCGCGCGCCAGTCCGCGAGCATGCACGCGTAGGCGAGGTTGTTGATGTCCTCCGAGGTGCAGGCGAAGTGGATGAACTCCAGGACCCTGGCGGTCTCCGGTTGCGCGGCGAGGCGCTCCTTGAGCCAGTACTCAACCGCCTTAACGTCGTGATTGGTGGTGCGTTCGATCTCTTTGACGTGGCGCCCTGCGTCGAGATCGAAGCCATCCTCGACGCCGTCGAGAAACTCGCTGGCCTCGCTGGAAAACGCGGGAATTTCCGGCAGGTCCGATTGCGCGGCCAGGTGGCGCAGCCAGCGCACCTCGACCCGCACCCGGTAGCGTTGCAGGCCGAACTCGCTGAAGTAGGGGCGCAGCGGAGTGCAGGCGCGCGCGTAACGTCCGTCGAGGGGCGAAACGGCGGTCAGTTCAGTCAGTTCCATGCGGGAAATTCCATGTGCTGCGAGGGTCGTCCGCGGTCACGATAATTCTACACGATGCGCTCGGTTTTTGCGTTCGCCGGGGCGGCGCGCGGGCGCAGGGTGAGCACGCCGGAGGCAAAAATCAGCAACGCGCCGCCAAGCGCGTAGCGGTCCAGCGGCTCCGACCAGATCAGCCAGGCGAGCGCCGCGGAGAACACGATCGCGGTATAGCTGAACGGGCTGATGGTTCCCACCGGGGCGACCCGGTACGCCTCGGACATCACCAGCTGGCTGACCGTTGCGAGCACGCCGACGCCGACCAGCAGGACCAGGGCCTGCGCTGACAGTCCCTGCCAGGCCCAGGCCATGGGCAGCGCCGACACCAGGGTGGAGATCAGGGTGAAATAGAACACGATCCGCAACGGGGGTTCCGAGACCGAGAGGCGACGCACCGCGGTGAACGCGACCGCGGCCAGGAAACACGCCGCGAGTCCGACCAGGGAGATCGCGCGGAAGATCCCCGGACCGGGCTTCAACACCAGAATCACCCCGGCGAGCCCGATCACGATCGCCAGGTAGACCCGCGCCGACAGGGGCTCGCCCAGCCAGGCGCGGCTGACCAGGGGCACGAAAACCGGTGCGGCGTAGGTGAACAGCATGGCCTCGGCGAGGGGGATGTGGGCGATGGCGTAGAAGAAACAGTACATCGCACCGAGACCCACCAGCGCGCGCACCAGGTGGAGGTGCGGCACCCGGGTGGCAAAGGGCGCGAGCCCGCGCCGCAGCACCCAGGGCAGGAACAGCAGGCAGCCCACCAGGTTGCGCATGAATACCACGGTTTCGTTGTTGACCTCGGTGGAAGCCAGGCGGATGAGTACGCCCATCAGGGAAAACAGCAGCCCGGAGAGGGTCAGGAGAAGTGCGCCCCGGAGCAGGCGGTCCGGAGCGTGGACGTGCACCGGCGTCAGGCCTCGAGCAGGGCGTCGCAGGTCTCCTGCAGGCGCCGCCTGCGGAACAGCAGGTGCCAGCGGCGGCCGCCGAGTTGCCGCCACAGCATCGCCGAGCGCACCCCGGCGAGCAGCAGGGCGCGGACCTTGTGAGCGACGGCGTCGTCGCGGAGGTAGACCGATTCCCCGGTGACCTGGATGCGGAAGGGGAAGGTGCTCAGGGTGTCCTGGTAAATGCTGTCGAGGCTGGCGAGGACATTCTCGTGGGTGACATCAAAATGGCGCGCCTGCTGGTTGGCCTGCTCCAGCCGCGCGCGCAGCACCATCAGCATTTCCCGGTTGCCGCTCAGCTTGCGTTCCAGGTGGAGCAGATTGATCACGTAACGCACCACGGCGCCGTGGTTCGCGTCCTCGGAGGAACCGAGGATGTCGCGCAGGACCTGCAGGCCGCGGCGCACCCCGTCGATGCCGGAGTAGACGTCCTCGGTGGTACGCGGGTCGAGCTGGAGGATACTGCCGATGGTGGTCTCGAACGGCGAAGCCTCGACCTGGCCACTGTTGGCGAGGCGGTCCACGAGGTAGCCCGCCTGGAAAATGCCGGCGAGGGCCAGCACCTGGTTACGCAAGCGACCGGACAAGGAAAACCTCCTGGGGATCAGGGCGCCGGGAAACGGCCGTCAAGCGCGCCACGGATCACCGCGCCGCCGAGACACACCTCCTCAGCATAGAATACCGCGTACTGGCCCGGTGTGACCGCGCGTTGCGGTTCCTCGAAGCGGACCTCGAGTACGCCGGCCCCGGCCGGGCGCAGCGTACAGGGCTGGTCGGCCTGGCGGTAGCGGACCCGGGCATGGCAGCGGAATTCCGCCGCGGGGGCGGTTTCCGGGTTGATCCAGTGCACCTGCTCGCAGGCAACCCGGGTGCAGAACAGGGCAGGGTGGTCATGTCCCTGGGCCACCAGCAGGCGGTTGCCGTCCTCGTCCTTGCCCACCACGTACCACGGTTCTCCGCTGCCCTCCGCGCGGCCGCCGATGTCGAGACCCTGGCGCTGGCCGATGGTGTACAGGGGAAGGCCCGGGTGCTCACCCAGTTCGGCGCCGCTGTCCACGTCGATGATCGGTCCCCGCCGGCCCTGCACGTAGCGTTGCAGGAAGTCGCGGAAGCGGCGTTCGCCGATGAAGCAGATGCCGGTGCTGTCTTTCTTGTCATGGACCGGGAACCCGGCGTCCGCGGCGCGCCTGCGTACGTCGGCCTTCTGCATGTCACCGATCGGGAACATCGCGCCGCCCAGCTGGGCGGCGGGAACCGCGTGGAGGAAGTAGCTCTGGTCTTTTCCCGGATCCAGGCCGCGCAGCAGTTCCAGGCGCCCGTCACGAACGCGGCTGCGAACATAATGCCCGGTGGCGATGCAGTCGGCGCCGAGGGCAAAGGCGTAATCGAGGAAGGCCTTGAACTTGATCTCGCGGTTGCACAGCACGTCGGGGTTCGGGGTGCGACCGGCGCGGTACTCGGCGAGGAAATGTTCGAACACGTGGTCCCAGTACTCGGCCGCGAAATTGGCCACGTGCAGCCGGATGCCCAGCATGTCGCAGACCCTGCGCGCGTCGGCGAGGTCGGCCGCGGCGGTGCAGTACTCGGTGCCGTCATCCTCCTCCCAGTTCTTCATGAACATGCCCTCCACGGCAAAGCCCCGCTCCTGCAGGAGGAGCGCGGTCACCGAGGAATCGACCCCGCCGGACATGGCGACCATCACGCGGCTGGTCCCGGGACGGGCGGAGTGGGCCGGGAAATCGGGCATGGATACGGGTCTGCTCAGAAAAAGAGCAGGATTATACCCGTTGGGGAAGCCGGCGGCAGGCGCTCAGAATTCACCGACCGCCTGCACGACATCCAGCGGGTGGTTCCGGCCCGCAACGTAGTCGCCGATGCTGCGCATCACCATGGGGCTGCGCAGCAGTCCGCGTTCGTCGAGGTCCTGGATTTCCCCGAACGTCAGCCACACCGCCTCGATGATTCCGGGGTCGAGGGTGCGGTCGGTATGCTCGCGCACCGGGACCGCGGCATAACAGGTGCGCAGGTAGGTGATCCCGTTCGCCGGGGAGCGGTACAGGTAGACGCCAACCACCGCCGACAGGCGGATTTCCCAGCGGGTCTCCTCGAGGGTTTCGCGGACTGCGGCGGCGGCCAGGGTTTCCCGGTCCTCGAGATGCCCGGCGGGCTGGTTGTAGACCGGCTTGCCGTCCGCCTCCTCGTGAACCAGCAGGAAGTGCTCGCGGTCCTCCACGATGGTGGCCACGGTGGCATGGGGTGTCCACTGCATGCGCCTGATCTCATCCGGTACAATACCGCTCAGTATAAGACTCCGGTGAATCACTGATGCCCCTGACCCATCTCGATGAACAAGGCCGCGTGCGCCAGGTGGACGTCTCCGCCAAGCCGGAGACCCTCCGCGAGGCCGTGGCCGAGGCCGAGGTGCGCATGCGGGCGGAGACGCTGGAACTGATCGAGGCGGGCGGACACCCGAAAGGGGACGT
>JBFGWM010000070.1:0-11575 GCA_041588495.1 Pseudomonadales bacterium | reverse complement strand
GATGCCGGCGGCCCGCTCGAGGTCGCGCAGGGTGTCCTCGAGATGGGTGAGGATGTGCTGCAGGTGCGGCAGTGTGCGGCGGCAGCCGATCACCCCGAACTCGAGGTTGTCGGCATAGCTGCACAGGGTGATGTTCAGCGCCTGGCCGTGGGTGCAGATGGAGACCGGGTAGATGCCCTCCATGCGCGCGCCGTTGTAGTACAGGTGCTTCTTGGGCCCGGGCACGTTGGAGATGGTCACGTTGAACGCCGGACGGGTGCGGCCCTCGAAGCGCAGCAGGGAGCCGAACAGCATCGGCGCAGACGTAAGCAGCATCATATTGATGATCTCCTCGCGACTCATCTTCGCGAAGCGCTCCTTGCCGATCTTCATGGAATCCTGGATGGCCTCCAGGCGCTTGGCCGGGTCGGCCTCGTCCGTCGCAAGGCTGCACAGGATCATGGAAATGGCGTTGCCATAACCCTCCTGATCCTTGGGTCGCACCGAGACCGGGACCATGGACACCAGCGGCTGGTCTGGCAATTCACCGATTTCCAGCAGGTATTCGCGCAGTGCGCCGCCGCACATGCCCAGCACCACGTCGTTGAGTGTCGCGCCGAACGCCTTGCCGACCGCGCGGATCCGCTCGATGGGCCAGGACTGGGCGGAGAAGCGCCGCGCACCGGTGATGCGCCCGTTGAGTACGGTCATGGGCGCCCGGTACGGCGCCGCGGCATGCTCGTTGCGCAGGGCCTCGCGGTACATGTCGGCGATCGCGCGGCTCACGCCGGGCACGGTGCCGGCCTGGGTCTTGATGGTGCTGAGGACGGCCTTGAGTTCATCCAGCGGCCCGCTCTGGCGGGACACCTTTTTCTTTTTCCGCGAACTGGGTGCGGCCCACGGCGGCGGCATGTCGCGCTTGCCCGGGTCTTCCGAGAGCGCTTCCTGGACCAGTTTCATGCCCGCCACGCCATCGACGACACAGTGGTGCATCTTGTTGTACATGGCGAAGCGCTTGCCGCGCAGGCCCTCGATCAGGTGGGATTCCCACATCGGCCGGCTGCGGTCGAGCAGGGTGCCGTGCAGCCGTGACACCAACGCCAGCAGTTCCCGGACCCGTCCCGGCTTCGGCAGTGCCGAGTGGCGCACGTGGTACTCGATGTCGAACTCCTCGTCCTCCACCCAACCGGGCTGGCCGATCCCGCCGGGCGGCATGTGGATGCGCTTGCTGTAGAGCGGGTGCAGCTTCTTCACGTCCAGCCACTGGGCGTACAGGTCCTGCAGGTAGTTCCGGTCGGCATCCTCGGGGAAGGTGAACAGCAGCATGCTGCCGACATGGAAGGGTTTTTCGCGGCCTTCAAGGGTCAGCCAGGCGGAGTCTGTGAGGGGCATCTTGCGCATGGTCGGGACCTCGTCTCGGAGCGGGGCTGGATGTCTAAGGATAGTCCAGCGACCCGGAGAGCCCGCAAGGCGCGCAAGGGGAGATTTGTACGCGGCGTGACTGCCGCCGTGCCCGGCTCAGCTGGCGCGATAGATGTTCTCGTAGACCCACTGGGTGGCGTCCACGTAGCCATCGACGCTGCCGCAGTCGAAGCGGCGGCCCTTGAAGCGCAGCGCCATCACGCACCCCTGCTTCGCCTGGGTGAGAATCGCGTCGGTCAGCTGGACCTCGTTGTTCTTGCCCGGCGGGGTCGCGCGGATGATGTCGAAGATGTCGGGGGTGAGAATGTAGCGTCCGATCACGGCGAGGTTGCTGGGCGCATCCTCCTTCTTCGGTTTCTCCACCATGTCGGTAACCCGGATCACGTCCTCCTTGAGACACTCGCCGGCGATCACCCCGTACTTGTGGATCTGGTCCTCCGGCACTTCCTCGACCGCGAGGATGGTGCAACGGAACTGTCTGAACAGGCTCACCAGTTGCGCGAGCACGCCCGGGTCGCCGTTATGGTTGAGGCACAGGTCGTCGGCCAGCACCACGCCGAAGGGCTGGTCGTTGATCATGGTCTCCCCGGCAAGGATGGCATGGCCGAGGCCGAGCATGCGCCGCTGTCGCGTATAGGTGAACGAACAGGTTTCCATGATCTCGTTGATGCCCTCGAGATACTTTTCCTTGCCGGTGCCGGCAATCTCGTGCTCGAGTTCGTAGCTGATGTCGAAGTGATCGGGGATGGCGCGCTTGTTGCGGCCGGTGACGAACTCGAGGTCGGTGAGCCCGGCTTCCATCGCTTCCTCGACCCCGTACTGGATCAGCGGCTTGTTGACGATCGGCAGCATTTCCTTGGGCATCGACTTGGTTGCCGGCAGGAAACGGGTTCCGTAGCCGGCGACCGGAAACAGGCACTTGTTGATCAATTTCCTCTGCTCCTGGCCCGTTGAGGGGATGTGCGGTCAATATACCGTTGGCAGCCGGATGCGTCACTCTTAGACTGGCAGGGGTGAGTGGACCGGCCGGTTCCGTTGCCGCCGGGGAGGTGATCTGAAATGAGCGATTCACAGGGCAGCGCCGCTGTCGCGCGAAAATCCGACGAGTTCTCGGCCGACTGCCTGCGCCTGTTGCGCGCAATCTACGCGGAAGGCGCCGCGGACGTGCTGGCCCGACTGCAGGCGGTGATTGCCGAGCGCGGGCCCTGTGCGCGTTATGCGGAGCGGGGCCTGTGGGACCAGGGTGACATTCTCCTGATCACCTACGGCGACAGCATCCTCGATGATGCGGTCCCGCCGTTGCAGGCGCTCGCGGACTTCATCCACCAGCAGTTGCAGGGTTGCCTGAGCGGTATCCACGTGCTGCCGTTCTTTCCCTACAGCTCCGACGACGGCTTTGCCGTGATCGATTTCGAGCAGGTCAACCCGGTCTTGGGAGACTGGGACGACATCCGGCGCCTGGGCCAGGATTTCGACCTCATGTTCGACCTCGTCATCAACCACGTTTCCAGGGAATGCCTCTGGTTCGCGGATTTCCTCGGCAACAACGGCCCGGGCCGCAATTTCTTCATCGAGGTCGACCCCGAGACCGATCTTTCGGCCGTGGTGCGGCCGCGCAACACGCCCCTGCTGGTGCCGGTGCAGACCCGGCGCGGCACCCGCCACCTGTGGGCGACATTCTCCGAGGACCAGATCGATCTCGATTTCTCCAATCCGGACGTGCTGGTGATGATGGTGGCGATTCTCATCGACTACCTGCATCTCGGTGCGCGACTGGTGCGCCTCGACGCCATTGCGTACCTGTGGAAGGAGATCGGCACCTCCTGCATTCACCTGCCGCAGACCCACGCGGTGGTGAAACTGTTGCGCCGGATCATGGACGAGGTGGCGCCCGGTGCGTTGCTGCTTACCGAGACCAACGTGCCCAATGCGGAGAACCTCAGCTACTTCGGTCGCGGTGAAGAGGCCCACATGGTGTACCAGTTCACCCTGCCGCCGTTGTTGCTGCACACCATGGTCGCGGGTGATGCGCGGGCCCTTTCCGGCTGGGCCGCGTCGCTGCCCGGGCTTCCCGAGAACTGCACGTTCTTCAATTTCACGGCCAGCCACGACGGTATCGGGGTGCGTGCCCTGGAGGGCATCCTCGAATCCCGCGACGTGGCGGACCTGGTCGACCTGATGCACCGTTTCGGCGGCTTCGTCAGCATGAAGGCGAACACCGACGGCTCCGACTCCCCCTACGAGATCAACATCGCCTGGTTCGACGCCATGCAGGGCACCCGGCGCGGCGCCGACCAGTGGCAGGTGCAGCGCTTCCTGTGTTCGCAGGCGGTGATGCTGGGCCTGAAGGGTATTCCGGCCGTGTACCTGCACAGCCTCACGGCGACCCCGAACGACATCGAGGGTGTCGAACGCACCGGGCGCCTGCGTTCCATCAACCGCCGGCGCTGGCAGCGCGATGAGCTGGAGGCCCTGTTGCAGGGACGCAACACGCCCAACAGCGAGGTGTTCAACGAGATGCGGCGGATGCTGACGGTGCGTCGCCAGGAACCCTGTTTCCATCCGTCCTGCGCGCAACGGGTGGTGGATGCCGGGGCGGGGTTCTTCGCCATCGTGCGCGAACGTGCGGGGCCGCGGCGCACCCTGCTCGCCCTGCACAACGTCACCGACCAGCGCCTGGCGCCAAGCCTGCAGGATGCCGGCCTGGACGCGGGTGCCGCCTGGCAGGATCTGCTCGGTGCCCGCAGTTACGGCCAGGGCATCGATGAACTGGAACTGCAGCCTTACCAGTCCATGTGGCTGCTGCAGATCTGATCTTCAGGCGCCGGGTTCGCTGTCCTTCTCGACGGCCTCGTGGAGACGCTCGAGGAAATCGGGAATCGCCGCGCGCACCCGGTTCCAGCTGGGAATGAACGGTTTCTCCATGGGCCGGTCGAGGAAGCGGTTGCCGGCCTCCATGATGTTCTGCGCGAAAAGCTCCACGGCCTTCTCCTCCGCGTGGCGGTCGGTGCGCAGGCCGTTCATCAGGGCGTCGTCGTAATAGGTCTCGATCAGGTCCAGGGCGATCCGGTAGTAGGTTGCCTTGACGGTGCGGAACGAACCTGACGTGAACTGCACACCGAGGGTCGCCATCTTGCGGAACACCGCCTGGGCGATGTCGCGGCTCATCCGCGACAGGCCGGCCTCCGGGTTCTCCTCGGACAGTGGCTGGTGCTTGTGGTCATAGACGTCGGCGATGTCGACCTGGCACAGGTGCTTGGTCGAATAGTTGCGGTGCACCTCGGAGAGAATGCCGACCTCCAGGCCCCAGTCGCTGGGAATGCGGATCTCGTTGAGGACGTCGGCGCGCATGGAGAACTCCCCGGCCAGCGGGTAGCGATAACTGTCCAGGTACTCCAGGTAATCGAGCGGGCCGAACATTTTTTTCAGGGCGCGGATCAGCGGGGTGACCATCAGGCGGCTGACCCGCCCGCGCAGCTGGCCGTCGGCGATGCGCGAGTAATACCCCTTGCAGAACTGGTAACTGAAATTCGGGTTCGCCACCGGGTAGATCAGGCGTGCCAGCAGTTCGCGCTGGTAGGTGACGATATCGCAGTCGTGCAACGCGACCGCCTGTGCCTTGCCCGAGGCAATGATGTAGCCGAAACAGAACCACACGTTGCGCCCCTTGCCGGGTTCCTTGGGCGATAGGCCCTTGGTGCGCAGTTCGTCGTCCAGCGCACGCAGCCGCGGGCCGTCGTTCCACAGGATGCGGTGGTGCTGGGGCAGGCGCGCGAAGAACTTCTTCGCGTGCAGGAACTGCTCGCGGTCGGCGCGATCGAGGCCGATGACGATCTCGCCGAGCCAGGACGCGCCACACAGTTCCTCCACGATGTGGTCCAGTGCCGGACCTTCCAGTTCGGAGTACAGCGACGGCAGGACCAGTGACATCGGGCGCCGCTGGGCGAAGTAGCCGAGGTCCGCCTCGAGGTCCTGCAGCGGACACCGGGTGAGGTTGTGAAAGTTGGTGATGATGCCGTTCTGGTAGAAGTCGCCCATGGGAAATCGCGCAGCGCCTGCAGGTCAGGGGATTAAGGTAATTGTAGCGGGATGGCCATCATGCCGGTCAGGCCAGGTCCGCGAGCAGCTTGAGAATGGCCTCGTTCCAGCCGGCCGGTCCGTACTTTCGGGTACGGTACAGTCGTGCGCGGTTGCGCAACTCGAATTCCAGTTGGTGGCGTGCGCGGATGATCACCGGGTAGTCCACGGCCTCGAGCATCGGGCGGTCATTGGGGCCGTCGCCCAGGCCGATGGTAAGCGGCGACTCGCCACCAAGGTAATCGTGGAAACGGCGGGTCAGCCAGTGTACGGCCTGGCCCTTGTCGTTGCCGGCCGAGACGTGGTGGAAGCGGCCGCCCCGCACCAGGTAGAGCCCCCGCTGGTGGAGGCGGTCACGGAAATCCTCGAGGCGGGCATCGTCGTCCTCCCACAGCAGGGGTTCCGAACTCGCACGCTGGCGGGCGCGCTGCGCCGCCTCGCGACCGAGCCCGGTCAGTTCGGCGAGTTCGTCGATGCCCATGTCGCCGAAACCGCGGAAGCGGTAGCCGTGTTGCATGCGCAGGTCGGTCAGTGCGTGGCGGATCTCCCCGTAGTGGGCGCCGAACACCACCGTACTGATTTCCCCGTCACTTTCGCCGTCGCGGTCGAAGTATCCCGGCGGGATGGCGATCGCGCTGCCGTTCTCGACCACGAAGGGATCGTCGTTGCCCAGGGCGCTGCGCAGGTCGAGAATTTCAGAACTGGTCTTGCTGGAATTGAGCACCAGTGGAATGCCGCGCAGCCGCAGAACGTCGAGGGCCGGGCGGGCCGCATCCCAGGAGTAGGTGTCGTGGTCGAGCAGGGAACCGTCGAGGTCAGTGAAAACCAGGATCGGACGTTTCTTGCTGCCTGGCATGCGTTCCCGGTCCTTTCAATACATGATTGCGTGCCGGAAGGCCGCATCATCGCGGCGGTGCCCTGCCGGCGTGATCCAGCTATGCCGGTGGCAGTTTTTCAGGCAGTATGAATCTGGAATAATTTCAGCATAGTAGGCGGCCCTGAGCCACTCCCCGGTAAATTGAGGCAGCACTTGAAGCAACGGTCCGTGCGCGGCAACGTTTTGGCGGGGATGCCCTATCTTGATGTCATGATCGATCGTGTTTGCGAAATGGCAAAGGACGCGGGTGCGGTTGCATTGCAGGGCAGCGCCGCGGTTGCAGGAACACGCGGGGTATTCGCGGGCGTCAACGCCGGGCAGGCCGGGTAATCCATGGCAGGCCTGCACATTCTCTATATCGATGACGATCCCGACGAGCATTTCCTGCTGGAGACCTGCCTGGAAGAGGCGCTGATCACCGACTTCGAACTGGTCGCTGTGGGCGACACCGGTTCCGCCGAGGAGGCTCTCGCCGCCGCGGACTTTGACCTGATCATCTCGGACAATCAGCTGAAGGGCAGCGACAAGCACGGGACCGGCAGCGCGTTCCTGCATCACCTGCTTGAAACCGGTAATCGGGTTCCGAAACTCCTGTTCACCGCCGCCGGCATGGATGCACTGCAGGACAACGCTTCGCGAATGATCGAAAGCGGTGAGATCGCCTTCGTGCCCAAGGCCGCGATGACCCCCGAGGTGCTGCAATCCTTGCTGGCGCCCATCCTGGATGCGCAGCGGGCGACCGAGAGCAACCTGCCGGAGACTCTTTCCGTGGTGCGCCCGGTGCTGCCCTACGCGGACTTCCTCGAGGCAGCGGAAAGCGTCGTCGAGTACTTCCACCGCCGCTACGGCTACATGGCTTCCCTCATCGCGCGTACCGAGGATGACGACTGGGTAGTGCTCTACGTTCACGACGACGGATACGGGGTGCGCGCGGGCGACGTGTACCGCTGGTCGGACACATTCTGCTCGCGCATGTACGAGGGCCGGGCGCCCATGGTGGTGCCGGACGTAAGCCGGGAGCCAGCCCTCCGCGAGGCGCCGGTGGCCAGGAATCTCACCATCGGCTCCTACGTGGGTGTGCCGATCTGTCGTGCCGATGGCACCCTGTTCGGCACGCTGTGTGCGATCGACCCCGAACCGGGCTCGGAGCGCATGCGCGAGGAATTGCCGCAGATCCTGTTCGAGAGCCGCAACCTGGGCACGATTCTCGATCGCGACCTGCGCCTCGAGGTGTTGCAGCGGGAAAAGGAAAAGGCCGAGGTGGAGTCCATGACCGACGGCCTGACCGGCGCCTACAACCGCAAGGGCTGGGATGCGCTGCTCGAGGCCGAGGAGCGCCGTTGCCAGCGTTACGGGCACCCGGGCAGCGTGATCATGGTCGATCTCGACGGCCTGAAGCAGATCAATGACACCGAGGGCCACGAGGCCGGCGACCGCCTGATCGTGTCCGCGGCGGAGGCCATGACCGCTTCGCTGCGCGAGGAGGATGTGCTGGCCCGCCTCGGTGGTGACGAGTTCGCCGTCCTGGCGGTGGAGTGCAACGCGAAAAAGACCTTCCAGCTGATCGAGCGGATCTATGCCGGGCTCGCAACCGCCGGGGTGCAGGCCTCCCTGGGCTGGGCCGCGCGCAATCCCAAGGCGTCTTTCCAGGAGGCGATCCAGGAAGCGGACGCGAAGATGTACGCCAACAAGCGCCAGCGCAAGTCGGCGTCGTCGCGCTGACCCGATCGCCCTTCAGCCTTTCCGGAACGCCCCGAATCCCAAGCTGACAAAACTGTAGGATTTATGGTAAAAATAGAAATTACCAATCGGTTAATCCCCTCGTTGCCCGGTGCGCCCCCATGAATATCCTGTTGATTGACGATGACCCGGACGAGCAGCTCGTGCTCGAGGGCGCACTGGAAAAGGTGTTCCCGGGAGGCGTTGATCTGCACCACGTGTTCGATACCGGGGCTGCTGCCGAAATGCTCTCCCGTGAAGGCTTCGATCTCATCGTTGCCGACAACAAGCTGAACGCTGCGGACAAGTTTGGCGGGGGCAGCAATTTCCTCCGATACCTGGTGGGGGTGGGCAACACCACGCCCAAGCTGCTGTACACGGGCGAGGATCCCGACCTGTTGAACGAGGAGGTCGACCAGTTGATCGAGGCCGGCCAGATCATCTTCGTGCCCAAGGGGGCGCTGAATGCGGAAGTGCTCGGCGCCGTCCTCAACCCCGCGATTGCAGCCTCGTCGGATCCCGGGCGGCGGTCGGCGCCGGACCTGCATTCCTTTGTCCGGCCGGTCACGCCTTACGCGGACTTCATGGACTCCGCGATGGGTCTGATCAACCGGTTGCATGCCAAGTATGGATTCCGGACCTCGATGATCGCGCGCACCGAGAAGGACGACTGGGTGGTTCTCTACGTCCGCGACGAGTTGAAACGGGAGAGCGCGGCGATCTCTGTCGGCGACGTGTTCCCCTGGCAGGACACCCTGTGCAAGCGGATGTACGAGGATCACCAGCCGATGGCCGCGCCAGATGTCTCCCAGGTGCAGGCATACCGGGATGCGCCGGTGACCCGTGACCTGGAAATCGGGTCCTACATCGGGATTCCGATCTGCCGGGCCAACGGCGAGTTGTTCGGGACGCTCTGCGCGATCGATCCGGAACCGGGGCCGGAGCGGATTCGCCGGGATTTGCCGGACATTCTCTTCGAAAGCCGCTACCTGGGGACCATCCTCGACCAGGCCCTGAAACTTGAAGCCGTGCGCCGCGAACGGGAAAAGGCAGAGGCCGAGTCCATGTCCGACGGACTGACGGGTTTGTACAACCGGCGCGGCTGGGACCGCCTGCTGGCCAGCGAAGAGCGTCGCGCGCAGCGTTACGGGCACCCGGGCAGCGTGATGGTAATCGACCTGGACGGCTTGAAAATCGTGAACGACATGCAAGGGCACGAGGCCGGGGACCGCCTCATCCGCACGGCCGCCGACGTGATCAGTGGGCAGCTTCGGAACGAGGACATTGTCGCCCGGTTGGGTGGTGACGAGTTCGGGGTCATTGCGGTCGAGTGCAACACGGATAGCGCCGGGGAACTGACCGCAAGAATGCGGCGCGCCCTGGATACGGCCGGTGTCGGAGCATCGATCGGTTGCGCCCCGCGGGATCCGAAAGGGTCCTTTGAGGCGGCCGTGAAGCTGGCTGACGAGCGGATGTACGCGGAAAAGCAGGCGCGCAAGTCAGCGCAAACAACCTAGGCCTGATTGCAGCGCCGCGGGCTTAAGTCCGTGGCTGAGGCTGTGGCCCCGGGCGACACGCACGCGCTTATCGGGACGCGAACAGCACCCAGGGCCCCGGGTCCGTACCGGGCAGTGTTGCGGGTGGCGATGCGCCCGCCCCGGACCGCGTGGTCGGAGCGGGGCACACCGTGTGGATCAGTTGGACTTGCCGCCGTCCTTGTCCCGGGGTTCGGCCTGGTTACCGGCCTGCGGCTGGTCGTCTTCCGGCTTGTAATCGCCGATCACGTCCTTGAGGGGGCAGATCTTGAATGCCGGGCACTTCTTGCAGCCGGCGGTCAGCGCGATGGGGCAGAGCGTCATGTCGGAACTCCTTTCAGGTCAGTTTCCGAGTCCGGGCATGGGGCAACGACACGTGTCCTTGCGCCCCGCGCCGGGGCCGCGCCACCGGAATGGCGGCGCGTGTCCGTGCATTATGGCAGTTTGCACCGTCCATTGCGTGCTTCAGATCTGTTCCGGTGACTCGTAGGTCGCCTCGTACTCCAGTTCGATGAAGTCGCCGACCACCGGCAACTCGACCCTGCCGGAGACCTTCACCACCGGGACGCTGAGGTCCCGCGACGAGGTCAGGCCGTACTGGTCGTGGTAGCCGTAGACCAGCAGTGCGACGCGATCGCCCGCAGCCAGCCTTTCGTTCACGCCGACCAGTTTCACCTCGTGGCTGCCGAGCCCGCGCACCGGCATGACCTGGTTGTCGACCAGGTCCCAGGCGCCGGGCGCATTGGCGCGCATGCGGCCGAGCCCGACGAACAGGATCGGATCGCCCTCCTGGCTGGCCGCGTCGCGGGCGTCGGTCACCGTCAGGTTGGCGACCGGGATGCCCGCCAGTACGACATCGGCCTGCTGGCCGAGGGGAAGTTCGATGGCCACCGGCGCCTCGCCGGCGCCGTTGACGACCGGGGTTTCGGCAACCTCGACCGCGGTGCCGCCGGTCAGCAGGTCGGTGACAAATACCGCGTCGGCGCCTGAGAGTGAAAGGCAATGACCCTGGTCGGGTACCACGTTGTCGACCGCGCCACGGTTGCCACGCAGTTTTTCGTCGAACCAGGCGTCCATCACGTCATCGAAGCGGATCGGCCCGCAATTGCTGCCGGCGACCGAGGAGTCCCGGGTTTCGAGGACCTCGACGGCGATGCCCGGCCCCGGCTTGAGAATGTTGTGGCCCATCTGGAAGGTGTACAGGCGCACGTCACCGCCCAGTGATTTCAGGCAGTCGTAGTTGTCCATGGCCTCGTTGAGGTTGAACAGGGTGTCGCGGGTGGCCTGCCACAGAAACACGTCAACTTTCGGAAGGGTCCGCTTTGCGGCGTCGAAAGCGCCTTCCCATGCCGGGTCCGGCGAAGGATCGGGTACCTGTACCGTGCGCCGTTCGCAGGCGTAGTTCATGCCGTGGTAGCTGAGCCATTCCGAGGCTTCGGCGGACAAACGGTTTTCGGTGACGCCGCGAACCACGGCATCACGCACGTAGGGATCCATGTTCAGCCGGCTGCCGCGCTCGCCGCTGCCGAACAGCAGGGCGGCCCAGCCCGATTTGAGGACGCCGCCGGGGTTCAGGCTGTAGTCGAGGTCGCTCCAGGTGTATACGGGCAGCATCGCGTCGAGCCGGTTACGCGGGTCGACACTCAGAAGCAGGAACTGGAAGCCGCCGCCGTAGCTGCCGCCCCACGCGCCGAGCACCAGGTTACAGCGCTGGTCGCTGAGCTTGCCGGCGTACTTGTCGCAGCGGCCCGGGCTGCGCTGGGAAGCCGGCGCATTGGTGTTGTGGTAGGCCAGCCAGTCGAGGTGGGTTTCCGCCCAGTCGAGAATCTGCACCAGGTCGCGGCCCTCGAAATCCGGGTCCATGACCCGGATCGTGCCGGAACTGTCGTTGTGGCCGCGCTGGTCGATGCTGATGACGCCGTAACCGAGTTCCATCAGGCGCGCCATGCGGCCACTGGCCTCGGTG
>JBFGWM010000069.1:0-11579 GCA_041588495.1 Pseudomonadales bacterium | reverse complement strand
ACGGGTTCCGCTTCCGTCCCTACCGGCCTTCCCACCGCGACGTGCTGCGCTGGATGGCTCCAGAGGGCGAGCAGGCCGGTGTTGCGGCAATGGCGGGATCACTGTGCCCGGAGTCGGGCCGGGTACTGTTCGAGATGGAATGCTGGCCACTGGACTGGCGTGGCGCCAACCGTGTGCGCAGGGCGGACATCCGCTGCCCGGTATGGATTGCCGGCGGCGGCCTCGATCCGCTGGTCAGCGAAACCCGGGTTCGCGAAATAGGCCGCTGGTACGGCGTCGAGCCGCGCATCTACGCGGAGGCCGGGCACCTGTTGATTGGCGAGGAAACCTGCCAGCCCCTGGTCGCCGAACTGTGTGCCTGGCTGGACGGTCTGCCGGTCAGGTCCTGAAACGAAAACGCCGGCTGGCGCCGGCGTTTCGGGATCCCCGCGCAGCGTTCAGATCTGGTATTCGGGCATGAAACCCATGCCCCAGAAAATGGCCGTGACGGCCAGCTTGGCCACCAGGAACACCAGGCCGATGGTCATCACCGAACTGGAGAACAGGAAGCCCCGTTCCTGCGAGATCTGCATCACGATGGGAACGCCGAGGTAGAGCAGGTAGATCGAGTATCCGACGAACATGGGCCCCGCGATCATGAACACCCAGAGGCTCGGGAACAGCCCCATCAGGCCGCCGAAGAACATCGGGGTGGCGGTGTAGGCGGCCAGCTTGACGCCCTGGCGCAGGGTGACCTCGGTGCCGTAGGTGTTGGCCATCCAGTGAATGAAATAACCGATGATGAAGACGTCGATCCAGAGCGCGAAATAGGAGACGGCGGCGAGTACCATGGCGGCCTCGGGGGTCACGAACTTGACCTCTCCAGAGGGTGTCTCCCAGCCGATCATGGCGGCGCCGATGTAGCCGCAGATCGCGGGAATCAGCGACAGCACGGCCACGTGACCGTAGTACATCTCGAAGATCGTGGGTGAGTCCGTGCGAATGGTCTCCCACTCTTCGCGGGGATGCACGAACAGTCCACCGACGTGCTTCAGAAACATGGTTTTCTCCTGGTGAGGCTCGGACAGGACCAACGGATCAACATATTATATAGCGCAACACCTGACGAAGGGGGCCCGATCCATGTTCAAACTCGACCCGCAGCTCCGCAAGGATTGTCACGACCTCGGCCGCATGGAACTGTGCCGTGTCCTGCTGATGAACGATTCCAATTACCCGTGGTTCATCCTGGTGCCGGAAGTTCCGGACCTGACCGAAATCTACCAGCTGGGCGCGGAGCGGGTGCGCCAGCTGGCGGACGAGTCGGCGCGTTTCGCGGAGACCATCGCGGAGCGATTTTCCGCCGACAAGATCAATGTCGCGGCGCTGGGTAACGTGGTTTCGCAACTGCACGTCCACCATATCGTGCGATACCGAAGCGACGTTTCGTGGCCGGCGCCGGTGTGGGGCCGGGTCCCGCCGGTGGCCTACAGTGACAGCGAGGTCGCGGGGATTCGCGAGCGCATCGCCGATCTTCTCCAGGACACCTGATCCGGGGGAGCGATGCGTACACCGAGTCGGGCGCTTACCGTACTGCTGCTGTTCCTGCTGGCCGGAAATGCCGTGGCGGACGGCACCCTGCGATTCGCGACGTTTGGCTTCCGGCCCTACCACCATATTTACGGAGGCGCCGCGTCGGGTCCGGTGGTGGATGTCGTGCGGCGTATCTGCCTGCAGATGGGGGCGCGCTGCGAGTTTCGCGAGCACGCCGCGGACGCCGCCAGGATTCTTCTGCGCGAGGGTGCGGTCGAGGGCGCCTTCCTGGTCCCGGTCACGACCGCCGGCGACCCCGGGATCGTGTTTTCGCGACCGCTGCTGCGCGGTGAGTATGGCCTGTTCACGCCGGGTGACCGCCGGCCGCGGGATGCTGCGGAACTGCGCGTGGCGGTCGTCGAGGATTCTCCGGCCGGGTCGCGCCTGGCGGGGATGGACAAGGCTCCGGCTGCGCTGGCCCTGCTTCCCGTGCGTACTTTGCCCGCCGCCCTGCGCAAACTCGCCGGGGGGGAGGTCGACGCGGTTTACGCCGAACGTCGCAGCGTGGATTCCGCGCTGTTCCACATGGGGATCCGCGGGATCGAGTGGACCGGTTACCCGGCGCCGGTGGAATACGCGGTGGGGTTCTCGGCGCACCGCGTGGATGACGAACTGGTCGGTCGCTTCAACAGGGCCTGGGAAGCCCTGGTCGAGGATGGTTTTGCGCGCGCCGTGCTGGGTCATATCGGCGCCATTCTGGAGCCCTGAGGCCTGCCTGCGGGCCCGGGTCGGCCATAAAACGATCTGTGTTATGATCCGGCCGCTCCAGCCCCGGGGCAGCCGCGGCCCGCGGGAAATCAGCCCCAATCGCGATCACGGAGATCCCACGCCATGCCGGAATACAAAGCCCCGTTGCGTGACATGCAGTTCGTGCTGGAGGACCTGCTCGACATCGAGTCGCAGTACCGTGAGCTGCCCGGATGCGGGGAACTCAACATGGAGCTGGTGCGGTCGGTGCTGGAAGAGGGCGCGCGCATCAACGAGAACGAGTATTCCCCCCTCAACCCGGTGGGCGACGCCGAGGGCTGCCGGCTCGAGGACGGCCAGGTGCGCACACCGGCCGGATTCCGCGAGGCCTACGCGAAACTCGTCGAGGGTGGATGGATCGGCATCAACGCGCCGGAGGCCTACGGCGGCCAGGGCCTGCCCTACTCGATGTCGGCGCCGGTCAAGGAAATGCAGTGTGCCGCGAACTTCGCCCTGGCCAGCTACTCGGGGCTCACCGAGGGCGCCATCGAGTGTCTCGAGGTCCACGCCGACGACACCATCAAGCGGCAGGTCGTGCCCCGCCTCGTGAGCGGGGAGTGGGCGGGTACGATGTGCCTGACCGAGGCCCACTGCGGCTCCGACCTCGGCCAGCTTCGCACCCGCGCCGAACCGCAGGCCGACGGCACCTACAAGATCACCGGCACCAAGATCTTCATTACCGGCGGCGACCAGGACCTCACCGCGAACATCTGCCATATCGTACTTGCGCGGCTGCCCGGCGCACCCGATGGCACCAAGGGCATTTCCTTGTTCCTGGTGCCCAAGCGCCGGCTCGACGCGAACGGGGAAGCCGGCGAGATGAACCGCGTCAGCTGCGGTTCCCTGGAACACAAGATGGGCATCCGCGGTTCCGCCACCTGCGTCATGAACTTCGACGGCGCGGAGGGCTACCTGGTCGGCGAGCCCAACCGGGGTTTGAACTGCATGTTCACCTTCATGAACACCGCCCGACTGGGCACCGGCATGCAGGGCCTGGGCATGGGTGACCTGTCTTACCAGGGGGCCCTGCGCTATGCCCGCGAACGCCTGGCGATGCGCGCCCTGTCGGGACCCAAGTACCCGGACCTCGCCGCGGATCCGATCATCGTGCACCCCGACGTGCGGCGCATGCTGCTGACCCAGAAGGCACTGGCCGAGGGTTGCCGCGCGCTGGCTTACTACTGCTACTCGCTGATCGACGTGTCGGAGCGCGCGACGGACGAGGCGGAGCGCAAGCGGGCCTCGGACCTGCTGGGCCTGCTGACGCCGATCTGCAAGGCGTTCATGACCGAGACCGGTTTCGAGTCGGTCAATCTGGGGCTGCAGGTTTTCGGCGGCCACGGGTTCATCGTCGAGTGGGGCATGGAGCAACTGGTTCGCGATTGCCGCATATCCACCCTCTACGAGGGCACGACCGGCATCCAGGCGCTCGATCTGCTGGGGCGCAAGGTGCTGATGACCCAGGGCGAGCTGCTGCGCGGGTTTACCCGCGAGATTCACGTGTTCTGCAAGGCTAACCAGGATCGCGAGGACCTGCGCGAGTTCGTGGAGCCCCTCGCGGTCCACAACCGCGAGTGGGGAGAACTGACCACCCGCATCGGCATGGCCGCCATGAAGGACCGTGACGAGGTCGGGTCGGCATCCGTCGATTACCTGATGTACTCGGGTTACACGGCATTGGCGTGGCTGTGGGCGCGCATGGCGCGGGTTTCCCTGGATCGCATTGCGGAGGGGGCGGACGGAGACGGTTTTTACACCGCGAAACTGCATACCGCGCAGTTCTACTTTGCAAAGATCCTGCCCCGCACCCGCGCCCTCGCGGCCACCATGCAAAGCGGCGCGGACAGCGTCATGCGCATGGAACCGGAATCCTTTTCCTTCTAGGTTGGGAATTGTTCATGGAAATCGGGAAAAGCAGCCAGATCAACGTGTTCGCCGGCGACGGCGCAGCCCTGGCTGTTACTGCTTTTCCCTGCGCGGAAAAAACGGCCCCGGTCGTCGTGTGCATGCCCGCCATGGGGGTGGAGGCGGAATTCTACCGTCCCCTCGCAAACGCACTGGTCGGTAACGGGTTCCACGCGGTGACCGCCGATCTGCGCGGCCACGGTCTGCACTCGGTGCGGGCGGGTCGCGGCAGTTCGTACGGTTACCACGAGATGCTCAGCTGGGACTGGCCGGCAATCCTTGATGCGGTGGAGGAAGCCTTCCCCGGTTCTCCCCTGGTTCTGCTCGGGCACAGCCTCGGCGGGCAGCTGAATGCGCTCTATGCGGGGATCGATCCGCAACGGGTGACCGGGCTGGTGTTGGCCGCGTCCTGTACCGTCTATCACGGCGGCTGGGACGGGCTGGCGCGTTTGGGCGTCATTGCCGGGACCCAGGGGTCGGCCCTGATCTCCACCGTGCTCGGTTTCTTCCCGGGCGACCGCCTCGGTTTTGCCGGACGCGAGTCCGCCGGGGTCATGCGTGACTGGGCCCGCAATGCGCGTACCGGGGTTTACCGGGTCGACCGCAGCCCCCATGATTTCGAAACCGCGCTGGCCGGAGTGCGGCTGCCGGTGTTCGCCATTTCGTTCGCCGACGACACGTTCGCTCCGGTCGATGCAGTCAACAACCTGTTGCGCAAGATGCCCGCGGCGGATATCCATCACTGGCACTGCACGGCCGGGGAGATCGGCGCCCGCCGGGCCGCACACTTCAACTGGGTCCATCACGCCGAACCGATCGTCGCGCGCATCGGCGACTGGGTTCGCGAACGCGTTGCCTGAGTTTCGCTGAAGCGACTCTCCAAACTTCGGAACGCGATACCTTGCCTGGGGTGACCGGCCGCGAGCCGGGTTCATGCGGGGGTTGCGGGCGGAGGTGGCCTGGGCTCTTCAGGATCCTGCGGTGTGACGCTGCGGGGGGAGGGGCCGGACACCCGCCGGGGCGGGTGTCCGGGGTGCTTCCGTCTTGAGCGGGAGTTGGACTACTCCGCCATTTCCTTCAGTTTCTTCAGCGGGCGAACCTTGACCATGGTGCGGGCCGGTTTCGCCTTGAAGACCGTCTCTTCCCCGGTGAAGGGGTTGATCCCCTTGCGCGCACGGGTTGCGGGTTTCTTGACCGTGTTGATCTTGAGCAGGCCGGGGAGGGTGAACTCGCCGACTGCACGCTTCTTGATGTGACGCTCGATGATCATTCCCAGCTCGTCGATGACGCCGCTGACCTGGGCGCGGGTCAGCCCGGTGACTGTCGCGATCTCGGTCATCATCTGGGTCTTGGTCATCTTTTCGGACACGGCAGTGGTCTTGCGTGCCGGAGTTGCTGCCGGCTTGCTTGCTGCCGTGGTCTTGCGGGCGGCAGGCTTACGAGCCGCGGGCTTGCGGGCGGCGGGCTTGCGTGCCGTGGTGGTTTTGCGTGCGGTGGTGCGCTTGGTTGCCGCGGCGCGCTTCGCCGGGGCTTTCTTCTTGGCCGGCGCTTTCCGTGCGGCCGGTTTGCTGGCGGTGGTTTTGCGGGTCGTGGTCTTGCGTGCGGTGGTCTTCCTCGTAGCGGGCTTTTTGGCGGCCATTTGAACGTCCTTATTGTTGGGTTTTTACCGTTTCGAACAGTGTGCAGCCTGACATCCTTGCTCACTGAACGACCTAAGATATAGATCAATACATATACGGCTGCAAGCAAATTGGGCCTGAAAACCCTGTAAAAATAGGGTTTTTTGCCATTCAAAGGCAAAAAAACCCTGTTTTTGACGTGGTTTTCCGCTTTGCGTCACGGCGCATCGCGTTTTTTTGCCGGTTTATGCGCAGGCGCTGAACCCGCCTAAAAGGCCCTTCCGGGGCCTTGAAACCCGGCTTTCCGGCCCACATTTAGCCCGATGAGAGGCTGGCGAAATCGTGTCCGGTTTGCCGTGCACGGGCAGGATTTGTTGTATAATTCGCGGCCGGTAGCCGGTCGGCCCCAACCCCGAGGTGAGTGCAGATGCCCATCTACGAATACCAGTGTGAAGACTGCGGCCATGTGCTGGAGGCCTTGCAGAAAATGGCGGATGCGCCGCTCAGGGACTGTCCTGAATGCAGTGCGTCGAGTCTCAGGCGCCTGATTTCCGCGCCGGCCTTCCGCCTCAAGGGCGGCGGCTGGTACGAGACTGACTTCAAGACCGGGAGCCGCAAGAACGTGGTTTCCGATGATGGTGGTTCGAAGGCCGAGTCCGGGAAGGGCGCCAAGCCGGACAAGGGCAAGGATGGCGGCGACAAGCCGGCGGCGACGGCGAAGAAGGACACCAAGGGCGGCGGCAAGTCCTGCGCGGCGTGAGCCGTACCGCGGGTTGAAGCGGGCTGCATCGAAACACAGGTAGCGATCCGGGGCCGGAAGGCCCCGGGTTTTTTTTATGCCCGGGCCTGGCGCGTCGATCGCGCCAGGCGCCGGGAGGTAATCCGGAACGGGGGTTTTACGGCATGCGGACGCACTATTGCGGCCATGTACGCGGCGATCACATCGACGAGCGGGTGACGCTGTGCGGGTGGGTGCACCGGCGGCGCGATCACGGCGGGGTGATCTTTCTCGACCTGCGCGACCGCGAGGGCATCGTGCAGGCCGTTTTCGACCCGGATTTTCCGGACACTTTCCGGGTTGCCGAGCGTATCCGCAGCGAGTATGTCGTGCAGGTCGAGGGCAAGGTCCGCAAGCGGCCCGCGGGTACCGAGAATCCGAACATGGCCACCGGGCAGATCGAGGTGTTCTGCGACAGCCTGGTGATCCTCAACGAATCCGAAACCCCGCCGTTCCCCCTTGATGAGTATCACGAGTCCGGCGAGGATGTCCGCCTGCGTTACCGCTACATCGACCTGCGCCAGCCGGAGGTGCAGTCCCGACTGCTGTTCCGCGCGCGGCTCACCAGCGCCATCCGCGGTTTCCTCGAGGGTGAGGGCTTCGTCGATGTCGAGACCCCGGTCCTGACCCGCTCCACGCCCGAGGGTGCGCGCGATTACCTGGTGCCCAGCCGGACCCACTCCGGCCAGTTCTTCGCCCTGCCGCAGTCGCCGCAGCTTTTCAAGCAACTGCTCATGATGTCCGGCTTCGACCGCTACTACCAGGTCGCCAAGTGTTTCCGTGACGAGGACCTGCGCGCCGACCGCCAGCCCGAGTTCACCCAGATCGATCTCGAGACCTCGTTTCTCGATGAAGAGGGCATCATGGACATCGCGGAGCGCATGGTGCGCAACCTGTTCCGCGATACCCTGGAGGTCGAGCTGCCCGAGTTTCCGCGCATGACCTGGGCTGATGCGGTGCGCGATTTCGGCACCGACCGTCCGGACCTGCGCAACCCCCTGCGGCTGGTGGATGTCGCCGACCTGCTGAAGGACGTCGAGTTCAAGGTGTTCAACGGGCCTGCGAATGACCCGGCGGGGCGGGTCGCGGCATTGCGCCTGCCCGGCGGCGGCAGCCTGACGCGCAAGGAGATCGACGAGTACACCAAGTTTGTCGGAATCTATGGCGCCCGCGGGCTGGCCTATATCAAGGTCAACGACATTTCCCCGGATGCGGCGGACGGCCTGCAGTCGCCGATCCTGAAGTTCATTCCCGAGGCCGCAACCCGCGAGATCCTGGCCCGTACCGGTGCCGAGAATGGCGACCTGGTGTTTTTCGGGGCCGACAAGGCCACCACCGTGAACGAGTCCCTCGGCGCATTGCGGGTGAAACTCGGCCATGACCGCGGGCTCCTGCAGGGCGACTGGAAGCCGTGCTGGGTGGTGCAGTTCCCGATGTTCGAGCGTGACTCGGACGGAGACTGGACGGCCCTGCATCACCCGTTCACCGCCCCCGACTGCAGCCTGGATGAACTCCAGGCGGATCCCGGACGCGCCCTGTCGCGGGCCTATGACATGGTCCTGAACGGCACTGAACTGGGTGGCGGGTCGGTGCGTATCCACGACCCTGAGATGCAGAAGGCGGTGCTCGGCGTGCTCGGCATCGATGCGGACGAGGCCCGTGCCCGCTTCGGGTTCCTGCTCGATGCTCTGCGTTACGGCTGTCCGCCCCACGGCGGCCTGGCCTTCGGCCTCGACCGCCTGGTGATGCTGATGACCGGCGCGGAGTCGATCCGCGAGGTGATCGCGTTCCCCAAGACCCAGACGGCGGCCTGCCTGCTGACCTCGGCGCCGGGTCCGGTGGACGGCCGCCAGCTCCGCGAGCTCGGCCTGCGCCTGCGCCAGCCCGCGGCGGAGAAGGCCGGATCCCAGGCCTGAGCTTCAACCGCAACCGACGGAGGGTCACATGGCCGGACACAGCAAATGGGCCAATATCCGCTTCCGCAAGGCGGCACAGGATGCCAAGCGCGGAAAGGTATTCACCAAGCTGATCCGCGAGATCACCATTGCCGCCCGCCAGGGTGGTCCGCTGCCCGAGGACAATCCGCGCCTGCGCCTCGCCATCGACAAGGCGCTCGGCTCGAACATGACCCGCGATACCATCGATCGCGCGGTGGCGCGCGGTGCCGGGACCCAGGAAAGCGAGAACCTCGAGGAACTGGTGTACGAGGGCTACGGCCCGGGCGGTGTGGCGATCCTGGTGGAAGCCATGACCGACAACCGCAACCGGACCGCGGCGGAGGTGCGCCATGCTTTCAGCAAGCACGGCGGCAACCTGGGCACCGAGGGCTCCGTGGCCTACCTGTTCAGCAAACAGGGTCAGGTCGTGTTCGCGCCGGGCGTGGACGAGGACGCGGTCATGGAGGTTGCCATCGAATCGGGGGCCGAAGACGTGCAGGTCAACGACGACGGCTCCATCGAGGTGGTCACCACGCCGGATACGTTTACCGCCGTGCGCGAGGCCCTGGTCGCGGCCGGGCTGGAGCCGGAGGGTTCCGAGGTGACCATGCAGCCCTCGACCAGCGTCGAGCTCGACGCCGACGGCGCGGCGACCATCCTGCGGCTCACCGACGCCCTTGAGGACCTCGACGACGTCCAGAACGTGTACAGCAACGCCGATATCCCCGGCGAGGTGCTCGCCGAACTCGAGGCCGCCGGCTAGACCCCCTGCCGGGTATCGCGTCGCGCTGCCGGCCCCGCGCCGCATTCCCCCGCCCGGCGCTGCCACCACCCCGGTGCCGGCGTGCCCAAATTGGTGCTGGCGTCCCGGGACGCCTTTTCGCTACCATGGTCGCAGGCCCCGCAGGGAGACAGGCAATGGGCCTGATACTGGGAATCGACCCCGGCTCGCGGATCACCGGCTATGGCGTGATCGAATCGGGGAGACAGGGAGAGCGCTACGTCGCGAGCGGCAGTATCCGCACGCGGGGGGACAGCTTTCCTGACCGCCTTGCCCAGATTTTCTCTGCCCTGGGAACCGTCATCGAAAAACACCGTCCCGACGTGGTCGCCGTGGAAAAGGCGTTCATGGCGCGCAATGCCGATTCCGCGCTCAAGCTCGGCCAGGCGCGTGGGGCGTCGATCGCCGCCGCCGCCAGCTTCAGTCTTCCCGTCCACGAGTATGCTGCGCGCGCCGTGAAGCAATCGGTGGTCGGTCGCGGCGGCGCCGACAAGTCACAGGTCCAGCACATGATCTGCAAGATACTGCGCCTGCGCGGGGTGCCGGGGCCGGATGCCGCGGACGCGCTCGCCATCGCCCTGTGCCACGCCCACCACCAGCGCAGCCTGCCCGCCTCCGGCGTGGCCGGGAGCGGCGCATGATCGGCAGGCTCACCGGCGTGGTGCAGGAAAAGAATGCACCCTGGCTGCTGCTGGACGTGAACGGGGTCGGCTACGAGGTGGAAACCTCTCTCGCCACGTTCTGCTGCCTTCCGGCCACCGGCGACCATGTCTCCCTGTGGACCCACCTGCAGGTTCGCGAGGACGCGCAGCATTTGTTCGGGTTCCGCGAGCAGCGCGAGCGCGAACTGTTCCGCAACCTGATCCGGGTCAACGGGGTCGGCCCGCGCCTGGCGCTGGCGATTCTTTCCGGCATGGATGTCGACGGGTTCATCCGTGCGGTTGCCGAGGACGACACCTCGCGGCTGGTGAAGCTGCCGGGTGTTGGCAAGAAGACCGCCCAGCGCCTGGTGCTCGACATGCGCGACCGCATCGAGGCGGCAGGCCTCGGCGTGGCGACCGGGGCAGGGTCGGCACCCGCGGGCCCGGCACGTTCAGGCGGGCCCCGCGACGACGCCGTCAATGCGCTGGTCGCATTGGGTTACCGCGAGCAGGATGCCGTGCGCGCGATCGACTCGGTGGGAGAGGACGTGGGAAAGGACGTGGAAAGCAGCGAGGAACTGATCCGCGCGGCACTGCAACTGGGCGTGCGCTGAGAAGCGCCGCGGAGGGACCGACATGGCAGACTTGCAGGGGAGCGGCGGCGGAAACGCCACCATCGAGGAGGACCGCCTCGTGTCACCGGTCGCCGACCTGGCCGACGAGGCACCCGACGCCGGCCTGCGCCCGGCCACCCTGCGCGAATACATCGGCCAGGCGCGGGTGCGTGACCAGCTGGACCTCGCCGTGCGCGCCGCACGCCAGCGATCCGAGGCCCTCGACCACGTGCTCGTGTTCGGCCCGCCGGGGCTGGGCAAGACCACCCTGGCCCATATCATCGCCAACGAGATGCAGGTCGGCCTGAAGACCACGTCCGGTCCGGTACTCGACAAGGCCGCCGACCTCGCCGGCCTGCTGACCGGGCTGGAGCCCGGTGACGTCCTGTTCATCGACGAGATTCATCGCCTGAACCCTGTGATCGAGGAGTTCCTCTATCCGGCGATGGAGGATTTCCAGATCGACATCATGCTCGACAGCGGTCCGGCGGCGCGCTCGCTGAAGCTCAGCCTGCCGAAGTTCACCCTGGTCGGCGCGACCACCCGCGCCGGCCTGCTTACCTCCCCCCTGCGTGATCGCTTCGGCATCGTGCAGCGTCTTGATTTCTACGCGCCGGCCGACCTCGCGCAGATCGTGGAGCGCTCGGCGCGACTGATGAATGTCGAGGTGGACGCCGCTGGCGCCGCCGAGATCGCGCGCCGCTCGCGAGGCACGCCGCGCATCGCCAACCGCCTGCTGCGTCGCGTGCGCGATTACGCCGAGGTGGAGGGCGACGGCCGCGTGACCCGCGAGGTCGCCGACGCCGCCCTGGCCATGCTCGAGGTCGACGACCAGGGCCTGGACCTGATGGACCGGCGCCTGCTGCGCACCATGCTCGAGGTGTTCGGCGGCGGGCCGGTGGGGATCGACAGCCTCGCTGCTGCGATCGGCGAGGAGCGCGGCACGATTGAGGACGTGTTGGAACCCTTCCTGATCCAGCAGGGT
>JBFGWM010000068.1:0-11613 GCA_041588495.1 Pseudomonadales bacterium | reverse complement strand
CGGATGCGGGCGAGGGGGACGGGGAGCAGCGGGGTGACTGAGCTGGTGCTCTACACCACCGCCGGCTGTCACCTGTGCGAGCAGGCGCAAGGCCTGCTCGCGGAACTGGAGCCGGGCATGGCCGTCGACCTGCGCCTGCAGGACATCGCTGAATCCGAGGAACTGGTCGACCGTTACGGGGTGCGCATCCCGGTGCTGCGGCGCGCCGACGGCGCCGAGCTCGGCTGGCCGTTCGACCTCGACCAGCTGCGCCGGTTTGTCGCCCCGTGAGCATGTTCAGCGGCTGACGCGGTTCGCTATACTGACTCCCAGTTCAATTGTAACCGGGCGACTTTCAGCATGGGTTGGTACCGCGTTTTCCTCGATGAGCACCAGGTGGCCGGTGACGAACTGGACTGCCTGGCGCGCCAGTTCGAGGCGATCTTCGAGCGTGGCGGCAGCAAGGACATGGCCCTGTTTTCCACCCCCCATCCGGAACACGGGATGGACTGCTATTTCTCGCCCGACTGCCTGCCGCCCGCGCGAGGCCTGATCGAGTATTACAAGGGTGAACCCTGCGACCCGCCCGTGGACCGCGAACTGCACACGGTGGTCGGGCACAAGGGCGTCCGCGAGCGCCTGTTACCACACTGAACTTCTCACCCGCCCGGGCTGTCCATGCCCGATCCTCGGCGGCCTCCTGTCATGACCCCGTGAACTGCCGGAGATGAACAGGGCACGGGTCAGTCCGGTTGAACCGGATGCCCGTCACTGTGTTCCACCTGTTCTCGGCAGACTGACCTGATTTGCCCGGAGAGCAGGTTGATTGCCGATCAGAATTATTTAATCGGACAATTAGTTTGCCGGTAAATATATTTCAGAAATATGTGAATTATCGTTGGCAAGTTGTTGTCTGCAATGACCCGCTTCCCGGACGCTTCGGGACTATTTTTGCGCAATAAAGAAATCACAAAAATTCTATTTTTTTAATATAACGTGCGAAAAAAATGTTCAGGCAGTTTGCGTTTTCTTGAGTTATCCTGATTGCTAGATACAGCAGAAACCGGCCGTATTTTTACAGGGTGCACGTCGATGAATAGGCCAAAATACAGCGTCATGTATTGTTCCAAGCGACACTTCATCCAGGACAGCGGCGAGCCGTTAATGACCACGACCTGCGATATCTGCGAGGAGGACTTCAACAGCCTCAAGTCGCTGCCGTTGACGATGAACCGTCCGAGCACGGTGCAGTTCACCCGTCTGCCCACGCGAGAGCGATGTACCCTCGATCTCGACAGCCTGGCGATGATGTATGTGTTTGACGAAGACAACAACAAGTACGTGATTGTCGGTCGTTGCTGAGCCGGTTTGCACGCCTAGAACAAGGCGCGCTGTTGGCACGCGGTCGCGGGCGCCTCGAATAAATTCGTATTGAGTGGGCGCGAACCCGCCGGGTTCAGGCCGTGCCTGCGGCATGCCTGGTTGAAACGGTTCTGCAGCAACTGCGCGAACACGCCGGTCCCACTCTGCCGGCGATTGAAGTCCGATCGATAGGCCTTTCCCTCGTGATACTGGCGAAGCAGGTTCATGACATGCGCCGCGCGGTCCGGGAACTGTTTATCCAGCCAGTCAACGAAAAGTTCCTCGACCTCCAGGGGCAGGCGTAGCAAGACGTATCCGGCACGGATCGCACCGGCCTCCCGCGACGCCGCGAGCACCGCCTCGGTCTCGTGGTCGTTGAGGGCGGGGATCACCGGCGCGAACATCACCCCTGTCGGTATGCCGGCATCGCTGAGGGCGCGCAACGTGCGCAGGCGCGCCGCGGGAGACGCGGCGCGCGGTTCCATGCGCCGCTTGAGGTCGTTGTCGAGGGTGGTGATGCTGAGGGCGACGTGACAAAGATTGTCCCGCGCCATGCGGGCCAGGATGTCGATGTCGCGCAGGACCAGGGCGCCCTTGGTCACGATGCTCACCGGATGCCGCCATTTCTCCAGTGTCTCGAGGATTGCGCGGGTGATGCGACGTTCCTTCTCCACGGGCTGGTAGGGGTCGGTGTTGGTGCCCATGGCGATCGGCCTGCAGCGGTAACCGCGTTTTCCCAGTTCGCGTTCCAGGCAGTCGACCGCGTTGGGCTTGGCGATCAGCCTGGTTTCAAAATCGAGGCCGGGGGAGAGATCCCAGTACGCATGGGTGGGCCGCGCGAAACAGTAGATGCAGCCGTGCTCGCAGCCCCGGTAGGGGTTGATGGAGCGGTCGAAGGGAACGTCGGGGGAACGGTTGCGCGCGATGATGGTTTTTGCCTGCTCGTCGCGCACTTCCGTGGCGATTGAATCGGGCACGTCATCCGGGATTGCGGCGCCTTCCCGCCAGCCATCGTCGACGGCTTCGGAAATGCAGGGCGCGAAACGGTTGTGGGGGTTCCGCGTGCTGCCACGGCCTTTCAGACCGCCGCCGCTTGTGACCTTCGCCGGACGGGAAATCATGCCCAACCTTAATACTGTATAAATATACAGTCAAGGGCGGGGCGGCGGGTCGCTTCAGAAATCCAGCCGTACCCCCAGCATGACGGCATGGGCGCTGTGATTGGGGCTGTTCCAGCCGAACCCGAGCACGTCGAAGTAGCCCTCGCTCCAGCTCCAGTTCTCACTGTCGTAGCGCTGGTACTGGTAGCCGGTGACCACGGTGAGCCGGTTTTCGACGGGCACCTCGGCGTTGAGCGAGAAGCGGTGGATGCGCGTCTCGGTATCCGGGAGATGGTCGCTGCCGGTCGTCTGGTGAACGCTTCGAATCGCGTTTTCGGTGTCCATGAAGGTGTAATCAAGCCCGAACTCCAGGTCATCCCCCTGGGGCCTCCAGTCGATCCCGAAGCCGGCGTGATAGGCGGTGTCCTCGCTGGTCAGGCTCCAGCGGCCACTGACCGGAAGATTGCGGTCGCCACCGTTGTTGCGCGAGTTCTGGCTGCTCTCGGCATGCTGCAGGGCAAGAAACAGGTTGCCACTCAGGGGTTGCCCGGTGTTGAGCGCGAGATCCAGTGACAGCTGGTCGGAATCCACGCGGTCCGCGCCGAACGCGCTGTTGTTATACACCTCGCGGCGATTCTGCCAGGAAGCCGACAAGGCCGCGCGATCGGAGGCCTGCCAGGTGCCGGCAGCCTCGAGTTGCACGTGTTCGCGGTCCAGCAGGTAGGCGGGCGCGGTGGCATCGTGATCCTCGTTGTGTAGGTCGTAGGCGCTCGATGAGCTGACGCTGCGCTTGCCGGCCGAGATCTTGATCCGGGTCGAAAGGCGGCGGGCCGGAGGAAAGCGGATCTCGGACCAGGCTTCATCCTCCCGCGCCATGTGACTGCGGTTGGTCAGGGTGCTCGTTGTTTCCAGAACGCCCATGGCATTGTGGTGATGGTGCGGTTCCAGCAGGTCGGTATCGCGATGGGTGCGCTGGTGCTGGTAACCGGCGGCCACTTTCATCCGGTTGCGCAGGCGGTAACGGGTTTCCAGCTCAAAGGTGTGCCGGCTGCGGCTGTTGACGTGGTTGCCCCAGTTGTCATCGGCATTGCCGTTGTAATGCAGGAAACGGTAAACATCGTTGGGCGTTCGGTTGTCGCGGTCCTCGAAGCGGTACTGGCCCTCCACCCGCCAGCGCCGGGTCACGCGGGTAACGAATCCGAGATGGAGGTTCGCCTGGTCGACCTGTCCGTCCAGGGAGTTCCTGGGCAGGGGTGGTTCCGGTCCGCCAAAATTGTAAAAGCCGCCCGCATCGACGGTATAGGGCAGGAAGGCCTCGTCCTGCAGGGCGCGACTCCACGCGGCGTACGCATTCAGCCGGGTGCGCTCGGAAAGCAGGTAGCCGCCGTTGATGGAAAACTGGTGAAAGGCGTTCTCGGGCGGTAGCGCCAGCTGCTGCGGATCGGCGGCCGCGAAGAACGGGTTCTGGAACGTCAGCGCCTGGTCATCGTTGTCAAAATGGGAGAAGTAATAACCCATTTCCCACTGCAGGCGGGTCTCCGCGCTGCGCAGGCGCAGGTCAACCTGGGTGTGACTGTAGTCGATGGGCTGGATCGCGATGGCGCTGCCCCTGAATCCCTGGCCGGCCGCCGTCGGCTTGTCGCCCTGCTTGGTTTCATGGGAGATATCGGTGATCAGGGTCCAGCGGGAATCCAGGATGCGTTCGCCGTACAGGGAGAAATTCTCGCGTTTCACCCCGAGGTCGGCATCGTTGTAGAAGCTGCGGTCGGCCGCGTTGAACCCGGCCGGGAGGGTCAGGTTGTAGGCGCTGCCGGTGAAGGGGGAAATGGCATCGTTGCGGTCGACGTGTTCGATCTGGCGGAAACCGAAGCGCAGCTTGTAAGCGCCCTGTTCGCCGATCTCCGCGAACAGGTCGCCGGTCCCGGTGCCGATGTCGCGTCCTGAGGCCTTCCTGTAACGGGTATCCCCGGAGCGCCAGTCGGCGCGGTCGAGAAATTCGAAGCGCAGTACGCCCCGGAAGCCGTCGGACTGCAGGCCGTTATATTCACCGGACTTGCCATCAGTCCCGTGCAGCCAGAGCAGGCCGGGTTCGATGCTGCCGGTGGGTCCGGAGCGCGGTTCGGCGGTGTCACCGGCCGGTGTGGCGGTCTCCGTTTCCGCGTCCGGGTAACCGAACTCGTCGGCAGCGGCCCACGTTGCCACGGACATCAGCAGTCCCGAGAGTAACAGGCCGGGCCACGGCCCGAGGTGGTGACGGCCAGGATGCGGGTTGCCGTGGTGCACAGGTTGGTCGGGTTTCATCTGCGGATGACCTCCTCAGCGCCGGAACGTGTTGCCGGCCGGGTGGTTGGAACCGTGCACCTGGCTGTGACAATTGGCGCACGCGTTGCCGATCAGGCGGTTGTTGCGACTCGCCAGCCTGCCACTGTCATACAGGGTGCCGATATGGCGGCTGGCGACATGGCACTGCTGGCAGAGAAAGGGTGGGCGCACCTTGAGCATGCGTTCGTTCACGGAACCGTGGGGGGCGTGGCAGTGGGTGCAGTCGTCCTGCACGGGTTCGTGCTCAACGAGGAACGGCCCGCGCTTTTCGGCGTGGCAGGTGTAGCAGGTGTCGTTCACCGAGTGCCTGGCGAGCATGGACGGACCCTTGCCGCCGTGGGGATCATGGCAACTGGAGCACGCGACGTCGCCCTCGCGGATGGCATGGCGGAAGGGCAGGTTGGCCTGGGTGCGCTTGTCCAGGTGACACCCGAAGCAGGTCTCGGCCTGGGTCGCGTGGTCGCGTACCGGGTCGTCACGGTCATGGATCTTGTGGCAACTGGTACAGGTGACGCCTTCCGCATCGTGGGTGCTGCCCTGCCAGTTCACGTGATCCTTCTGGTGGCAACCGAGACATACGCCGTTCTGGGTGTCCGGGTTCGCGACGTCGTCTCCCTCTGGGCCAAAGCGCACCGGGGGGCGCACGTCGCCCGGTTGCCGGATGTGGGCGGCGCTGGGTCCGTGGCAGGTTTCACAGCCGTGTTCTCCGGCCAGCGGCGTGCGTGCGTCACCCAGTTGCCCGTGGGGTGTGCCGAAAATGCCGGCCACGGCCGGTCCGGGTCCCTGGGTGTGGCAGGCGAGACAGGTCTGGGTGCCGCCGCCGGCGTAGGCCGCGTCCTGGGTATCGCTGGCCATGCCCGGCAGGGGTGTGAGCAGGAACAGGATCAGGCTGGTGAGCAATATTGGCATCGGATTTTCCGGATCAGGGCCCCAGCAGGGGCTCGAGAACGACCTTCCCGTCCCTGATGCTGAAGCGGTAGGGCAGGGAAACCAGGTGAAAGCGACCCGCGGTATGCTGGTCGTGCAGGGCGAACCCGATGTTGTAGCTCACCCCCGCCAGCAGTTTTTTTCGGGTGCCGGTCGGCGCCAGCGGGCGCCGCAGTTCGACGGTCCAGTGTCCGTCGGCCAGCTGCGCCGATCCGGAAATGGCCGCCTGCGCGTTGTAATGAACACGCTCGAGGATGTAGCCGTCACGAATGGACACCGGTGCGCCGGGTGTGCCGGGGTCGACCCCGGCCTGCCACAACTCCAGGAACGTGCCTGCGGCGAGGAGTGACGCCAGTTCCGCGGCCGGGCGGGCCGCTGGTCCGCCGCCGGTGGCGCCCATGCCGGGGCGCGAGTCGATCAGGTACTTGCCGGTGCGGTCCTTGCCCGCGGCCGGCATCCCGGCGCTGTCGGCATGGCAGGCGCTCCAGCAATTGGTCCGCACCGCGGACTTCACCGCGGCATCGCCAAACAGGACGCTGACCACCGATTCCGGTGTCGGGCGCATGCGGGTTGCGGGTAATTTGTCGGCGGCCGGCCAGCGCAGGCGCAGCACCAGGCTGCCGTTGCGGACGGTGGCCCGGGCTTCCAGCCGGGTCGTGGCCCTGCGCCCGGACAGGGGAGCCGGCTCGAGGGCGGGGTTTTGCAGGATCTTGCCGCCCAGCTGGCCGATCGCGGGCTGGTGACACGCCTGGCACTGCACGCCGGCCTTCCGGAATGGCTGGGCCCCGGGGTGCCGGGTCGCATCCAGGATCCATTGCAGGGATGCCTGTCCCGGATAGAAGAGGGTGATGTCGGTCGCGGCCACGGGTTTCCAGTCGACCGCCTCCGCCTGCGCGAACAGCGGGGCGAAAAACAGAACGACGCCAAGGGCCCAGGTCGGGCAGGCCGGCATTGGCCGTTTAGAAGTCATAGGGGTCATCCGTGTCTGAGGGCGACGGCGGCGCGCCGGCGGTGTCGTGCGTACCGGCTTCCGTCACGGGTAAGCGGTGGGCGATGCCCTTGTGGCACTCGATGCAGGTCATGCCGGCGCTCCTGGCTGCCTGGTGTCCGGCGGCGGCGGCCGGTTTCTGCATGGCGCCCATGTCGAACACGTTCACGTGGCAGTTGCGGCAGGCCAGCGAATCGTCGGCCTTCATCCGGTCCCACACCCGCTGGGCAAGCGCCAGGCGGTGTTGCTCGTATTTCTCGGGCGTATCGATCTTGCCCATGGCCTTGTGCCAGAGCTCGGCGGTGGCCTCGATTTTCCGTTTCATTTTCGGGAGCCACTCGCGCGGGACATGGCAGTCGGCGCAGGTCGCCCGGATCCCGCTGCGGTTGGCATAGTGAATGCTGGACTGCATTTCCTCGTAGGGCGTCTGCATCTCGTGGCAGCTGATGCAGAAGGCTTCCTTGTTGGACAGTTCCACACCCCAGTTGAACCCACCCCAGAAAAGCACCCCGAACACGAAGCCGCCAACCAGGAGCACCCCCACCGGTATCGATACGGACGGGTTGCGAATCCACCGGTACAGCCTGCGCAGCGCGCCCATGCCGGTTCAGCAAGCATTCCGGGACAGGGTGACGCTTGCACGGTAAAGCGTTGTGGTCATTTCACGAGCATCCGAAAAGCGAGTGATCTGTTCAAAAGTGTAGTGGCCTTTGGCGCGGGGCAGGTTGATTCAGATCAAGTATTCTTCCGAGAGGAAAATTCCCTGACTTGTTGATCCGGTTCGTGGTTTCTATGCTTTGGGGCTCATTGATCGTGGGATCAGGAGTGAGCGATGCGGCGCTGGAACGGTTGGGGTGACGACGAGAACAACTATCCATTACCGGCTGGCGGGGAGGCGTTCCTGAAGGAACGGATCGGCGCCACCAAGCGCCTGAAGGACGCCAGGCTCAAGGATGTCGTCGCGGCGGTCGGCAAAAGCCGGCTGCCGGATCATCCGCTGATCGACAAGGATCCCGAGTTACGGGTCCGCCACGCCCGCGGCCAGAGCCTGCCGGACATGCTGGCGACGCGCTCGGGCGAGATCGGCGCCGTGCCCGACGGGGTGGCGCAGCCGGAGTCGGCGGAGGAGGTCGCGGAACTGCTGAAATTCGCGGCGCGCGAGAAATTCCACGTGATTCCCTACGGCGGCGGCACCAGCGTCGCGGGGCACATCAATCCCGAGGAGGGCGACACGCCGGTGCTGACGGTTTCCGTCGCCCGCATGAACCAGCTCACCGACCTCGATCCAGAGAGCCAGATCGCCACCTTCGGCGCGGGCACCGCCGGTCCCGACCTGGAGGCGCAACTGCGCGCCCGTGGCTACACCCTTGGGCATTTCCCGCAGTCCTTCGAGTTGTCGACCGTGGGCGGCTGGGTCGCCAGTCGTTCCAGCGGTCAGCAGTCCCTGCGCTACGGACGGATCGAGGCATTGTTCGCCGGCGGGCGCATGGAGACGCCGGTCGGCACCCTGGAAATCCCCACGTTTCCGGCGTCCAGCGCCGGTCCGGACGTGCGCGAGATGGTCATGGGCTCCGAGGGCCGCATGGGCATCATCACCGAGGTCAAGGTACGGGTCACACCGCTGCCGGCGCGGGAGAGTTTCCATGTCGCGTTCCTGCCCGACTGGGAATCCGCGCGCGCCTGCGTGCAGGCGGCCGCGCAGGCGAAAATCCAGTTGTCGATGATGCGCCTCAGCAACGCGGTGGAAACCGAGACCCAGCTGAAGCTGGCGGGGCACGAAAGCATGATCGCGCTGCTGGAGACCTACCTGGGCGCGCGCGGCGCGCGCAAGGGCAAGTGCATGATGACCTTCGGCCTGACCGGCAGCAAAAGCCAGTGCAAGGCCGCCATGCGCCAGATGCGCAAGCTGATGTCCCAGTACGATGCCGTCTATACGGGCACCAAGCTGGGCGCCAAGTGGGCCGAGAACCGCTTCCGTGCGCCGTACCTGCGCGAGTCCCTGTGGGAGGTCGGCTACGCGGTGGATACCCTGGAGACCGCCACCGACTGGGTCAACGTCGACACCCTGCTCGACTCCATCGAGCACACCCTGCGCGAAGGCCTGCGCGAGGAGGGCGAGAAGGTCCATGTGTTCACCCACCTGTCCCACGTCTACCCGCAGGGCTCGAGCATTTACACGACCTACGTGTTCCGCACCGCGAAAACCTACGCGGAAACCTACGATCGCTGGCTGAAGCTGAAAACCGCCGCGTCCCAGGCCATCGTCGACGGTCACGGCACCATCAGCCACCAGCACGGGGTCGGCGTGGATCATGCGCCATACCTGCCGGCGGAGAAGGGCACGCTGGGCATGAAGGCCATTCGCGGCCTGGCCAAGCTGTTCGATCCCAAGGGCGTGATGAACCCGGGCAAGCTGTTCCTCCCGGGGCGTCGCTGATCGCGTCAGAAGTTCAAAGAAAACATTATTTTGGCGATTATAATTTATCCATTTTCTGGATTCGTCGGGGCGGTCGATGGCGGGTGAGCACGCGGCATGGAACGAGCGTTGGCGGCATGCCGAGTGCCAGCGGCTGGCATCCGGCGCCGGGCCGGTGTGGGACCTCGTGGTGGTCGGCGGGGGCATCACCGGGGCCGGAATCTTCCGCGAGGCGGCGCGCCTCGGGTTACGCGTGCTGCTCCTGGAACAACGCGACTTCGCCTGGGGCACCTCCAGTCGCTCCTCGAAGATGGTGCATGGCGGCCTGCGTTATATCGCCGAGGGTGACTTCCGCCTGACCCAGGAGTCGGTGACCGAGCGCCAGCGCCTGCTGCGCGAGGCCCCGGGCCTGGTCGATCCGCTGCCGTTCCTGTATCCGCACTATCGCAAGGCGTTCCCGCCACCGTGGCTGTTCAGCATCGTGCTGATGATCTACGACGTCATGGCCGGGAAATGGAACCACCGCTTTCACCGTGCAAGTGAGCTGTTCCTGCGTGCGCCGTGGCTGCGCCGTGAAAACCTGCTTGGCGCGATGCAGTTCGGTGACGCGGTAACGGACGACGCGCGCCTGGTGTTGCGCGTGCTGCGCGAGGGCATCCGCGATGGCGGGACTGCCATCAACTACGTCGCGGCGCGGCGTACCCTGCGTGACGGCGCGCGGGTCAGCGGCCTCGAGGTGGAAGACCTCGAGACCGGTGACAGCATGGAGATCCGTGCCCGGGTGGTGGTCAACGCAACCGGCGCATGGGCCGACCGCCTGCGCGGGGAACTGGGCCGGGACCCGGTGATCCGACCCCTGCGCGGCAGTCACCTGGTGGTGCCGGGGTGGCGCGCGCCCGTCGGCCAGGCCATCAGCTTCCGCCATCCCGAGGACAAGCGGCCGGTGTTCGTGTTTCCCTGGGAAGGGGTCACCGTGATCGGCACCACCGACCTCGATCACCGTGACGATCTCGACCTGGAGGCCACCATCTCCGAGGTCGAGACCGATTACCTGCTGGCCGCCGCGAACCACCAGTTACCCCACTACCGGCTCACCCGTGGTGACGTGATCTCGACCTGGTCGGGGGTGCGCCCGGTGATCAGTTCGGGCAGCGGCGTGGATCCGTCCAAGGAAAAGCGCGATCACTCGATCTGGGACGATGCCGGGATGCTGTCGGTCAGTGGCGGCAAGCTGACCACCTTCCGGGTCATCGGCCGGGAGGTCCTGGAGCGGGCGGCGGCCTACCTGCCGAACCTCCGGCTGCCGGATGACCCGGCGCCGGTGTTCACCCCTCCCGACCCGCGGCTCCTCGACGGCCTGTCCCTGCCGTGGGGCGCCCGCCACCGCTTCACGGGCCGCTTCGGCGCCGACCTGCCCGCGTTCCGCGCGGCCCTGGAAACCGACGAACTGAAACCCGTGGGCGGTACGCGTACCTGGTGGAGCGAACTGCGCTGGGCGGCACGCAACGAACTCGTGGTCCACCTCGATGATCTCCTGCTGCGGCGTACCCGCATCGGCATGCTGTTGCCCGGTGGCGGGGCGGCCGAGCTCGACCGGGTGCGGGCCATCTGCAGCGAGGAACTGGGCTGGGACCGCAAGCGCTGGGGCCTGGAGCGCGAGGCGTACCTGGATATCTGGAAGGCGCACTACGGTCCGCCGGCGCCCAAGGTGCGGCCGCCGCATCCCCAGCCGGAAGAGGGCCCGGCATGAGCAGCGGCGGTGCGACCAACAGTCGCGACTGGCTGCTGGCCATCGACAACGGCACCCAGAGCGTGCGCGCCCTGGTGTTCGACCTGCAGGGCAATGTCCTGTTCAAGTCGAAGGTCGAACTGGAACCCTACTTCTCCGAGCACCCGGGCTGGGCGGAACAGCATCCCGACTATTACTGGGAGTCGCTGTGCAAGGCCTGCCACGGGCTGTGGGAGCAGGTCGGGGACCAGCGCGGACGCATCATCGGCCTCGCGGTGACCACCCAGCGCGGCACCGTCATCAACGTCGACGCGAGTGGCAAGGTCCTGCGCCCCGCGATCACCTGGCTCGACCAGCGCCTCACCGAGCCGGAAGGCTCCCTGGGCATGCACTGGGACCTTGCGTTCAAGGTACTGGGCGCGGAGGGTGCGATCCGCTATTTCCGCGAGCGTGCCCAGGCCAACTGGATTGCGAAAAACCAGCCCGACGTGTGGGCCGCCACCCACAAGTTCCTGCTGCTCTCCGGCTACCTGAATTACCGCTTCACCGGCCGCTTTGCCGATTCCGTCGGCTGCCAGGTGGGATACATCCCGTTCGACTACAAGAAACTGCAGTGGGCCCCGGACTGGGACTGGAAGTGGAAGGCGGTGTGCATTCCGCAGCGCATGCTGCCGGAACTGGTGCGCCCCTGCGACGAGATCGGTCGCGTCACCGGGGCGGCGGCGGCGGACACGGGAATTCCCGAGGGCCTGCCGGTGATTGCCGCGGGGTCCGACAAGTCCTGCGAGGT
>JBFGWM010000067.1:0-11758 GCA_041588495.1 Pseudomonadales bacterium | reverse complement strand
GCGTACTGGTTTTCCACCTCGCAGCGCCCCTCGGCGATCTGCTTCAGCAGCATCCACACCGACTGCAGCACATCGACCGGTTCAAACCCGGCGATGACCATGGGCTTCCTGTAGTGCTCGGCGATGAAGCGGTAGGGCGCGGTGCCGATGACCATGCTCACGTGTCCCGGACCCAGGAACCCGTCCAGCACCAGGTCGGGCGAGTCGAGCATGGCCTTGATGGTGGCGATGATGGTGATGTGGTTGCAGAACACCGAGAAATTCCCGATGCCCTCGCTGTGCGCCTGCAGCACGGTCAGCGCGGTGGAGGGCATGGTGGTCTCGAAGCCGAGGGCAAAGAACACCACCTCGCGGTCGGGGTTCCTGCGCGCCAGGTCGAGGGCATCACTGGGCGAATACACCATGCGCACGTCGGCGCCCTCAGCACGCGCCTGCAACAGGCTGCCGGCGGATCCCGGCACGCGCATGGCGTCACCGAAGGTGGCCAGGATCACCCCCGGCGTGCGCGCAAGCGCGACGCAGTCGTCGACCCTTCCCATGGGCAGCACGCACACCGGGCAGCCCGGCCCGTGCACGAACTCGATACCCTCGGGCAACAGTCCCTGCAGGCCGTAACGGAAGATCGCGTGGGTGTGACCGCCACACACTTCCATGAGCTGCAGGGGTCGCGTGCGGCCGTCGGCGAGAGTGCCGGACAGGCGCCGGATGTCCTCGAGCAGGCCGCGCGCACGGCGCGAGTCGCGGAACTCGTCGACGAATCTCACGGCTGCCCCCGGGTTCCGGCCAGGAGGGTGTGCACCAGGTCCCAGAGCACGTGGTAGATCGCCACGTGCACTTCCTGGATGCGGTGGATGCTGTCACCGGGTACCACCAGGCAATGGTCCGCACATCCGCCGGCGGCGATGCGACCGCCGTCCTGGCCGAGCAGGGCCAGGGTCACCAGCCCCATCTCGCGTGCCTTGGTGAACGCGGCCTGCAGGTTGGCGGAGTTGCCGCTGGTGCTGAACCCGATCAGCCCGTCGCCGCCGCGGCACAGGGCGATCAGGCGCCGCACGTAGACGTGTTCGAAACCGACGTCATTGCCCACCGCGGTCATCAGGGCGGTGTCGTCGGCGAGATGGGTCGCCGGCAGCGAGGGGCGCCCGACGCTGACCGGGTGGGTGAACTCGACGGCAAAATGCGCGGCATCGCAGGAGGAGCCGCCATTGCCCATGCTGAACATGCGGCCGCCAGAGCGGTACACGCCGGCGATGGCGCGGGCCGCGGCGACGATCCCGGCGCCCTGTTCGGTGAAGAAACGCTCCTTGAGGCGCGCGCTGTCCGCCGCCTTGGCGCGCGCGGACTCGAGCAACACCGGGTCGCCGATGTCGTCCGCCCCGTCCGCGCCGAGATACGGATACAGGGTATCGAGGGTCGAAGGCGTCTCGCTCATGCCCCTGCCTGACGGATGCGCGGACGATGATTCAACCGGACACCCCGTTCAACTCTTCCTGGATCATGGCCAGTTCCTCGAGCAGGGCCAGGGTGCGGGCGGCTTCCGCCTCATCGATGCGCGCCATGGCGAAACCGACGTGCACCAGGACCCAGTCGCCCACGCAGGACTCCACCGGGTGCGCGGCGTCGACGATGCAGGCGATATTCGTCTCGCGCAGCACACCCGCCACCGACACGTTGGCCAGCTTGCACCGGGCGTCGGTGATCGCGACGACCTGTCCCGGGATTCCTAGGCACACGTCTGGCACCCTCCTGTTTCCATCGCTTCCGCGGCGCTTTCCGCGGAACCGTTGATCGCGGCCAGAGCCACGGCCGCCTGCCCTGCCGCGATGCCGCCGTCGCCGGCCGGGAGCCGGGCCTGCAGCAGGACCCGGAACCCCTGCGCCTCCAGCAGGCTGGAAACCTGCTCAAGCAGAACCCGGTTCTGGAACACACCGCCACTCAGCGCCACGTCCGCGAACCGCCGGACATCGCCGGCATTTGCCAGGCGCATCACCATGGCCACGATAGCGCGGGCCAGCCCGCGATGAAAGCGCGCCGCGATCACGCCGCGCGGCGTGCCGAGATGGAGGTCGCCGAGCAGGGCCTGCCACATGGCCTGCGGCTCGATGTACGGCAGGCCGTCCCCGCCCAGCCGCGGGATCGCGAACGGGTAGGCCAGTTCCACGGGCTCGTCGCGGAGCGCAACCGGGTCGACCGCCGCCTCCAGTTCCATGGCCGCCTGACCCTCGTAGCTGCTTTCCTGGCGACAGATACCGATGGCGGCGGCCACCGCGTCGAACAGACGGCCACAGGAACTGGCGACCGGCGCACCGGTTCCGGAGGCGATCATGGCGTCCAGGGCCGCACGCGGCTGGCCGTCGAGAAACGTGAACAGGTCCAGGTGGGCGAAGTTCATGCGCAGCCACGGCCAGCCCAGTTCGGCCACCAGGTGAGCAAAGGTGTTGCGCCACGGCTGGCGCATGGCCAGGCTGCCGCCGGGCATCGCCACCGGCTTGAAGGTGCCCAGGCGCTCATATCCTCGGTAACCGCCGAGCAGGAACTCTCCGCCCCAGCCGGCGCCGTCGACGCCCATTCCCAGGCCATCGAGCATGACCCCGAGAACCGGTTCATGGTCGGCCGCAATACCGTTGTCCAGCAGGCAGGAGGCGAGATGGGCGTGATGGTGCTGCACCCGCACCAGGCCGGCGCCCCATTCCTGCGCCAGTTCCTCGCCACAACGCGTGGCGCGGTAATCGGGATGCAGGTCCACCGCGATGCGTCGGGGGCTCGAACGGTACAGGCCGCGGTACAGCGCCAGGCTGCGACGGAAGGCGGCCTCGGTTGCCGCGTTGCCAAGATCGCCGACATGCTGGCTGACGGTCAGGCGCCCGTCCTCGGCGAGCGCGAAGCAGTTCTTGAGGTGCGCACCCATGGCCAGCACCGCCGGTCCGTCGCGGAGGCCGGCCGGCAGCGGCATCGAGAGGGGCGCGAGCCCGCGTCCGGCGCGCAGCACCCGCGCCACGCCGCGACTGACCCGCACCACGCTGTCGTCGACCCGGTGCACGATCTCGCGGTCATGGCCGAGGAAGGCGTCCGCGACGCCCGCCAGGCGATCCCGGGCATCCGCGTCGTCGGTGGCCTGGGGCTCCCCGGCGCGGTTACCGCTGGTCATCACCAGTGGCGCATCGAGGTCTTCCAGCAGCAGGTGGTGCAGGCCGCTGTGGGGCAGCATGAACCCGAGTTCAATGAGACCCGGGGCAATGCCGGCCGCGAGGTCGGTGCCGGGGATCGCCGCCACGACCACCACGGGCGCGGCGGCCGACTGCAGGGCTTCACGTGCGGCATCGTCGAGGATCGCATAGCGATCAGCCACCGCGCAGTTACGGACCATCATGGCCAGCGGCTTGCCAGGCCGTTGCTTGCGACGACGCAGTTCACTGACCGCGTCGTCATTGGTGGCGTCGCAGGCCAGTTGCCAGCCGCCGGTCGCTTTCACGGCGAGGATCGCGCCGTCACGCAACAGGCGCACCGCCGCGGTCACGGCAGCTTCTGCTTCCCCCTTCAATCCGCCCTGAGGATCGCGCAATTGCAGGCGTGGCCCGCAGTCCGGGCAGGCCAGGGGCTGGGCATGAAAGCGACGCCCTTCCGGAGACTCGAACTCCTCGCGACAGTTCGCGCACAGGGGAAACGCCGCCATGCTGGTCGCGGCGCGGTCATAGGGCAGTCCACGCAGGATCGACAGCCGCGGACCGCAGTCGGTGCAACTGGTGAACGGGTGACGGTAACGGCGGTCACCGGGGTCGCGCAGTTCGGCGACACAGGCCGCGCACGTTGCCGCATCGGGCGCGATGCGGGTCATCCCCGAACCATCCGCGCTGGCACCAATGCGAAAGGTCGTCGTTTCGGGAAGCCCGGCCAGGGGCTCGCGGAGGAGTGCCTCCACCCGCGCCATCGGCGGCGCCCCCGTCACCAGGTCCCGCGCGAAGCGGTCCAGCCGCTCGCGCCCGGCCCAGGCCCGGATCAGCACCCCGTCGCGATCGTTACACACCTCGCCCCGGATGCCGAGGTCGCGGGCCAGCCGCCAGGCGTGGGGCCGGAAGCCGACACCCTGCACCTGTCCGCGAACCCTGAAAAGCTCCCCGTGCATGGATTCCTGTCCGCTCATGAACCCTGGTCCAGCAGGAGCACCCGGTGATTCCCGGTGTCCGTCACCACCATGCGACCGTCGACCGCCTGCACCGCGTAAGGCCAGCACAGGGTGTCGGTTCCGGGCGCCTGCCAGCGATTCTCGCCGCGCTCGCCGAAACCCGGCTGGCCGAACAGGCCGCGGGCCGGAGCGCCATTGGCGAGATCGTCCCGGTGCCAGGCGAGCAGCCGCGAATTGGCGGTATCCGCCGCGTACAGCCAATCCCCCTCCGCACTGATGGCATAGGGCATGTTGACCACCGTCGCATCGGGCGCCAGGCGGCCACCGTTGTGCCCGCTGGCCAGGGCATCAGCCTGGCCCAGGAACAGGCTCGCCACCTGCCCGCTTTCGCGCGGCAACCCGTCCCACACCATGATGCGGCTGCTGCCCGCGTCGGCCACGCACAGCCTGCCGTTCCAGGTGCACACGCTGTGGGGCCAGCGCATGCCGAAAGGCCCGGGTTCTCCGCCGGCATTTTCGTCACGGCAGTCGAAGCGGTGCTGACCAAGGACGAAATCGGCCGGCTGCCCATTGCGACCGGGCACGCCATACCAGCCGAGGATGCGCCGGTTGCCGGTATCCGCCACGTACAGGCATTCGCCGTCCCAGTGCACGGTGAACGGCCAGTACAGGGTGTCCGCGCCGGGCGCGCCACGCTCACGGTTCAGGCCGCGACCACTGAAATCCGCCTGGCCCAGGACCAGGTCCGGCGCCACGTTGCAGCCGCGTGGCGGCTGCCGCCAGATCAGCACGCGATGGTTCCAGGCATCGGCCAGCGCCAGGCCGGCGCCCAGCGGAGCCACGCCCACCGGCAGGTT
This sequence comes from Pseudomonadales bacterium, assembly GCA_041588495.1. Taxonomy (GTDB): domain Bacteria; phylum Pseudomonadota; class Gammaproteobacteria; order Pseudomonadales; family JBFGWM01; genus JBFGWM01. The sequence goes on along the minus strand of JBFGWM010000067.1, from coordinate 6,778 downwards.
CAAAGCGCATTCCCGCGCCACTTCACCGCTGCCGTTACGGCCCTCGCCGTCCCAGTCAGCCTGTCCGAGCAGGTGGTTCGCCGGCTGTCCGTCCCGGCGCGGCACCGAGTCCCACCCCAGCAAACGGTGATGTCCGCTGTCGGCAACCCACAGGGAACCGTCCGGGTGCAGGCACGCGCCGCGCGGTGCGAACAGAGTGTGCGCGGCCGGCTGCACCGGATCCACCAGCAATTCGCCAAGGCGGGTGTAGCCGAGAATCAGCGGTGGGGCACCGCAAAATGCCGGGGCGTGCATGGCGATACCGGGTGCAGGCTCCGCAAGGGTCACTGCGGGCGCACCTCGATCCGGCCACCGTGTTCACGCACGGGCACCGCGGGCAGGCACAGTCCCGGTACGGTCAGGCACTGCCCCTCGGCGAGTTCATAGCGGAAACCGTGATGCGGACAGGTGATGATGCCGTCGGCGATACTGCCGCCGTCGAGGGCCAGCCCCATGTGCGCGCAGGCGTTGCGATAGGCGCGGACCCGCTCCCCGCTGCGGGTCAGCAGCAGTCCCGTACCCGCCGCGGCACGCACCAGGATGCCGTCCTCGGGAATCTCTTCGACGCTGCACACCGGGAACCAGCCCGCGCCGTCGGCGGGATCAAAGGGACTGACGATGCGCACCGGCTCCACGCCCGCCTCGAGGGGCCGGGCGGCATTCGCGCGGCGGATCGTGGTGATCTCCGGGCAGGCCTCGCGGATGGCTTTCTCCACGCCCTCGACCAGGGTCACCATGGAGGCCGGACAACCGTCACAGGCCCCCAGCAGGCGCACGCTCACGGTGTCGGGAAGTTCCACGCTGACCAGTTCCACGTCACCACCGTGGGCGCCGAGCATCGGCCGCACCGCGGCAAGGGCGGACTCCACCCGCTCCTGCACCGAGGGCCGCAAAAGCCCGTGCCGGCGCAGGACCGCGTACACGACCTCGTCGGAGGCCGCCTCGCGCAGGGCGGGAGCCAGGCCCGGCTCACGGCGCAGGATGCGGATCATGCGCTTCAGCGCCTCGCGGTGCAGGTCCTCGACCGCGTTGACCAGGGCGCGGGCGGTGCCGCGCGGTGTCTCGTCCCAGGCGGCGACAATCTCCTCCAGGGCGCACAGGTCGGCGAGCAGGCGCTCCAGGGACGGAGCCTCCCCGACGGATTCATGCTCAGCCGGACTCGCCACCCGCATTCTCCCCGGCACCGACCTCGAGGGTGCCGTCGCGCGCCTGCAGTTCCTCCATCATTTCCCGCACCAGCGCGGCCCTCGCGGCTTCCCCTGCCCGTTCGAAGATCGCCGCCGCTGCGCCGAAATCATCCAGCGCGCGGCGCAGGTTGCCGTGCTGCCCGAGATCGGGGCGCTCCGGATCATCGGGCAGGCGCGCCAGGCACGCGGCGCGGTTGGCCAGGGTGTTGGCGTGCTGTACCGGCATGTGCTCCGCGCTGCGCACGCGCAGGGCCTCGTCGTAGGCGTCCAGCGCGCGCAGGCAGTTCTGCACCGGGTGCCCGCTGTCCACGTGCTGCAGGGCGTTGCCGAGGTTGTTCTGCAGCATGGCGTACTCGGTGGGGTCCGCCTCCAGCGTCACCACCTTGAGCGCTTCCTCGAAGGACTGCACCGCCAGCGCCTCGCGCAGGCGGCCCTGCTCGCCGCTGACCGGCATGGACAGGAACGCGGTGGCGAGATTGTTGTGCAGGATCGCGAACTCGCGGGGATGGTCCTCGCGGGTGAAATGGCGCAGGGCCGCCTGGTAGGCGGCGATCGCATCCTGCATGGACGCCGCGCCGCACGCGGCGAGAGACTGCAGCACCAGCCCGCGGTTCATGTCCAGCTCGGCGACCTCCGCTGGCAGCCCGTGCTTTGCGAACACGGGCGCGGCCGCCTCGTATTCAGCGAGGGCATCACGCAGGTAGCCGGGATCCTCGGCCGGGACCGCCTGCAACGCGGTACCGCGACGCGCACGGATCCGCGCCGCGAGAAGGATTTCCGCATCGGGACAGACTTCCAGCGCCCGCGCGTACAGGCGCACCGCCTCCAGCAACTGCGCCGGACCCGAGGGTCGCTGCTGCATGCCCATGGCGATTTCCATGAGCATGGTCGCCTTCTCGACCGGCGACGCGCCGGGTGCCTCGGCGGCCTTCAGGGCGGCCTGTACCTGGTGCTCTCCAAGTGTTTCGCTCATCGCGGGTCTCCGGGGGTGACCAGTTCCGGCGGCAGGGTGATCGCCAACGCGTGCATGGCGCCGGACCACTGCCATTCCGGCTCGAGATCGCAGTCATCGCGCAGACCATGATCGCGCAGGAACTCGCTGCCGTGAACCACCCGGTCCCCGGTGCGGTTGCGGACCTTGAGCAGCAGGCCGCCGGCGGCAGGATCATGGACCGGCAGCACGAACAGGGTGTTGCCTTCCAGCAAGAGCCCCACCGACTCGAGCCCGGGCAGGTACCGCTCGCACAGGGCGGCGTCCAGGTACAGGCTACCGCTGCGCAGGACCAGGCCGGAAGCCTGGTCAGGCGCCGGAGGGGCGCTCGCTGACGGCATCGATCCGCTCCCTGATCAGGTCCCGCACGGAATGCGCACCAGCCTGCACCTCGGGCGAGAGTTCCAGGCCGAAATCCAGGTTGCCGGCCTCCACCAGGTACACGGTGACCCGCTCCGGGAACCTGTCCCCGAACATCTTGCGGCCCGCGGCGAGGGCATGATTCCAGCGGAAATCGTGGAGGGTGTAGCCGGCCTCGAACTCGGCCTCGAGTTCCGTACCGGGAACCCGGAACACCGCACCCGGCGGCCCGGCGCCAACGCAGGCATCGATGATGACCAGTTCGCGCGCGCCGCGGGCCATGAACATCACTTCCATGCCGCCGGTCCCCGCATCACACACGCGGACCTGGTCGAGACCGTGCGCCGTGACATACTGCAGCAGTTCGGCGGCGACCTGCACGCCGACGCCGTCATCGCACCGGTTCGGGTTGCCGCACCCGATCACGACCAGGGCCACCTCTTCCGGCGCATTGTTCAGGGAATTCACATTCTCCACAGGCGGCACCACCATTCCGCTTCCGCGGGGAGATCGAGTTCGGGCAGTTCACACCAGCGCCGGCGGGGCTTGTAATAGATGCACTCCAGGCAGCGCTGGCCGTCCTCGGGGCGCGGGTGATCGATATAACCTGAAATCACCAGCTTCTGTTCGACATCGTCCGCTTCGAGCTGCTCGAGATCGTGGATGATGAGCGCGAACTGGTAATTGTCCTCGGGGACCGGCTCGACCATCGTCTCCAGTCCGTCGGCGAGCATCTGCGAGACCAGTACGCGTAGCGCCTCGTCTTTTGCACCGCGGTCTTCGTTTTCGGAACTGATGGCCGCGTCCCCTCTCGTTCAACCGCCGGTCGGGCGGATCAGATTCGCCACAACCGGCACCACCAGTGGGACTCCACCGGTATATCAAGTTCCGGCAGCTCGCACCAGCGCCGGTGCAGCAGGTAATACATGCACTCGTTACAGCGCGCCTGCTCCTCGCCATGCGGATGATCGGTCAGGCCGGCCAGCACCAGCCGTCCCCGCAGATCATCCGCGGGCAGCGCCTGCATGCGCGACAGGATGGCCTGGGCCTGCGCCGAATCCTCCGGCACCGGCTCGACCTCGGTGCGCAGGCCGCCGGCCAGCAGCACGCCAATCTCGTGGCGCAGATCCTCGTCCGCCGACTCGGCCATCAGCGCGGGTTTCAGGTGGTCCGGAAGCGGGCCAGTTCGCGGCCGGTCTTCGCGTCGTGGGCGTGGACCGTGCACACCAGGCAGGAATCGAAGGAGCGCGCCACGTGGCCGACCTCAACCGGGTCCCGCGGATTGGCGATCGGCGCACCGACCAGCGCCTCCTCGATCGCCCCGCGGCGTTCGTCCCCGTCCCGGGGTCCGACGTTCCAGGTGGTCGGGGCAATGATCTGGTAATTCTTGATCTTGCCCCCCTCGACCTCGACCCAGTGGGCGAGCGCGCCGCGAATGGCCTCGGTGGCGCCCCAGCCCTTGCCGTCGACCTCGCGGGGCTTGATGTACCACGGCTCGTCGAGGCGGAACTCGCGCAGGCAGCGTTCGGCCTGGCGGAACAGCTTGCAGGTCTCGTGCATACGCGCGAAGTGCCGCAGCAGCAGGTTGGGACCGCCCATGTTCTTCATCATGTCGAGCACCAGCGGATCGTAATGCTGCCAGTCCTCGCCATGCCGGCCGCCGGCCACCACCTGGCGCGCCAGTCCGCCGGCCTCCAGGCGGCCCATGTCGCTGTGGGTCACTGCCGTCGCCCAGGAGTAGCGGGCGTCGAAATCGGCCGTGTTCTTCTGGATCGGCTTGGTCTCGCGATCGAAGGGATGCACGTCGGCATCGCCCTCCTCGTACCAGGAGTGCCGGGTGTTCTCGCGCACCGAGGCGTGGCTCACCGGGGTGTGGGTGTCGGCATCGAAATCGTACACGCCGCCCTTCATGTAGGTGGCCGCCGCGCGACCGTCGATGGTCGGTTTCTGGTAGCGGTCCTCGTGGGGCAGGTACCCCCAGGTCAGGAATTTGTGCAGGCCGCCGCCGTACTGGTCGAGGCCGACGTCGCAGCCCATTTTCCAGTACAGGCCGAGATCGCTGTCGGCGTGTTCCGGCTTCTCGTCCAGCCAGGCCAGGAAATCGTCGTAGCTCTGGATTTCCTCGTAGCGCTCCATGGAACAGCCCAGCCACACCGGCTCCAGCCAGTTGGTGCGGTAATACTCGAGGATCGACCAGGCGCGGGTCACGTCGGTCAGGGTCGGCGCGCACATCACGCCCCCCGGAACCATGTAGCTGGAATGCGGCCACTGGCCGCCGAACAGGGCATAGATCTCCACCGGCTTGGCGGACACCGTGATGCCGATCTCGTAGGTGCGGCCGGTGAACGGCGTCAGGCGCCGCACGGCCTCCTCGTAGTACGGGCTCTTGCTGTATTTCTCGTTGACCAGGTCGATCGCGAACAGTCCGTAATGGTGGCGCGGTGTGCTCTGCAGGCTCTCGGTGATCTGGCCGAGGTTGCGCGCGAGGATGGCATTGCGCGGCACCTCGGTGCCCCACGCGGTATCCAGCGCCCAGGCCGCGCAGGTCAGGTGCGATGCGCCGCAGATGCCGCAGGCCCGCGGCGTGACGATCAGGCCCGCCTGGGGGTCCTTGCCGCGCAGGATAACCTCGAAGCCGCGGAACAACTCGGCCTGGGTCCAGGCGTTGACCACCACCCCGTCGTCAATGTCGACGCGCACGTCGAGGTCACCCTCGACGCGGCCGACCGGTGAGATATCCAGTGTCTGAACTTTTCCCATGGGCAGTACTTTCTTATGTGTCGAGCAGGGCTCGGAATGGGTTGCCGCGCGGCGGATCAGACCACGAAAATATCATCTTCCGCCCACGCGGGCGCGGCGGCCTTGGCCGCCGCGGTCATCTTGATGTACCCGGACTTGTCGAGGCCGCCCGGAAACTCCCGTGGCAGGCCCATGAAGGTCTGGGTCTTGAACACGGTCCCCGGCGCCAGTTCGAAGAACGGGAACTCCGGTTCCGTGCAGCCGATGCAGGGCATGCCCGCCCGCGTCTTGGACGACTGCTGGTTCCAGAGGATGCGGTTGCAGGGCGAATGGGTCATCGGTCCCCGGCAGCCGAGGTCGTAAAACAGGCAGCCCTTGCGCTGCCCGAACTCGGTGGACGACACCTTGTAGGTGAAGTGCATGTTTCGCGTACAGCCGGTCTGGGTGAAACTCTGGAAAAACGTCTTCGGCCGCTGGAATTCGTCGAGATGGATATCGGCGCCGCGCCCGGTGGCCAGGGCCACCACGATCTGGGTGATCCAGTCCGGGTGCGCGGGACAGCCCGGGATGTTGACCACCGGCAGCCCCGCCCGACTGGTGAAGTCCTCGCCCAGCGCACCGCCGTGCTCGCGCTTGAGAAACTGCAGGCCCTCGGAATCCGTGGGATTGGGTTCGGTCGCGGGAATTCCGCCCCAGGTGGCGCAGTCGCCGATGGCCACCACGTACTGGGCGACATCGGCCAGGTCCTGGACCCAGTCCTTCATCGGCCGGCCCGCGAAGCGGTTCCACTCGCCGGTGCCGTTGGGTGCGTTGATCACCGTGCCCTCGAACACGAAGATGTCGAGGGGAATCTCCCCGTCGAGGCAGCCATTGAGCAGTTTCAGCAGGTTTTCGCCGAGTTCCATGCCGAGGGACGGATGCCAGAGGATATTGATCCCGAAATCGGTGACGAGGTCACAGGCGCTCGGTTCCTGGGCGTTCAGGAACGACATGGTATTGCCGGAACACGCGCCGCCCTGGAGCCACAGCAGGTTAGCCAAGTCCGTTACCCCCCGGTTCGGTCAGGAGCAGGTTCCACAAAGCATAGTTGAATTCAGGGTGATCAATTTTTCACCGACTCCACGGGAACAGCGGGCTCCTCGCCCACCGGCAGGTCCAGTTCGAAACGGACGCCCTCGCCAGGCGCGCTGTGCACACTGATCTGGCCGCCGTCCTCGCTTTTCACCAGGTTGTACACGATGTGCATGCCCAGCCCCGTGCCGCCGGTGCCGCGCCGAGTGGTGAAAAACGGTTCGAAGACCTTCTTGCGGTCCGCCTCGGACATTCCCTTGCCGTCATCCGAGTAGACCAGGTGGAGGCGGTGGCCGTTGACCGAGATCTGGATGCGCAGGGTCCCAGCCTCGCCTTCGTCGTATGCGTGCAGGAGCGAGTTCATGATGAAATTGGTCAGGACCTGTGAAAT
>JBFGWM010000066.1:0-11954 GCA_041588495.1 Pseudomonadales bacterium | reverse complement strand
CCGCATCGGGCAGTCGACGACCCACATGATCTCCACCTCGCACCTGGCCGTCATGGTCCGGGTCACGTTTTTCTCGGTACAGGTCGGCATCCTGTTCTGGTTCCTGGTGCACTTGCTGACCCACTGAGCACACTCCGAAGGCCCAGGCCGGTCGGTCTGAACCACGATCCGCGGCTGTTACCAACCGCTTCCAGATCCAGGTGAGCTGCTTTTCGGAGCATTTCAGCCGGAAAACACCGCACCGTTCTTGCCCCTATTACCCAACTGGCGCCCTATGACGGAGCACCCGGGAACGTTACTAAATGAACGTTCCAATTTATCCCGGTGAATCTAATGGAACTTTAGTAGTGGCATGGCCATTGCTTACCCGTTGCGCCGTGCACGCGAAAGCGCAGCACCATTTATGCACAGACTTTGTGCAATCACTGAACGGGGAGAACAAGCATGAAACAAGCCAGGGAACTGGCGGCGCGCCTCGCGCTGGCCACCAGCATCGCCGCAACCGCGACGGTCGCTGAAGCCGGAAAGAAGTTCGAAGCGGATGAGAATACCTGGATCAGCGTCGGCGCTGGAGTACGCCTCGGCTACCGCGGTACCGAGGATGCCGGATCGGAGTCCGGGGACTGGGGCCGCGACTACGAGACGGAAAGCTTTCGAATCTACCTGAACGGTCAGCTCAACGACTGGCTCGGTTTCACCCTCAACACCGAGAAGGACGGCAGCAACGACGACTGGATCCGCCTCCTCGACGCCATCGTCCGGATGGAGTTCAACGACTACTTCAATATCTGGGCCGGACGCATGCTGGCCCCCTCCGACCGTTCCAATTTCGACGGGCCGTACTACCTCGGCATCTGGGACTTCCCCCTGGTGCAGGCCTACCCCGCGGTGTTCGCCGGACGTGATGACGGCGTCGCGGTCTGGGGCCAGACCGGTGGCGGCCAGTTCAAGTACCAGTTCGGCGTGTTCGAGGGTTGCCGGGACAGCGCGCCCTGCGCGGAAGGTTCCAACGATCCGGACGGCTTCCTGTACACCGGGCGCCTGACCTTCAACTTCTGGGATCCGGAACCCGGTTACTACAACAGCAGCGACTACTACGGTGACAAGGAAATCCTGGCCATCGGCCTGGTCGCGCAACACCAGTCCGACGCCACCGGCGTGCCCGGCGCGTCCGGTGATTTCACCGGCACCAGCATTGATTTCCTGATGCAGAACAAGCTGGAAAACGACGGCGTGTTCACCGTCGAAAGTGCCTACTACAGCTATGACCTCGACGACCGCGCCAACCCGGCGCTCCTGCAGGGCAACGGCTACCTGGTGCTTTCGAGCTACCTGTTCCCGGAGAAAGTCGGTCCGGGCCAGTTCCAGCCGGTGGTCCGCTACCAGGATCTCGAGCGCACCGACGGCGGTGCTGACGTGCGTCGCACCGAGGGTGGCCTCAACTACATCATCAAGGGCCACAACGCACGGCTTTCCCTGATCTACGCCACCACCCACACCGAGGGTGCCGGCACAACCGACAGTGTGGTACTGGGCGCCCAGTACCAGTTCTGACCGCGCGCAAGCGCAAACCCAAGCGGAGGAATAACATGACTCGCGTAATCACCATCTCGATCCAACTGCGCAGGACGATGCTCGCACTCGTTTCTGCATTCACGCTCCTTGTCTCGCTCCCCGGCCACGCCGGAGACACCATCAAGGTCGGTATCCTGCACTCGCTCTCCGGCACCATGGCCATCAGCGAAACCACGCTGAAGGACACGGTTCTCATGATGATCGAGGAGCAGAACAAGAACGGCGGACTGCTCGGCAAGAAGCTGGAGCCCGTGGTCGTCGACCCGGCCTCCAACTGGCCGCTGTTCGCGGAAAAGGCCCGCGAACTGATCGCCAAGGAAAAGGTCTCGGTCGTGTTCGGATGCTGGACCTCGGTGTCCCGCAAGTCCGTCCTGCCGGTCTTCGAGGAACTCAACAGCCTGCTCTTCTACCCCGTCCAATATGAAGGCGAGGAGTCCTCGAAGAACGTTTTCTACACCGGCGCCGCGCCCAACCAGCAGGCGATCCCGGCCGTGGAATACCTGATGAACGAAGTCGGCGTTGAGCGCTGGGTCCTGGCCGGCACCGACTACGTTTATCCGCGTACCACCAACAAGATCCTCGAGGCCTTCCTGAAGTCCAAGGGCGTCGCCGAAAAGGACATCATGATCAACTACACGCCGTTCGGTCACTCCGACTGGCAGAGCATCGTGTCCGACATCAAGAAGTTCGGCTCCGAGGGCAAGAAGACCGCGGTCGTGTCCACCATCAATGGTGACGCCAACGTTCCGTTCTACAAGGAACTCGGCAACCAGGGCCTGTCCGCCGAGGACATCCCCGTGGTCGCGTTCTCGGTCGGCGAAGAGGAACTGTCCGGCATCGACACCAAGCCGCTGGTCGGTCACCTGGCCGCATGGAACTACTTCATGAGCGTCGACGCGGAAGCCAATGACGAGTTCATCTCCAAGTGGCACGCCTTCATCAAGGACGAAAAGCGCGTCACCAACGATCCCATGGAAGCCCACTACATCGGCTTCAAGATGTGGGTCGCGGCCGTTGAGAAGGCCGGCACCACCGACCCGGCAGCGGTCGAAAAGGCCATGATCGGCCTGGCAGTGCCCAACCTGACCGGCGGTACCGCGGTCATGTACTCGAACCACCACCTGTCGAAGCCGGTCCTGATCGGTGAAATCCAGGAAGACGGTCAGTTCGAAGTGGTCTGGCAGACCCCCGGCACCGTGGTCGGTGACGCATGGTCCGATTACCTGCCCGCCAGCAAGTTCCTGGTGGCGGACTGGACCTCGCCCATCAGCTGCGGCAACTTCAACATCAAGACCGGGAAGTGCTCCGGTCAGAACTACCAGTAACACCGGGAAAACGGCGGGCGCCCGGCTGGGCGCCCGCCTCCGCCCCCGCCCGCCGGGGAACCGGCCCGGGCCCACGGCAAGGCTTGGATAACGCCGCCGGGCGCTGTTAAGATGCGGCGCACCGCGAAACACGCCCCCTTGGATACAACCGACCTGCCCGCATCCGGGCAACCAGGACATTGGCTCCCAGATGTTTGTCCCCCTGACGAATCACTTCCGTTTCCAGATCGTCCTCCTGCTGACCTGCCTGGCCATGTTGACCGTGGCGCCGGCCCAGGCGGACGCTCCGCAAACCGAGGATGCCGCGTTCGCAGCGGCCGTCGAGTCACTCAACGCCCGTAATTTCACCAAGAAGGGCCGCGCCGTACAGGCCTTCCAGGAAATCAGGCACCCGCGGGCCATCCCCGTGCTGTCGGCCATGCTCGAAGGCCAACTCTATTACCGCAAGAAGGACCGCCGCGTCGTCATTCTCAACGGCGACGCGGAGCCGCTTGCAATCGCCGACGCGGTGACCGGGGAATCTCTCGGTATGGTCGGCAAGCGCGAGGTACGGCGCATCAGCGTCAACAACCGCCTGCGCCGCGAACTGCGCGCACTGATCGCGCGGCTGGAACTGGGTAGCGAGGATGCGTCCGTTCGCCTGGCCGCGGCCCGTGAGCTGGTGAAAACCCCGGATGCCGACAACGAACCGATGCTGATCGAGGGCATCGAACGTGAGACCGACGAGCGTGTCCGCGAGGCACTGGTCACCGCGCTTTCCCTGCTGCATCTCGAGGGTGACGATCGCGCAACGCGTCTCGATGCGATCCGTAACCTGGAAGGCAGCCTGGCGCCCGAGGCACGTTCCCGACTGGGCGCACTACTCGCCGTGGATGACGAAGGCGAATTCATTGAGCCCGATGATGAGGTGCGCGAGCTTGCCGCGAAGACGCTCCGCAACATCGAGGTCCGCGTGGAACGCTTCGAGTTCGTCGAGAAACTGTTTTTCGGCATCAGCCTGGGATCCGTGCTCGTGCTCGCCGCCATCGGCCTGGCGATCACTTTTGGGGTCATGGGCGTGATCAACATGGCCCACGGCGAACTGATCATGCTTGGCGCCTACACCACCTACGTGGTGCAGTTGCTGATGCCCAACCATATCGAGTTCAGCCTGTTCGTGGCGATTCCCGCGGCTTTCCTGGTATCCGGACTTGCCGGCGTGGCCATCGAGCGTGGCGTGATCCGTTTCCTGTACGGGCGGCCGCTGGAAACCCTGCTGGCAACCTTCGGCATCAGCCTGATCCTGCAGCAGACCGTGCGCAGCATCTTCTCGCCGCTGAACCGGGCGGTTTCCACCCCGGAATGGATGAGCGGGTCCTGGGAGATCAACAGCGCGCTGGCGCTGACCTACAACCGGCTCTACATCGTCATCTTCACGCTGATGGTGTTCTTCGCGCTGATGTTGATCCTGCGCAAGACCTCCCTCGGCCTGCAGGTGCGCGCGGTGTCCCAGAACCGCACCATGGCGCGTGCCATGGGCATCCGCACCGGCTGGGTCGACGCCATGACCTTCGGGCTGGGCAGCGGGATTGCCGGTGTCGCCGGCGTGGCCCTGAGCCAGCTGACCAACGTCGGGCCCAATCTCGGCCAGTCGTACATCATCGACTCGTTCATCGTCGTGGTGTTCGGCGGGGTCGGCAATCTCTGGGGCACCCTGGTGGGCGGCCTGTCTCTCGGTGTCGCCAACAAGTTCCTCGAACCCTGGGCCGGCGCGATGCTCGCGAAGATCCTGGTCCTGGTTTTCATCATCCTGTTCATCCAGAAGTACCCGCGCGGCCTGTTCCCGCAGAAGGGCCGGGCGGCGGAGAACTGACCCCATGCTGATGCGCAGACTTCTCCTCGATGATCGTGGCGGCATGGTGCTGCTGGGCCTGCTGGCGCTGGCCGCCGTCCTGGTCCCGGTCCTCAACCTGCTGGTGCCGGCCGACTCGGTGCTGCATGTTTCAACCTATACCGTGACCCTGCTCGGCAAGTACCTGAGCTTCGCCCTGCTGGCGCTGGCGCTGGACCTCGTCTGGGGGTACTGCGGCATTCTCAGCCTGGGGCACGCCGCCTTCTTCGGCCTCGGCGGATACGCCATGGGCATGTACCTGATGCGCCAGATCGGCGATCGCGGTGTGTACGGCAACCCCGAACTGCCGGATTTCATGGTGTTCCTCAACTGGCAGGAACTGCCCTGGTACTGGTACGGATTCGACCAGTTCTGGTTCGCCGCGCTGATGGTGATCCTGGTGCCGGGCGCGCTGGCCCTGGTGTTCGGCTGGCTGGCTTTCCGTTCGCGGGTGACCGGCGTGTACCTGTCGATCATCACCCAGGCCCTGACCTTCGCCCTGATGCTGGCATTTTTCCGCAACGAGATGGGCTTCGGCGGCAACAACGGGCTGACCGACTTCAAGGACATCATGGGGTTCAACCTGCAGTCTGACGCCACCCGCGTCGGCCTGTTCCTGGTTTCAGCGGTGACCCTGGGACTTGCCTACCTGGCCTGCCGTTTCATTGTCACCTCGAAACTGGGTCGCGTGGTGGTGGCGGTACGCGACGCCGAAGACCGCACGCGATTCCTCGGCTACCGGGTCGAGCATTACAAGCTGTGGGTCTTCGTGCTGTCCGCCGTGCTCGCGGGCATCGCCGGCGCGCTCTACGTGCCCCAGGTGGGCATCATCAACCCGGGCGAGTTTGCCCCGCTCAATTCCATTGAACTGGTCATCTGGGTCGCAGTGGGCGGCCGCGCCACCCTGTACGGGGCGGTGGCGGGCGCCATCTCGGTGAATTACGCCAAAACCTGGTTCACCGGCGCCATGCCCGACGCCTGGCTCTTCGCACTGGGCGCGCTGTTCGTGCTCACCACCCTGTTCCTGCCCAAGGGCGTGGTCGGGATGTTCCGCCGGGACCGGGAGTCGCAGGGCTGATGGACATGCTGCAGGCACCCCGGGAATTCCTGCGACGCGACCGCGTCTTCGAGTTCATGGTCGACCATGGCGTGGATTCCGATGGCGGACCGGACATCGCCAGCGGCACTGTCCTCTACCTCGAGGACGTCACCGTCAGTTTCGATGGTTTCCGCGCCATCAACGGGCTCAACCTGTACATCGACGAGGGTGAACTGCGCTGCATCATCGGCCCCAACGGCGCCGGCAAGACCACCATGATGGACATCATCACCGGCAAGACGCGGCCCGACACCGGCACCGTCTACTTCGGCAGGCGCACCAACCTGCTGCAAATGAGCGAGGCGGAAATCGTGCAGGCGGGAATCAGCCGCAAGTTCCAGAAGCCCTCGGTGTTCGAGAACCACAGCGTGTTTGAGAACCTCGAACTTGCCCTGCATGCCGACCGCCGCGTGTGGCCGACCCTGTTCGCGCGCCTCAACGGGGAGCAGCGGGACTTCATTGGCGAGGTGCTCGAACTGATCGGCCTGCAGGAGCACGTGCAACAACGCGCCGGCTCCCTGTCCCACGGTCAGAAACAATGGCTGGAGATCGGCATGCTGCTGATGCAGAAGCCCCGCCTGCTGCTGGTCGACGAACCGGTCGCCGGCATGACCCACCAGGAAACCGAGCGCACCGCGGAACTGTTGCAGAACCTTGCCGGCAGCCACTCGGTGGTGGTGGTCGAACACGACATGGAATTCGTGCGCTCCATCGCGCGCAAGGTCACCGTGCTCCACGAGGGCAGCGTGCTGGCGGAGGGACCGATGGACAAGGTCCAGAACGATCCCCGTGTGATCGAAGTCTACCTGGGGTCCTGAGCATGCTCGCGGTCAGCGGACTCAACCAGTTCTACGGCGAATCCCACACCCTCTGGGACCTCGACTTCGAGATCGCCGAGGGAACCTGCACCTGCCTGATGGGACGCAACGGCGTCGGCAAGACCACGCTGCTGAAATGCATCATGGGCCTGCTGCCCGCCAGTTCCGGCAGCATCTCTTTCGAAGGCGAGGACCTGGTCTCGGCAACCGCCGACGGTCGCGCCCGACGCGGCATCGGCTACGTGCCCCAGGGGCGGGACATCTTCCCGCTGCTCACGGTCGAGGAAAACCTGCGCATCGGGCTCGGCGCACGGCGCGACCGCCAACGCAAGGTGCCCGACCTGGTGTTCGAACTGTTCCCCGTACTCGGCGAGATGCTGCAGCGTCGCGGAGGCGACCTGTCTGGCGGCCAGCAACAGCAACTGGCGATCGGACGCGCCCTCACCATCGACCCCAAGCTGCTGATCCTCGATGAACCGACCGAGGGCATCCAGCCCAACATCGTCCACCAGATCGGCGACATCATCCTGCGCCTCAACCGGGAGTTCGGTCTCACCGTGCTGCTGGTTGAACAGAAACTGCCCTTTGCGCGCCGGGTGGGCAAGGAATTCTGCATCATGGACAAGGGTCGCGGGGTCGCCCGCGGCAACATGGATCAACTCGACGACCAACTCGTGCGTCAGCACCTGACCGTGTGACCGGGCACAGTGTCCCGGGCACCACGCGGATCCGCAACGGCAACGGAGGAACCGGCCAAATGACAATGCTCAAGAGACTCAGCGAAAGTGCACTGCCGTTTATTGTTTCCATGGGCGCACCCGCGCTCGCCTGGAGTCATCCCGGCCACGCACCCCTGGCCGAAGGGCTCGGCGGCTATCTGCATGCCGTGGCCAGCATGGACCACCTGCTGGTGCCCGCGGCCCTGCTTTTGGGCGCAGCTTCGCTTGCCATCCTGGCGACCGGCAAGCGCGGCCACCGGGCGCTTGCCGCCCTGTGCAGCGTGACCGGCCTCGGCGTTGCGGTGCTGGCGGCGGGCTGAGGCGGAGCCTTCGCCATGACCGCCGCGCTGCCGCGCAGTGCCGACCCGGTCCGCGGGTGGCAGGGCCGGATCCGCCTGCAGTTCCGTGAACGGGACGGCCGCACCATCGTCGCGGAACGCGAACAACGCGGCCCACTGCTGATCCAGCGCACCTTCCATCCGGAGGGCGACCCCTGCCACGTGTATCTCCTGCACCCTCCGGGAGGCATGGTGGGTGGCGACCGTCTCGAGGCCGACCTGGATGTGGGTAAATCGGCCCACGCACTGGTCACCACGCCGGGCGCGACCATGTTCTATCGCAGCCTCGGCCCGGTTTCGCACCAGGTGCAGAAATTCGCGGTTGCCGACGGCGGCGTGCTGGAATGGCTGCCACGGGAAAACATTGTTTTCGACGGCGCCGAGGGCGCGATCACCACGCGCGTCGACCTGGATCCGGACGCTGCCTTTATCGGCTGGGAAACTGCCTGCTTCGGCCGGCCCGCCAGTGGCGAACGCTTTACCCGCGGAACGTTCCGCCAGGAATTCCAGGTTTGCCGGGACGGACGACCATTGCTGCTGGAAAAGCTCGCACTCCGGGGCGACCGGGATCTCGCGGTCTCCACCTGCGGCCTGCGGGGTCACCCGGTCAACGCAACCCTCGTGGCGACGCCCGCGACGCGGGAGACCCTGGAAGCCGCCCGCGACCGCATCGGCGACGCGGCAGACATCGCCATGACCCTGGTCGACGGCCTGCTGGTCGCGCGCTACCTCGGCCCGCGCAGCGATATCGCGCAGAACCTGTTCCGCGAAATCTGGGCCGCCGTGCGTCCACTGGTCACCGGCCGTGCGCCCTGCCCGCCACGCATCTGGAAAACCTGACGTGCATGCGTAACGTCCGTACCGAATCATCATTTGAGGAAGTCTCATCATGGAATTGAGCCCGAGAGAGAAGGACAAGCTGATGCTTTTCACCGCCGCCCTGCTGGCCGAACGGCGCAAGGCACGCGGCCTCAAGCTCAACTATCCGGAATCGATCGCCTACATCAGCGCCGCCATCCTGGAAGGCGCCCGCGAGGGTCGCAGCGTGTCGGAACTGATGGACCACGGCCGCACCCTGCTCGGACGCGACGATGTCATGGAGGGGATTCCCGAAATGATCCCCGAGGTCCAGGTCGAGGCCACGTTCCCCGACGGGACGAAGCTGGTCACCGTCCACGAACCCATCGCCTGAGGAGCCGAGACATGATTCCCGGAGAACTGGTCGCCGAGGGCGAACCCATCGAACTCAATGCAGGACGCGAGACCATCACCCTGGAGGTCTCCAATACCGGCGACCGGCCGGTGCAGGTCGGATCCCACTACCACTTTTTTGAAACCAACAGCGGCCTGGAATTCGATCGCGATGCCGCGCGCGGGTTTCGACTGAACATCGCCGCGGGTACCGCGGTCCGCTTCGAACCGGGGCAGACGCGCAGCGTGGAACTGGTCGCCCTCGCCGGCAAGCGCGAGATCTACGGCTTCAACGGCAAGGTGATGGGCGCACTGGAGAACAAGTCATGAGTACGATCGACCGGCGATCCTACGCGGAAATGTATGGCCCGACCACGGGTGACCGGTTGCGCCTCGGCGATACCGAACTCTGGCTGGAAGTCGAGGAGGACCGCACCACCTACGGCGAGGAAGTGAAATTCGGCGGCGGCAAGGTGATCCGCGACGGCATGGGACAAAGCCAGCGCTCCGGCCCGGAGGTCGCCGACCTGGTCATCACCAATGCGCTCATCGTCGATTACACGGGCATTTACAAGGCCGACATCGGTGTTCGCGACGGCCGCATCAGCGGCATCGGCAAGGCCGGCAACCCGGACGTACAACCCGGGGTGAATGTCGTGATCGGCCCGGGTACCGAGGCGATTGCCGGGGAGGGCTCCATCATCACCGCGGGCGGCATCGACGCCCACATCCATTTCATCTGCCCGCAGCAGATCGAGGACGCGCTGATGTCGGGCGTCACCACCATGCTCGGTGGCGGAACCGGGCCGGCCACCGGCACCAACGCGACCACCTGCACGCCGGGCCCCTGGAACATACACCGCATGCTGCAGGCGGCGGACGAACTGCCCATGAACCTCGGTTTCCTCGGCAAGGGCAACGCCAGCCTGCCCCAGGGACTGGTGGAGCAGGTGGAGGCCGGTGCGATCGGCCTCAAGCTGCACGAGGACTGGGGAACCACGCCGGCGGCAATCGACAACTGTCTCTCGGTGGCCGACGACATGGACGTCCAGGTGGCGATCCACACCGACACCCTCAACGAGTCCGGCTTCGTCGAGAACACCCTCGCCGCGTTCAAGGGCCGCACCATCCACACCTACCACACCGAGGGAGCCGGCGGCGGTCATGCGCCCGACATCATCCGCGCCTGTGGCGAGGCCAGCGTGCTGCCCTCGAGCACCAACCCGACCCGACCCTACACGGTCAACACCGTGGCGGAACACCTCGACATGCTCATGGTCTGTCACCACCTCGACCCCAACATCGCCGAGGACGTTGCCTTCGCGGAATCGCGAATCCGGCCGGAGACCATCGCCGCCGAGGACATCCTGCACGACCTCGGCGCGTTTTCCATGATCGCCTCGGATTCCCAGGCCATGGGCCGCGTGGGCGAGGTCATCACCCGCACCTGGCAGACCGCCCACAAGATGAAGGTCCAGCGCGGCAGCCTGGCGTCCGATCCGGCGCACCACGACAACGCGCGCATCAAGCGCTACGTCGCCAAGTACACGATCAACCCGGCAATCACCCACGGCATGGCCAACGATGTCGGGTCCGTCGAAGTGGGCAAGCTTGCCGACCTGGTCCTGTGGAAGCCGGCTTTCTTCGGCGCCAAGCCGAGCCTGATTCTGAAAGGCGGCATGATCGCGGCAGCCCCCATGGGTGACCCCAACGCGTCAATCCCCACGCCGCAGCCGGTCCACTACCGGCCGATGTTCGGGGCCCTCGGCGGCGCGCGCGCGGCGACCTCGCTGACCTTCCTGTCCCGCGCCGGACGCGATGCGGGTGTCGCTGAGCAACTCGACCTCGCCAAGACCATCGCGGTGGTGTCGGATACGCGCAACCTGCAGAAGAAGGACATGCGCCTGAACGATTACCTGCCGAAAATCGAGGTCGACCCGCAGAACTACCGGGTGCGTGCCGACGGCGAACTGCTCACCTGCGAGCCTGCCGCGGAACTGCCGCTGGCGCAGCGCTACTTCCTGTTCTGAGCATGCGCCGCCTCGTCTCCACCGGGAACCCCGCATCGGAATGCGGGGAAACGATCACCCTGTCCTGGGAGCAGCGGGTGCGCAGCCGCCTGCGCGCCCGTCTCGACAACGGCGCGGATATCGGCATCTTTCTTCCGCGTGGCACCGTGACGCGGGGTGGTGACGTGCTCGTGGACGAACAGGGCGCGGGCGTGCGCGTGGTGGCGGCCGAGGAGAGCGTCTCCACCGCGGCGACCCCGGACCCGCTGGCCCTGGCCCGGGTCAGTTATCACCTCGGCAACCGTCACGTCCCCTTGCAGATCAGCTCCGGTTGGGTCCGCTACCGCCACGACCACGTGCTCGACGAGATGGTCCGTCAGCTGGGCGTGGAGGTCCGCTGCGAACAGGCGCCCTTCGAACCCGAGGCCGGTGCGTACGGCGCACACGGGCACGGGCACGGCCATTCCCATGATCACGAACACGAGCACGCCCATGGCGACTGAAACCGACCCTCACGCCAGCCTGCGCCTGCTGCAACTGGTCAGCCCCTCGCTGCCGGTGGGCGCCTTCGCCTATTCCCAGGGGCTGGAGTGGGCGGTCGAGGCGGGCTGGGTCAAGGATGAGACCGATACCCTGGCCTGGTGCCGGGAGATGCTCGGCAACGGCATCGCGCGGGTGGACATCCCGATCCTGCAGCGCCTGCACAGGGGCTGGCTGAACGGGGATCCTGCAACCCGTCAAAAATGGAACCGCCAGCTGCTCGCGTTGCGGGAGACCTCCGAGTTGCGCGAGGAGGAGCGCGTGCGCGGACGCGCGCTGTCCCGCCTGCTGGAGGGCTTGCAGGTCGCCGGCTGCGATCAGCTCGAGAAAGAAAACGATCACACCCAACTGTCCGCGTTCGCCTTCGCCGCCACGACCTGGAACATCCCGGTTCGTGATGCCGCACTCGGCCACGCCTGGTCCTGGCTGGAGAACACGGTGATGGCCGCGCTCAAGCTGGTGCCCCTGGG
>JBFGWM010000065.1:0-11956 GCA_041588495.1 Pseudomonadales bacterium | reverse complement strand
GCCGCAAAGCGTTGAATCGCGTCACCGCTGGCGCCCCGGGACCGTTTCCCGGCGGGCCCGGGACGAAACCGGACACGCACGGGAAAACAGTGAAAAATCTGTAGCTTATTTTGCTTTGAAAGGCCGTTTTTAGGTTTCTTATTCTAATTTTCTTGGTTACGATGCGCTCGCATTTGGGGATTCTGCGCGGTGGGTCCGGGCAGAACGAAACACACCAAGGCGATCATGTTTATCGTTCACTGAAGGAGATACATCACATGACGGAAGCTACCCAGACGACGCAAATCGACCCGCGTCAACTCATCGAAACGGGCAAGGAAAAGCTCGGCAAGCTGGTGGAATCGGGGCGTGACCTCGAGAGCCGCCTGCGCGAAACCGCCGGCGAGAAAATTTCCGGGCTGAAGGAAACCGCGACCAGCCGCCAGCAGGAACTGCGTTCGACCATCGAAGGCCGGTTCAGCAAGCTGCAGGAAACGGTCGGTTCCCTGGACGCAGCCAAGCTGCGCGCCACGGCCGAGGAGAAGATCTCCGGCCTCAAGGAAACCGCGACCAGCCGCCAGCAGGAACTGCGTTCCAACGTCGAGGAGCAGGTCAAGAAGCTCCAGGACAGCATTGCCAAGCTGGACGCCGGCAGCCTGCGCACCAAGGCCGAGGAAAAGCTGGCCGCCCTGCGCGAAGCCGCTCAGGAACGCCAGGAATCGGTCAAGGGCGCCGTGAAGGGCCGCGTCGACCAGGTCAAGGGTCGTGTCGAAGGTCTGAACGTCGACTCGATCAAGGGCGAGGCCGGCGAAAAGGTTGAGGCCCTCAAGGCCACTGCCACCGAGAAGGGCAAAGCTGCCCGCGAAGCGGTCGAAGCCCGCATCGCCAGCCTGCGCGAGGCCGTCGAAGGCCTGGACGCTGCCAGCCTGAAGTCCACCGCGACCGAAAAGCTGGGCGCCCTCAAGGGTGAGGCCGGCGAGCGTCAGAAAGCGGTTCGCGAAGCCCTCGAAGGCCGCGCCGCCGACCTGCGCAAGGCTGTTGAAGGGATCAACGTGGAAAGCGTCAAGGGTGCCGCCGGGGAAAACCTGGCCAAGGCCCGCGAAGCGACCCTCGACGCCCTGGACCGCCTGGCCAAGGCAACCGGCGTCGCCACCCGCGATGACCTCGAAGGCATCGTCGGCGACCTCGCTGAAGTCGTCCGCAAGAAGGACATCAGCAAGCTGGCCAAGAAGGCTGACCTCGAAGCCCTGGCGCCGCAGCTGTCCCGCGGCGACCTCGAAGAGGTCATCGGCAAGGTCGTGGAGCAGCTCTCGCTGCTGACGGAAGAAGTGCGCAGCCTGAACAAGGCCGTCGCCCGCTCCGCCAAGACCTCTGAAGCTGCCTGATCCAGGCCAGCCGCCGAGAACGAAAACGGCCCGCGGAGGAAACTCCGCGGGCCGTTTTTTTATTCTGCCCCGGATGTCGCGGCTGAACCGCCCGGGATCAACCAGGGCCTAATCCTGCGCGTCGTCCTCTCCGGCCCCGTCCTGTTCCGCCTGCAGGCTGCGAACGAACTGCGCCAGCGCCGCCTCGGCCTCGTCGCGGCTCGGGTACGGACCGCGATCCTCTCCCTCGCGCGTGGTGAAATACCACTCGTCGTTCACGTAGTACATGCGGCCCGAGCGGAACGGAATCCGTCCCCCCTGGTCTCCCTCACGATGCTTTTGCAACATTCCCCGTCCCCTGCTGGCGGCACTTCCCCGAAATGCCGAAATGTGCCGGAATTCCGGTCGCTTACGATACTGACAATCTAGTCAACATGGCCCGGCGGCGTAAAGCCGGAAAATGTTGCGGTTACCTGTCAGGATACTGCATTTTGTCCCGACCCCGCTCCATCCCGGGCCTCCCCCGCGCACTCGCGCTGACGCGGCGCCGGCGGCGGCCTGATCCTCCACCAATTTTATGACGCAATTTCAGAGACTTACGGTTTATTACAAAAGCCAATAAAAAGCGGCATGCCATATAGATTTTTGATCATCGACAAAACCGGGAACCCTGCCCTTTAATGAGAGAGTGGTGCGAACGAAGAGGAACAGCGCGACCGGAACGACACTCAACCCATATCCAGCAAGCCAGAACCCAAGGAGGCCGCAATCCGCGATTCCGTCTTCATGCCGCACCCGGCAGGACCGTGATTACCGCAGCGAAGAAACGCAAAGGGGTATCCAGTATATGAGAAGACAGAAAAGAGACAGGACTGAAAGAGCGTATACCCGGGGTTACCAGGCTGGACTTGATGGCAGGTCCAGGGAAATCTGCCCCTTCGACCACGGCGAGATCCGTGACCGGTGGATGACCGGATGGCACGAGGGTCGCACCGACCAGTGGAACGGGTACACGGGGGTTTCCGGACTGCACAAGATGCAGATGCATTGACCACCCCCACTCGATCAGGTCTCTTGTGAAGCGAACCGCTTCAACCTGAAAACCAAAACCAGCGAGGTTTGAAGAGAAGACGATTGTACGACTGGCACGGTGGAATCAACGACAGGTGACTGCGGGGCTGGAGAACAGCCGGACACCGAAAGCTCCCGATAGGAGCAACGTACGCAGCAGCCGGATCGCCGTCCGCGCCAGGTTTGTCACAGAATTTGCTGCTGCCGGCCACCAGGTAGGTTGAATGAAAGAGGCGAATACTCGCGACAAGACTACGTACGTGCGGTAGCAGCAATCCCTAACGCAAGACCTCGACAGCCCGCTCCTGCGGGCTGTTTTCTTTTTCACGGGCGGCCAGGACCGGCAGGTCGAGCACGCCGTCGAGAATCTCCCGGACGAGTGCGGGGCCCCGGTACACCAGGCCGGTGTACACCTGGACCAGGCTGGCGCCGGCGGCCAGCTTCTCGGTGGCCGCCTCCGCGCTCATCACCCCGCCGGACGCAATCACCGGAATCCGCCCCGACAGTTCCGCGGCGAGTTGTCGCACCACCTCGGTGGAACGCGCGCGTAGCGGCGCACCACTGAGTCCACCGCCCTCCTCCGCGTGGGGCAGTCCGGCCACCGCCTCGCGGCTGACCGTGGTGTTGGTGGCGATGATGCCGCCGATCCCGGTATCCAGCGCGATGCCGGCCACGTCGGAGACTCCGGCCTCGTCGAGGTCCGGCGCGATCTTGAGCACCAGCGGCACGTGACGGCCGGAGACGCCCTCCAGGCCGATCTGCTCGGCGCGCAGGCGTCCGGCAAGGTCCTTGAGCGCATCCCGCGCCTGCAGGTCGCGCAGGCCCGGCGTGTTGGGCGAGGAGACGTTGACGGTGATGTAGCTGGCCACCGGGTAGACCTTGCGCATGCAGTCGAGGTAATCCTGCAGGGCGTCCTCGTCGCGGGTGTCCTTGTTGCGGCCGATGTTGATGCCGAGCACCCCCTGGTAATCCGCGGCCCGCACCTCGGCCACCAGCGCATCGACGCCCCGGTTGTTGAAACCCATGCGGTTGATCAGCGCCTCCCGTTCCGGGATGCGGAACATGCGCGGCGCCGGGTTCCCGGGCTGCGGGCGCGGCGTCACCGTACCCACCTCGAGAAAACCGAACCCCAGGCGGCCCAGGGCGTCGATGCAGGTGCCGTTCTTGTCGAGTCCGGCGGCGAGGCCGACCGGGTTCGGGAAATTGATGCCCATCACCCGTACCGGCACCGACGGCGCCCGCGGGGCGAGCAATCCAAGCATGCGGCGCGCATGCAGCCACCGCAGCGTGGCGAGGGTGATCTCGTGGGCGCGTTCCGGATCCATGCGGAACAGCAGCGGGCGCAGGGCGGGGTACAGGAGTTGCAACACGTGGCTCGGGCCTTACCGGTTGGCGGACATCGGCAAATTATACGGACTTTTTCCCGTGCGGCGCATTCCGCTAAAGTTCACCAGGAGACCACACCGGGGAGCCAGGCCAAGATGTCCACGTCCCGAGCACGTCGCATCATCCTGCCGTGCCTGTTGCTGATGATCTGCGCGGGGTGCGGCGAATCCGTGCGCCTCGAACCGCTGCCGCCCGACGCCGTGGTACTGGCCTTCGGTGACAGCCTGACCCGCGGCACCGGTGCCGATGCCGACGCCGCCTATCCCGCGGTGCTGGCCCGGGAAACCGGCCTCCGGGTGATCAACGCCGGGGTGCCTGGCGAGGTCAGCAGTGACGGCCTCGCACGTCTCCCCGGGCTGCTCGAACAACACCGGCCACGACTGGTGATCCTGTGCCATGGCGGCAACGACGTGCTGCGGCGCCTGGACCCCGCACAGACCCGCGCCAACCTGGCGGCAATGGTCGAGGCCATCCGCGGCCACGGTGCGGAGGTGGTGCTGCTCGGCGTGCCGAAATTCGGACTGGTCGCCAGCGCGGCGCCCTGGTACCCGGACATCGCGGAACAGTACGCAATTGCCTACGATGGCAATATCATACCGGACCTGCAGCACTCCCCGGCCCACAAGTCGGACAGCGTGCACTTCAACGCCGAGGGTTACCGCCTGCTGGCGAAGGCCGTGCGCGAACTGCTGGTCCGGCACGGCGCACTGCCGGATGACTCCTGAATCTCCGCACGACGCAGACGGGTGGATGCGACATGAATGACTATTACGACAAGGTACTGGGCACACGGATCGGCCGCAGCGTGCTGGGCAGCCTGGGTTTTCCCACGCCCGTGGAATTGCGCAGGCCCGACGGGGAACGCGGCGTGTTCCTGTCCGGATCAGTGCTCCTCGGCGCCTCCGAGGACGCCGCATTGCAGGATTACCTGGTGCGCTGCCTGGCGGCCTCGGAGGCCCGGGTCTGCATCCCCGCCGGCTGCGGCCATGCCGCCCGCATCCTGGCCGCGGCGGGACGCGAGAAACTGGACATCGACCCGGTGGAATGCAGCCAGGAGGCGTTGTCGGAACGTTTCTCGGCACTGGTGTTCGACGCCACGGGGATCGAGACGGCGGCCCAGCTCAACCAGCTGCACGGGTTCTTCCACCCGGTGATGCGCAACCTGGATCACTGCGCGCGGGTCGTCATCGTCGGCCGCCGCCCGGAAGACGCCCCCGACGCCGAGGCCGCGGCCGCGCGGGCCGCGCTGGAAGGTTTCTGTCGCAGTATCGCCAAGGAGATCGGCAAGCGCGGCGCCACCGCCAACCTGGTGCGCGTCGAGGACGGCGCCGGCGGCATGCTCGACGGTCCGCTCCGCTTCCTGCTCTCGCCCCGCGCCGCCTACGTCGACGGCCAGGTGCTCACCGTGACCGGCGCCCCGGAGCCGCCCGACTTCGACCCCGCCCAACCGCTTGCCGGGCGCACGGCGCTGGTCACCGGCGCCTCGCGCGGCATCGGCGAGGCGATCGCCCGCACCCTGGCGCGGGACGGCGCACGGGTCATCGGCCTCGACATCGAAGCTGCCGCCGACGATCTCGATGCGGTGATGGCGGACATCGGCGGCAAGCCGGTGGTGGCCGACATCACCCACGAGAAGGCGCCCCGCTACATCAGCCAGAAGCTGGCCGACGCGGGCGGGGGCGACATCATCGTGCACAATGCCGGGATCACCCGCGACAAGACCCTCGCCAACATGCCCGAGGCGTGGTGGGAGCAGACCCTGGATATCAACCTGGGCGCGGTGCTGCGCATCAACGAGCGACTGCTGGCCGACGACGTGATCGCCGAGCACGGGCGCATCATCGGGGTGTCGTCCATGAACGGGATCGCCGGGCAGGTCGGTCAGTCCAACTACGCGGCCTCCAAGGCCGGGGTGATCGGCTGGGTGCGGCACCTCGCGGCCGACCTGCGCGACAGCCGCATCACCGTGAACGCGGTGGCGCCCGGCTTCATCGAGACCCAGATGACGGCGGCGATTCCCATGGTGACCCGGGAGATCGGCCGCCGCATGAACTCCCTGTCCCAGGGCGGTGTTCCCGGTGACGTCGCGGAAGCCATCGCCTTTTTTGCCGAACCGGGATCCGCCGGTGTCACCGGCAACGTGCTGCGGGTGTGCGGACAGTGCGTGGTGGGCGCCTAGCCGGGGTGTGACCGGGCGCTACAGGCGCTGGATGCCACTGAACCGGTTGTCACTGCCGAACTCGATGCGGAAGCGGCCGCGAACCCCGTCGGCGGTCACGTAGGGACGCAGCACCCGGGCCGGGAAGCTGACCGTGCGGCCGTCCTCGGCGCGACAGACGACGGTGCGCGCCGAACCCTCATAGAGGCGCACGAACTCCTCGGGTTCGATGTAGAGGTCCACGGTAACGCTGGGCATGCACGCTTGCGCCCTGCGGGCGCCCGGTCAGGATTTCTTGCGGCTCGAGGCCGCCTTGGTTTTACCCGCGGAGGACTTCGCCCCCTTCTTGCGCACGGCCTTCTTGCCCGTTTCCGCGGACGCGGCAGGGGCGGACTTCTTGTCCGGGGCCGCCGTCTTGCCGGCCCCGCCGGAGCCCTTTTTCGAACCGGCGCCGGACTTCTTCGCCGACATCGGGCGGTGCGTGGTGCTCTGGGCGAGATCGAGCAGTTCCCGGACCGCCACCGCGTACATGGCGAAATCTCCCGCTGCCGCGCTGCGCAGGCCGTTGAGCATGTTCTGCCAGCGGTCGACCAGGGGCTTGTAGTGGTCGACCCAGGCATCGATGCGGGCATGGATTTCCTCCGGCCCCTCGTGCATCTGCAGCAACCCGGTGGTCAGGGAGCGGCGCTGCCAGTCGAGATCGTCGCGGAAGGTCTCGCGGGCCATCGCCTGCCAGTGGTTTTCCACCGTGAGATCGGTGATCTGGCGACTGAACCAGTGCAGTTGCAGGCGGTCACCGAGCTTGAAGAAGGCCTCGGCCACCTGGCGAATGGTGCGCCCGGTTTCCCTCGAAGCCTCGATGATGCCGAGACCGTTGTACAGGGCCGCCAGCTGGGCAATGGACTTCGCCAGTTCCTCCGGTACATTGCGCTCGACCAGGTAGGCCTGCTTGCTTTGCAGGGATTCCTGGTGCACGCCCTCGACCAGTTCCGAGATGTGCCCGGCCAGTTCCGCGATACCGGGCCGGAACTGCTGGATCACGTCCTCGGACTTGAACACCGCGCGCCGGTTGCGGATAAACCAGCGGGTGCCACGCCGGGCCAGGCGGATGAGCTGGGTCATCATCTCCATCTGGACCGCGGCATCGACTTTGTGATCGAGTTCCTCGATCTGTTCCCACAGGCTGGCAATATTGAACACGTCCCGCGCCACGATGTAGGAACGCGCCACGTGGGACGGCTTGGTCCCGGTGGACTCCGTGAGACGGTGCACGAAGGTGATGCCCATGCGGTTCGCCATGTCGTTGGCGATCTGCGTCGCCGCGATCTCGCGGTACAGGCGGTGGGCATACATCTCGTCACGGTAACGCTTCACCAGCACCGCGGGGAACGCGGTCTCCAGTTCGCGCTGCAGGTAGGGGTCGTCCGGGACCTTGGAGTTGATCAGCTGCTCCTTGAGGTCCGCCTTGCAGTAGGAGATCAGCACCGAGAGCTCCGGCCGGGTCAGGCCCTTGCGCTGCAGCTTGCGCTCCACGATGGACTCGTCGTCGGGCAGGAACTCCAGCGCGCGATCCAGCTTGCCCGCCGATTCCATGCTGGAGATGAAACGGCGGTACTCCTCCATGCGCGAGACCACCTCGGACTCCGCGATACTGATGGCCTGGGTCTGCCGGTAATTGTTGAGCAGGACCAGGTCGGCCACGTCGTCGGTCATGGAGGCCAGCAGCTTGTTGCGCTGCTTGGTGGTCATGTCGCCCTGCTCCACCACCTCGTTGAGCAGGATCTTGATATTGACCTCGTGGTCCGAACAGTCGACGCCGCCGGCATTGTCGATGAAATCGGTGTTGCAGCGGCCGCCCGCCAGGCAGTACTCGATGCGTCCCAGCTGGGTCATCCCGAGGTTGCCACCCTCGCCCACCACGCGCACCTTGAACTCGCCGCCATTGATGCGGATGGCGTCGTTGGCCTTGTCGCCGACGTCCAGGTGGGACTCGCTCTTGGCCTTCACGTAGGTGCCGATGCCGCCGTTCCAGAACAGGTCGACCCGGGCCTGGAGAATGGCCTTGAGCAGCTCGTTGGGCGTCAGCTTGTCGGCATCGATGGAGAAGCGCTTCTTCATCTGTGACGAAATCGGGATCGATTTCGCGGAGCGGTTGAACACCCCGCCGCCCTTGGAGATCAGCTTGCTGTCGTAGTCGGCCCACGACGAACGCGGCAGTTCGAAGAGACGCTTGCGCTCCTTGAAGCTGGCCGCGGAATCCGGGTCGGGATCGACGAAAATGTGCATGTGGTTGAACGCCGCAACGAGGCGGATGTGCTCGGAGAGCAGCATGCCGTTGCCGAACACGTCGCCGGCCATGTCGCCGACCGCAATGCAGGTGAAGTCCTCTTTCTGCACGTCGATGCCGATCTCGCGGAAGTGCCGCTGCACACCGACCCAGGCGCCACGCGCGGTGATGCCCATGCCCTTGTGGTCATAGCCGACGCTGCCGCCGGAAGCGAACGCGTCGCCCAGCCAGTGCCCGTACTCGTCGGCAATGCCGTTGGCGATGTCGGAGAAGGTCGCGGTGCCCTTGTCGGCGGCCACCACCAGGTAGAAATCGTCCTCGTCATGGCGCACCACGTTGGACGGCGGCACCACCTGCCCTTCCTTCAGGTTGTCGGTGATGTCCAGCAGGGCACGGATAAAGGTCTTGTAGCAGGCGATGCCCTCGGCGAGGAATTCCTCGCGTCCGCCGCCCACGGGCGGCCGCTTGGCGACGAAACCGCCCTTCGCGCCCACCGGCACGATCACCGCGTTCTTGACCTGCTGCGCCTTCACCAGGCCCAGCACCTCGGTGCGGAAGTCCTCCATGCGGTCGGACCAGCGCAGGCCGCCACGGGCGACCTTGCCGCCGCGCAGGTGCACGCCCTCCACGCGCGGCGAATACACGAAGATCTCGAACATCGGCCGCGGCCGGGGAATCTCGGCGATGGCACGGCAGTCGATCTTGAACGAGACGTAATCCTTGACCCGGCCATCCTCCGCCAGCTGGTAGAAATTGGTGCGCAGGGTCGCGTTCATGAGTTCCAGGTAACGGCGCAGGATGCGGTCCTCGTCGAGGCTTTCCACGGCATCCAGGCGCGCCAGGATCTCCCGGGTCAGGCTGGTGGAGAGATCCTTGCGCTCGACGTCCCCGATTCCGCGGTGCGGGTCGAAGCGCAATTCGAAATAGTCCAGCAGCATCCGCCCGATATCGGCGTGGCGGACCAGGGTGTCGGCGGCCGACATCTCGCTCAGGCCGAAACGGATCTGCTTGTTGTAACGGGCGTAGGCGCGGAACACCGCCACCTCGCGCCAGGAGAACCCGGCACTCAGCACCAGGCGGTTGAAACCGTCGTTCTCGGTGCGCCCCGCCCACACCTCGGCGAAGGACTCCAGGAAGTTTTCCTTCACCTTGTGCAGGTCGACGTCGCCCCCCGCGCGGTACTCGAGGCTGAAATCACGAATCCAGATGCACGACCCGTCCGCCGGATAGACGTCGAAGGGATGCTCCGCCATCACGCACAGGCCCAGGTTCTCGAGAATCGGGAGCACCTCGGACAACGGCAGCAGCTTGTTCACCTGGAACAGCTTGAAGCGCAACAGCTGGCCATCCTCCTCGACGGCCCGGTAGAAACTCATCCCGAGGTTGCGCTCGCGGTCCATGTCGAGAATGTGCTGGATGTCGGCGGTGGCGTTGCGCGCGGAGAAATCCTCGCGGTAACCGGCCGGGAACGCCTCCCGGTATTCCTGGAACAGCTCGTTGCCCCGTTCCTCGCCGAAGTGCTCGATCAGCGCCGCATGCAGGTCCTCGGTCCAGGAGCGGGTGACGAAACGGATTTCCTCCTCGACCTGGCGCGGATCAAATTCCAGCTCGCGCGTGGGATCGACGCGCAGCACGAAGTGCACCCTGGCCAGCACCGACTCGGAAAGATGGGTGGTGAAATCGGCGTCAAGCGCGTTCACCGCGCGCACCAGGATATCCTGGAACCGCAGGCGCAACTCGGTGCTGAAGATGTCCCGCGGACAGTACACGAGCGCGGTCACGAACTTGTTGTACGGGTCGCGGTGGGTGAACAGGCGCACCAGCCGCCGTTCCTGCATGTTGAGAATCCCCATGACCGTCTCGAACAGCTCCGAGGAGCTGGTTTCAAGCAGCTCATCGCGGGGATACTTGTGCAGGATCTGCATGAATGCCTTGCCGGCATGGGATTCGGTGTCGATTCCCGAGCGCGCGATGATGTCCGCCACCTTGCGCCGCACCAGCGGAATCGAGGACAGGGTCTCGTTGTAGAACTTGGCGGTGAACAGGCCCAGGAAACGGCGCTCGCTGATCACCTCGCCACGCTCGTTGAACTGGCGGATGGACACGTAATCCGGGTACGCAGGACGGTGCACGCGGGAACGGGTCGAGGACTTGGTGACGGTGATCAGCTTGGGCGCCTGCAGGAAGCCCTGCACATTCGGAGCGAGATCGCGCAGCACGAGGCGGTCGCGCGAACTTATTTTCTTGCGCCGGATACCGAGGGCGGTCTCCCGCGCGGGCTCGAGAAAGCGCTCACCCTTCTCTTCCAGGAACATCAGTTCGTCGAAACCGAGAAAGGTGAACTGGCCACCCAGCAGCCAGGACATGAACTCGGCGACCTCGGCGACGTCAGCCGGCGCCAGCGGAGGCGGGTTGGTCCGCAGGTCGCGGATGCACTCCTCGCAGCGTTCCTTCATGGCGCTGAAGTCGCTGTTCACCATGCGCACGTCGTCGAGCACATCGGCCAGCGCGGCACGCAGGTCCTCGAGGGTGCCATCACTGGTGTGGCGGTCGACCTCGATGTGCAGCAGGACCTCGCGACGGCTGTCGTTACCGGCGTGCTCGCTGCCCACCAGGGCCTCGAGATCATGGTTGGCGTCACGACGCACACGCAGGATGGCCTCCTGGATACGGTGCATGTAGATCTCGCGCCGGTTGAGTTCCATGCGCACGGACTCGACCAGGAACGGACAGTCGGTGTGGAGGATCTCGATGACGGTATGGGTGGACTGCCAGCCGTGCTCCTCGAGGTCCGGGTTGAACACGCGGATCAGTGCCTTGTCGGCTTCGTAATGCTGGATGAACTTCCAGCTCAGGATGACGCTGGCGAAGAAATCCTCGATGCGGCCGCCCTGGAGGTCCTCCATCGGCGCACTGGCGTACATCTGTTCGGCGAAGCGGCGCACTTCCGGCGCCTGGGTGCGCGACAGGCGCGACTTCAGCATCTCGCCGAGCTGGTCGAGGAAGGCAATCTTGCTATCGCTGCCCACGTACGTCATGTGCACTCACTCCATCAATGTCCGGACGACAGGAGACCCCGGACTCCGCGCAGGTCGGGCCCGGGGTGCCGGTCAGGTTCCTTGTTGCAGGCTTCCCGCCCGCCTTAAAGATTAGTCCAAATCCACACAATCCGACGCGCGCCGCCCGGGAGCGGCGGCGACGGAACCTGGCGCCCGCCGCGCTGTCTCTTTGGCTGGCAAAGGTTACAATCCTGACCCACAGGGAATTGCGGAAATGACGGATATGGATGCTTACCAGAAGTTCGCGGCGCTGCGGGAGGAACTCTGCACCACCATCATCGGCCAGGAGCACCTGGTCAGCCGCCTCCTGATCGCCCTGCTGGCCGACGGCCACCTGCTGGTCGAGGGCGCGCCCGGACTGGCCAAGACCCGGGCAATCAAGGAACTGGCGGCGCGCGTGGATGGCGACTTCCACCGCATCCAGTTCACCCCGGACCTGCTGCCCGGGGACATCACCGGCACCGACATCTACCGCCCCGAGACCTCGGCCTTCGAATTCCAGGCCGGACCGGTGTTCCACAACATGGTGCTCGCCGACGAGATCAACCGTGCGCCGGCCAAGGTGCAGTCGGCCCTGCTTGAGGCCATGGCCGAGCGCCAGGTCAGCGTCGGCAAGCGCTGCTACCCCCTGCCCGAGCTGTTCCTGGTCATG
>JBFGWM010000064.1:0-12013 GCA_041588495.1 Pseudomonadales bacterium | reverse complement strand
GCCCGACTGCGTGCCGACCAGCACGGAACAACCCACCCCGCAGAACCTGCAGGGCGCCTTTTCCCAGTTGATCCGGGTCTTGTCGCTTTGAACGATCAGGTGGGTGGCGATGGCGGGGGCACTGATGCCCGCCACCGCGGCGGCGGAGGCCGCGGCATTGGCCTTGATGAACTCGCGCCGGGACAGGCTCATGACCCATCGCTCCCCGCGTCATCCACCGGTTCGACCTGGTGATAGACCAGTGCGGTGTTGAGCACGTCATCGAACGCGTTGATCGTTTCGATGACCCCGGTAACCTGGGACTGGTGGTCGGACTCCACCACCACCACGAGCTTGCCCTGCGCCGATTCGCCATGGATCTCGGCGCCCCGGATGCGTGCAATCGCCGCCTTCACCGACTGCAGGGCGGCAGGCCGGGCATGCACGACCATGCTGGAGATATGGATTTCAGCGGGCTCCACGGACGGACCTCGTCGCTTTCAAAGCCTGGCTTAAGCGTAGTCTCGGCGTGAACCCGATGCACTCGGCCCGCCGGGGCCCAGCCGGGAAGCATACCGA
This sequence comes from Pseudomonadales bacterium, assembly GCA_041588495.1. GTDB lineage: Bacteria > Pseudomonadota > Gammaproteobacteria > Pseudomonadales > JBFGWM01 > JBFGWM01. Next base: position 11,455 of record JBFGWM010000064.1, on the reverse strand, counting down.
CCGCCGATAGACCCGCGCACAGTGTTCGTCCAAGAGGTTTGTCCTATCAGTTTGATTGTTAAAAACCATTATAACTTCGCTTACCACTTGGTTAGGCTGAGAGAACAACATCAATTCCCGGGATCCCTTGGCGTGCCAGTCAGACCCGGGCCTGGAGGAAGCCGTCATGCTCATCAAGCCCACGCATTTTCTGGCCGCCCTGACCCTGGTCGCCGCCACCACGTCCGCTCCCGCCCTCGCCCGGGGCGAGGCCAGGCCCAACCAGTTCTGGTGGCCGGACCAGCTGGACCTGACCCCCCTTCGCGACCACGATGCCCGGTCGAATCCCTACGGCGAGGATTTCGATTACGCCGAGGCGTTCAGCAAGCTGGACCTGCAGGCCGTGAAGAAAGACCTCAACGAACTCATGACCTCCTCGCAGGACTGGTGGCCCGCCGACTTCGGTAACTACGGCGGTCTCTTCATCCGCCTGGCATGGCATGCCGCCGGGACATACCGCACCCTCGACGGCCGTGGCGGTGGCGACGGTGGGCAGATGCGCTTCGACCCCCTCAACAGCTGGCCGGACAACGGGAACCTCGACAAGGCCCGCCGCCTCCTCTGGCCAATCAAGCAGAAGTACGGGAGAAGCCTTTCCTGGGCGGACCTGATGATCCTGTCCGGTAACGTCGCACTGGAGAACATGGGCTTCAAGACCTTCGGTTTCGCCGGCGGGCGCACCGACGACTGGGAACCCGACCTGGTCTACTGGGGTCCGGAAACGGAGATGCTGGCGAGTGACCGCGAGGAGCGGGACGGCACGTTACAACGTCCTCTCGGCGCCACGCACATGGGCCTGATCTACGTGAACCCGGAGGGGCCGCGCGGCAAGCCGGACCCCGTCGGTTCGGCGAAGAACATCCGCGTCGCCTTCGGCCGGATGGCCATGAACGACGAGGAGACCGTCGCCCTGGTCGCGGGTGGACACAGCTTTGGCAAGATGCACGGCGCCCACAAGCCGGGCGACTGCGTCGGCAAGGAACCGGCAGCCGCCGGCACCGAGAAACAGGGGCTGGGCTGGATCAACAAGTGCGGCAAGGGCCACTCCGAGGACACCGTGACCAGCGGCCTGGAAGGCGCCTGGACGCAGACGCCCACGCGCTGGTCCAGCCTGTACCTGTCCAACCTGCTGAACCTCGAGTGGAAGCAGACGCGCAGTCCGGCGGGCGCAATCCAGTGGATTCCGGTCGATGAGTCGATGCACCAGTCGGTCCCCGATGCCCACGTCCCGGGCAAGAGGAACCCACCGGTGATGACCACGGCCGACCTCGCGCTGAAATTCGATCCGGCCTACCGCAAGATCGCGGAACGCTTCCTCGCTGATCCCGAGGAATACCGGCTCGCCTTCGCCAAGGCGTGGTTCAAGCTGACCCACCGCGACATGGGCCCGCGGGTCCGTTATCTCGGCAACGAGAACCCGGGCGATGTGCTGATCTGGCAGGATCCGGTGCCCGCGCCGGCGCACAAACCGGTCACCCAGGCCCAGGCAGAAGTTCTGAAGATGAGGATTCTCAAATCCGGGATCGGCGTTCCCGCCCTGGTGCGAACCGCCTGGGCATCGGCCTCCAGCTACCGTGCCTCCGACATGCGTGGTGGCGCGAACGGCGCACGGGTCCGGTTGGCGCCACAGAAGGATTGGGCCGTCAACAATCCCGCAGAACTGGAAACCGTGCTGGGCAAGCTGCGGAGCATCCAGGAAAAATTCAATGCCTCCCACGCGACCAAAGTCTCGATGGCCGACCTGATCGTGCTGGGTGGCGCCGCTGCCATCGAGAAGGCCGCGAAGGACTGGGGGGTCTCGGTCAACGTGCCATTCGTGCCCGGCCGCGGTGACGCAACCCAGGCGCAGACCGACGTGGACTCGTTCGCGCTCCTCGAGCCCAGCGCAGACGCGTTCCGCAATTACTTCAACGAGGAAAAAAGCTATCGCGGACCGGTCGAGATGCTGGTCGACCGCGCCGACCAGCTCAGCCTGACGGTTCCCGAGATGACCGTCCTCGTGGGCGGCATGCGGGCCCTGGGCGCGAACTCCGGGACGTCCGTGAAAGGCGTTTTCACCAGCCGCCCCGGCACCCTGTCCAACGACTTCTTCGTCAACCTGCTCGACCTGTCGACGCAGTGGTCGAAGTCAGCCGGCCTCGACGACACCTACGAGGGACGTGACCGCAAGACCGGCGAAATCAAGTGGGTGGCTTCCCCGGTGGACCTGGTATTCGGATCGAACTCCGAGTTGCGGGCGATCGCCGAGGTCTACGCCTCCCACGATGCGAAGGAGAAGTTCGCCAGGGATTTCGTTGCGGCCTGGGCCAAGGTCATGACCCTGGACCGGTTCGACAGCTGAACCCGGCTGCGGAACCCGAAGACAAAGCGGTGGCGTCCCGGCGCCACCGCTATTTTATGGGAAAAGTCGTCACGTCGAGGTCCTAATTAGAAATCGAACAACGCCGGCAGTGCTTCCCGCATCCGCTCGAGATCACCGGTATTCTGCGCCCGCGCCTCATCGAGCATGGCGCGCTGGTCGGAACCCCGCGGCGGCATCAGCGTGCCGTGCTTCGCCGTACCCTCGTAGCGTTCGTAATCGAGCACTTCCATGATCTCCAGATTGGAACGGATGGTGGTCAGCACCTGTTCCTCGGTCTTCCCGCCCATGAAGTCCAGCCTGCGACTGGGATTACCGCGGTGACAGGCGAAGCAGTAGCGGCGGAACACTTCCAGCACTGAGCCGGAGGAGATCTCCAGCGGCGTCACGTCCTCGGTCCGTGGCGGACTGAGAGTGTCCGCGTCCTGGCAGCAATAGTCCGGGGGCGCATGACCCAACACGGTGGCCAGGCGCCGCATCACGGTGACCCGGTTGAGGGGCGCGTCGAGCAGGTCATCGAGTCTGCCGGCCAGGACATGGGCACGAATGGCTTGCGGCTGGTCCCCGCTCCACTCCAGCAGGCGACGGCGGTCGCGCGGATCGAACAACTTCACAAGCGCCTGGACGCCGGCCAGGGTGTCGCTGTCCAGGATCTCGCGCGGCGGGCGCGGCGCGAGGGGGTCCAGGTGCTCGGGCAGGCGCGGCGTCTTGTCAAAATCCATCAGCTTTTCTTTCAGTTCGCCCGCCATGTCCAGGCCGGTGGATTTCGCGAGGCGCAGGCGGGTGCGGACCTGGGCCAGGCGACGGCCCAGCGTCGCGCCGAGGGATTCCTCGTCCAGCGGGTTGCGGTCACGGACATTGTCGTCAGGCCGGGCGATACCGCCTTGCGGCCAGGCCAACCCCTGCAGTTCCCGCAAGCGTTGATTTTCCGCGGAGTGGGGGTGGAACTCCCCCGGTCGCAGGAGCAGGAACAGGACCTGGGCAAGCAACTGGCGACGGCAGTCGACGCCGCTGGGTCCGCACCCGTCCCACCAGATCTTCTGGCCGACCATGATCTCGCTGCCGAGCCCCGCCAGTTCATCGAATGTTTCCGGCATCACCAGTTGCGTGGAGATCGGCGCGCCGTGGTACAGCGTGCTGCTGGCCTCCGCCCACGGAACCTCGCGCGCCCCGGCGATGCGCCGCGCGATCTCCGCGTGCGCGTTGGACTCCTTCCAGGGACGCACCGAGAAGATCGGCGCGCCCGACTGGTGGCAGGTCAGGCACACCACCCGCCGGGCGTAGACGATTCGCGGCACGCAGCCCTGGCAGTAATCCTTCACCAGCTGGTATTCGTAGCGGCCCGCCACCTCGTTGTAGGAGATCACCTCGATCTCGTTGGCGGGTTCGACGAAGCCCATGAACAGGCGGCCCGTGTACAGCGGCGCGAGCTCGAACGGGGAATACGGCGCATCGACCTGCGCCGCGGCCAGCACGCGGGGATGCTCGTAGTTCGCCACGCCCTTGCGCAGGGAACGGCCGTCGGGAATCAGCAACCGGACGCTACCGTCCTGCCAGCGGTCCAGGTCACGGAACGAATCCACCAGTGCCGAGAACGGATAGGGCAGGGCGCCCAGCTGGGCGACGTGGAAATCGAACAGGGAGCGCGAGCCTTCCGGGGGCAGGTCGGTGCCGGTCGGCGCCCGCCCGGTGGGCCCGCCGGGCGCCTCAGCGCCCGCGGTCAGGGCGGTAGCCTCACCAATGGCCGAGCGGGTCGAGATCTCCGACAGGCCGGGCCGGCCGGCTGTCGAGAACCAGAGCGCGCTGCCCAGGCCCAGCAGCAGGGCGCCCAGCAGAATGGTTTTACGCATCCCGTGATTCTACAACAGCGGAAAACGTCGCCCGGTGAAACCGGGCGACAAGAATCGAAAACAGTTCCGCTACTTGATTCGCAACCGGCCGTTGCGCACGCGCTGCGGGTGATCACCAACCTTGATGCTGGCGACCTCGCGAGCCTCGTCAAAGGAGATGACCGACACCCGGTCCTGTTCGCTGACCGAGACGTAGCAGTACTTGCCGTCGTGGCTCTGGGTGGACCAGTAGGGCTTCGCTCCCAACGGGTCTTCCGAAAGCTGGACCGTCTTGTACTCGAACGTCTTGCGGTCGACGATGGCCACGTACCCCGACATGGTCGCCGCCACGCACAGCTTGGTGCCCGCATTGTTGATGGCCAGGCCGTGGTGCGCGGAGTTCAACTGGTACTTCCAGTAGGACAGGTTCTTGATCTTCTCCGGGATGGGCAGGTGCACCTTGCGGGTGATCTTGTGGGTCGCCAGGTCATACTCGAAGAAGCCGTGGAAGAAGGACACCTGCAGGTAGAGGTGCTTGCCGTCCGCAGGTACCGCCATCGGCCGTACCGCCGAGTCGACCCAGGGAAAACCGAACTCCTCGAGCTTTTCCCCGATATCGACCTGGTGGCTGACCGTGAACTTCCCGCCGTCGACGTCGACGATCTGCATCCAGCGATCGCCCTTGATCCAGTCCAGCCACTTCGAGGTGGTCGGCACGAAAACGCGGCCGATGCTGGCGTGGTAGACCGTCTTGCCGTCCGCGGAGTAGGTGCTTTCGTGGGGCTGGTCACCGGTGTCCCAGCCGCCGATGATCTTCCCGGTCGCGGTGTCGATGGCGTGGACCTTGCGCGCCGTGGAGGCCGACACCAGGAAAATCTTGCCGTCAGGCGAGATCGCCGCGTGATCCGAGCGTACCCCTTCCACCGGCGTGCGCCAGATGATCTTTCCGCTATGCATGTCCATGGCGATGACATCGGCGAAACTCGGCCGCGAGGCGTAAACCACGCGACCGTCATGTGACGTGAACAGGTCGTCCACCAACTGGTCGTTGCCCTCGCCGATCACGTGGCGGATCAGCTGGAACATGACGCGCCGCTTGATCCCCTCCTCCTTGATCTCCGCCATCCGCTCGTCGCGGTCCGGAACCAGGTTGATGGTCTTGATGACCTCGAAGGTGTGAGGATCGAAAATTTCCGCCGTACCGTCCCAGTTGCTGCCCACCAGCACCACGTCCCGCACATTGGGATCCGTGGACGGCGGCAGCACTGATGCGGCCTGGGCCAACGCGCCCACGGCCAACAGGCCTGCTGTGAAAAAGGCTTTGGCGAACGATCTTACGCTGACTTGATCCATTTGATTTCCCACGGGCCTCCCAGAATAGAAAATGCTGTCGTCTTGCGAGCCTGCCTGCACCTACCCAGTTTAGGACAGGCTTAACGAACTTTCGCGCAGACCCGGGACCTGGAGTTCCGCATCAGGGCGCAGGGCGGCGTCAAAAAAAACGCCCCGCATTGCGGGGCGTTTCTTCTTGCCGTTTAGCAAGTGTCAGTTGGTACAGGACCCCGCGCCCGGGTAGTCCTTGTCCACGACCGTGTCGATCCACTGGCGAACCAGCTTCAGGCTCTCGGTATGCACGACACTGCGACCCAGGGGCGGCATCTTTTCACCGGCGTTGGTGTTCTCCATCCGGAACGGGATGATGGACTCGGATGCGCGCAGCGGCAGGATGTCCACCTCGTGCCCACCGAGACCGCTCCCACCCGCGGGCGGATGCTTGCACACGCCGTACTGCAGGTTGACCGTGCGGAACACGTCCATCAACAGGCCGGTGCTGCCGGCACGACCCTTGGCGTTGTGACAGTGGGCGCAGTTGGTCTCCAGCCATGCACGCGCCCGGGCCTGGATGTCGGCATGTCCGTCGCCATCCGCGAAGCGGGTGAACTCGGGGCTGTCGATGTTGTAGGCATCACCCGGAACCCCGTAGCGCGGCAGGCGCTGGGCATTGGTGATGATGCCATTGCTGACCACCAGCTCCCGGTTCGGCATCTTCAGGATGCCCTGCTCGACCCACTCCGCCAGCTGGTTGTTGCCGTTCTTGTTGGGCATGTTGAGCAGGCGCACCTTCATACCGATGGGTGCCGCGCCAGGAATGCGGTCATCGTTGGAATGGCACTCGATACACTGCCCGGCACCCGGCACCAGGTACCCGTTGGTTTCGCCGGCAAGGCGTGCGCCGGTATCCCGGTCCGCGTAGTCCCACTTGGCATGAATGCCCTTCACGCCACCGGCAACGAGATAGGCCTCCTTGTCGCCGTCCCAGACATACGGCAGGCCCTGCCACTGGCTGTCCTTCACCTTCCCGCGATGAATCAGCAGGCGGGTCTCGACGACATTCTCCTTGTTGCCGTCGATGAAGCTGAAGGTCTTGGCGATCACCGTGCCGACCGGCAGGTCGATGGTGACATTCGGCTCGCTGGCCGAGCCCTCGTGCCACTGTGCCCGCTTGTTCTTCGGCAGGAAGAGAATACGGTACTTCTTGGCGTAGTCGGAGAACAGCGGTGAGGTCAGGTCGTAGCTCACGCCACCGCGGGTGGAACCGTCACGCGGGTTGCCCTCGGCGAAGAGGTTGTAATCCGAGAGCTTGGGACAGTTGTGTTCCAGGGCCTCGTAATTGACCTCGTCCCCGGTGTCCTGTTCACAGATCCGCTTCTTCTCCTCGGGGCTGACCTCGTCGCGCTCGGCGAAGCGCACGGTGTCGAAGCTTTCCACGCGGGCCTGGGGCAGCAGCTCCAGGTTGCAGCGGTGCGGGGCCAGGTCGTACGAGGCCTGGGTGCTCGGATCCACGTCCTTGAAGTTCATGAACGCCGGCGTACCCGGGGTGAAACTGTTGCTCTCGGCCACGCAGATGCCGAAACGCGGCTCGTTGCGCACGAAGGTATCGGGAACAGCGTCCCCGGTGAGGCCCTCGGCGCCGATCCAGGTGCCGTCGGGATAACTCGGGTTACCCCAGTGCTGGAACTTGTAGGCGTTGTGACGGCAGTTCAGCTCGGGGCGGTTGATGTAGTCCGGCTTGCCGAACGCATCCTGGCCATAGCTCTGCCCCATGTCCTCGCGGGAATCCGCCACGTGGGCCTCGAGGTTCGGCCAGCCGCAGATGCCGTGGTCGGCAATGTTCAGCGGCTCGTCCTTGTTGGTCGAGAACGGCTGGTTGTCCTTCATGCCGTCCCACACGATGTGCGCGCCGTGGGGTCCCGGCAGGTTGCCATGCTCGGGGTCCGGCGTGATCACGCTCTTGATCATCACCAGCGCGGGCAACAGGGAACTGTGCCCGTCGTTGATGGTGGGGCTGCCATCTTCCTCGAAGGTCACGATATCGACCTCGGGCTCCTGCGGGAGATAGCCGTTGTTGATGAACTCGTTCTGCAGCACGAACAGGCCTTCCGGGTACAGATCCATACGCAGGTCCGTGGTGCCGGAGATTCCCGAGGTGCTGGTGCCGTCCGCGTTGGGGCTGTTGCCGCCGTTCAGCAGTTCATGGCTGGCGACCACCACGCCGGCGGTGCGGTGATGCTGGATCAGGTTGTCGCGGATCTCCATGCGGTCATAGCCGAGGATCAGCAGGCCGACCCCGGCGGGAACGTCGGCCACCACGCCCGGCACGGCGAAGTTATACAGGTTGTTGTACTGGGAGACGTTGTCGTACATCCGCGTACGCTCGCCGTACTGGGCCAGGCCCGGCAGGTCGAAGATCAGGAAGCCGGCGGTGTTACATTCCGCCAGGTTGTGGTGCATGTCGGCCTCGTCGGTGTTCTCGATCTCGTATCCGGCGACGTTGTAGCGGGCGATCGAGTTCTTGATCTCCACGTTGTTGGACTGGCCGACATAAATCCCCGCGTCCGCCGCGCCGAACGCATGCACGTCATCGAGAAGAATGTGGTTCGACTGCACCGGGTAGATGGCGTAGGCGCCGTTGGAGCTCTTGCCCACGTAGGGCGGTGACACCGTGTAGGCCGGCTGCCGGGTCGGATCCTTGAGAATCTCGAAGGGCGTGCCCACCGGCAGGAAACCGGCAAACGGCGTGTCCTTCGCACCGACCCGCGCCGCATCCAGCGGCCCAAACGAGCGGTTGACGTTGTCCGGGGTGCCCGGTTGGGCGAGGTTGGGAATACACGCCGGGCTCAGGGTCGATGGATCCTCGAGGTTGGTGCTGCCGTCCGCGCTGGACCACATCACGCGAATGCGTCGCATCTCCACGTGGCTGGAACCGCTCACCGTGATCGCGAACCCGGGGGTGTCGATCACCGTGAGGTCCTCGATGCGGATGCCCTTGACCTGGGTGAGCAGCAGGCCGTCCGCGGACTCGGACTCCTTGAAGCTCAGGATGGTGTTGTCACGGCCTTCACCACGGATGGTGATGCCACGCATCTTCTGCATGACGATCGATGCATTGAAATGAAAGATGCCGTGACCGAACTGCAGGGTGTCGCCGTCACGCATGTCGAGCAGGGCGTTGAAGGCATTGGTCTCGGCGTCCTCGCCCGCTTCCACGCGGAACACGGCGGCGTTGGCAAAACTATGGAAAAGGGTGAGCGCGAGCACGCTCAGCGTGGTCATCAGGCGAGTCATGTGGGTTCCCCGGTGGAATTAGAGGTCTAGTTATAGGAACACTTATACCAGATTCGGTTAAATCTGCACCAACCGGGCGGACTGGAAACCAGCAGAAATGCGTGCGAATACTCGCAAAATAGCGACTTTCGAACACCTACCCCGAGATTGCGTCGGCATCCAGCTCATACGCGCCCTCGGCATTGTGCACCTCCGTGCCGCTCAGCGGCGGGTTGAACACGCAGGCCATGGTCATTTCGCTGAATGCGCGCAGCACGTGCTCGTCGTGCTGGTCGAGGATATAGATCGTGCCGGGCGCGATCGGATGGCGGACACCGTCGACCAGGGTCTCCACCTCGCCCTCGCCGGAGATGCAATACACCGACTCGAGGTGATTCTGATAATGCATCCGGAAATCGGCGCCGGCATGAATCGTGGTGATATGGAACGAGAACCCCATGCGGTCGTTCTTCAGCAGCAGGCGGGTGCTTTCCCAGTTTCCATCGGGTGAAACGATCCTGCGCGCACCGCGCTGCGCATCGGATAGCTTTCTGACGATCATCGGTGTTTCCCTTGCTCGTGGTCGACCAAACGTTGCCGAAATGCGAATCAGCAGGCTTCGAAGTACTGGAATTCCTCGGGTATCCCCGCGTCCCCGGCGCAGGTCTCCAGGATCGCGGCCTCCACGATATCGATCCCCCGCTTCAGGTTCTCATCACGAATGATCAGGGGACAAAGGAACTTGACCACGTGATCGTCTGCGCCGCTGGTCTCGATGATCAGACCGTTGCGAAACGCGGTCTTGGTGATCTTTCCCGCAAGTTCGCCGTTGACGCAGTTGATGCCCTGGAACATGCCACGGCCCCGGGTGGTGAAATTACCTTCGCCATGCCGGGCGACGATGTCCTGCAGGCGTCGCGAGATATACGCACCCTTGCGCTTGATCTCCCGTGCAAAAGTGTCATCCGACCAGTAATGGTCGATCGCCGCCTTGGCGGTGACAAAGGCAAAATTGTTGCCGCGAAACGTCCCGTTATGCTCCCCCGGTTTCCAGTGATCCAGTTCCGGGCGAAACAGCACCACGGCAAACGGCAGGCCATAGCCGCCCAGCGACTTCGACAGGGTGACGATGTCCGGATGAATCCCGGCCTCTTCGAAGCTGAAATAGGTTCCGGTGCGGCCGCATCCAGCCTGGATGTCGTCAACGATGAGCAGCACGCCATGCTTCCGGCATACCTGCTCCAGGCTGCGCAACCACTCGAAGCTGGCCGCGTTGATGCCACCCTCGCCCTGCACGGTCTCGATGATCGCCGCCGCCGGCAGGTCGACGCCGCTGCTGGAATCGGAAAGCACCTTGTCGAGGTAGGCGGTGGTATCGATGTCCTCACCGAGATAGCCGTCATAGGGCATACGCGTGGTGCCGTTCAGGCTCACGCCCGCCGCGTCGCGGTGATGGGAGTTGCCAGTCGCAGCAAGCGACCCGAGGCTCACGCCGTGAAAACCGTTGGTAAAGGAGATGACGTTTTCACGGCCGGTGATGTTGCGGGCCAGTTTCAGGGCAGCCTCGACAGCGTTGGTCCCGGTGGGGCCGGTGAACTGCACCACGTAGTCGAGCCCGCGCGGCTTGAGAATCTTCTCGTTGAAGGTCTCCAGGAACTCGCCCTTGGCCCGGGTGTGCAGGTCGAGCCCGTGGGTGATGCCATCGGCATGGATGTACTCCAGCAGTTTTTCCTTGAACACGGGGTTGTTGTGGCCGTAATTCAGGGTGCCGGCGCCGGCGAGAAAATCGAGGTACTCGTTGCCCTCTTCGTCGTACAGGAACTCGCCCCGGGCCCGGTGGAACACACGCGGAAACGAGCGCGCATAACTTTGTACCTCGGACTCGATTTCTTCGAATATTTTCATTTTCTGTTTCCCGTTTACTTCTTGAATGGGCCGATACGGAGGAGGTGTTCGGAGTCGTGCTCTCCCGCGAAGTGGTCCTCGCGGTCGAACCACACGCCGGATTCCAGGCCGGCGCCGTGGCGCCCGGCGAAGTGCCTGAACAGGGTCCAGGAGGCGTGGTTGTCACTCGTGATCGTGGTCTCGACGTAATTCACCGCGTGGCAGGCGGGACGTGCGAGGAGGTGGTCGAGCATGCGGCCCGCAAGCCCCTGGCCGCGCGCTGACACGGCGACGGCGACCTGCCACACGAACAGGGTGTCGGGTCGCTCCGGCACCTGGTAACCGGAAACGAAGCCCGCCAGTTCGCCCGCGACCTCGGCGGCCACCGAGGTGGCGGCAAAATGGGTGCAGTGCAGGAGGTTGCAGTAGGCGGAATTGGTATCCAGCGGCGGGGACTGCTCCACCAGGCGGTGCAGACTCATGGCATCTTCCGCAACGGGTTGGCGCAGAATAGTCGCCTGGGACTGCTTTTCGTCCCCAATCGCAACAACGTTCACCGGCAAAGTATTACACTTCTAAGTGTTTTTCCTGATGCCAAACGACAGCGCGAAACCGCATATATGCATAGATAACAGCATTTTACGTGGATTTGATCCAAAGCGCGCCACTTATCGTTACTTAGAGAACGAAACATCATACGCGATATATGAGTGCCTTATCAACGTCTCCCGCCGGCTGG
>JBFGWM010000063.1:0-12017 GCA_041588495.1 Pseudomonadales bacterium | reverse complement strand
GGGCCTCCGGCCCGGCGCGGACTTCGAGAACCTGTTCCGCTTTCATGGAGCCAACCTCCCCCCGTCAACGGCTGCCGTGGTCATCCGGCGGTTCGTCACGATCCCTGTCCGGTTTCGTCGGCGGATCATCCAGAGTGGTGCCCGGCCACGCGCGGCCGCGCTCGAAGCGGTAGCCGGCCCATACCACGCCCAGGCAGGCCAGCACCGTGACCACCCGGCCCCAACCGGGCAACCGCGACCAGGCCTGCCCGATACCGCCAAACCGTGTATCGACAACCAATGCAACAAGTATAAGCAGGACCATGGCGGCGGTGATGCCGACCTCGATATAACCGCGTGGGAATCGAGAAGGTCCTGCGGGAGAACGGCCCGTAGCGGGGTCCGCCTTCATGTGCGGGCAGGCCGGGTCCGCGTTGACACGCGGATCAGCCTGGCTCCGCCGCGGCGTCCGCGCCCTCGTCGCCGGCATTTTCCTGCTCCGGTTCGATTTCGCGCACGATTTCCGACAGGCGCTTGGTAAAGCCCTTGTAGCGGTATTCGGCAATGCTGTAGACCCAGCCGGAAAGTTTCTTCTGCAGCGCCTCGGCCTCGGCGCGAACCGCGTCCTCCGACGGAAGCGCGGCTTCGGACTCAGCGGAGTCCGTGGTGTCTGCCGATTCCCGGGTTCCCGACTCACCCTCTGCATCCACAATTTCCGCGGACGCCTCCGGGGCGGGGGTCGGCTCGCCGCCGGTTTCCGCGGTCCCCGCATCCCCGGCGTCAGGCTGCGAGCCGGCAGATTCTGCCGGGCGCAAAGCGGCGTCGAAGCTGGCATCGAGGGCCACGTAGTACTGCCCGTCCTTTTCCGCGATGCGCGAATCAATCACCAGTCCGTCGAAGGTTTCAAAGCGCGAGGTGTAGGTGGCGCCTTCCGGAAAGACAAAGTCGCCACGGGGCAGCACGTCTTCCATGCGCAGCCCGTCGATGACATCGGCAACCACCTCGGGCACCGCCGGATAGGTGAGTTCATGCCCCTCGGGAATGCCCTCGACCTGGAAATTCTCGTCCCCCGGCCGGTCCTTCCAGATGCGCAGGGTGTCGCCATCGGGCGCAACGTGCACCACCGAGCGCACCCGCTCCAGGGCGATATCGATCACGTCCACGTCCAGCCAGCGCACCGGATCGGTCTCGAGTTCGATCTGCCGGTCCAGCACCCAGCTCTGCTCCGCGTCCGGCAGGCGCGCATAATGGGCCTTCCAGCCCTCCGCCTTCTTGCCGACGATCACCCGGTACTCGTCACCGGACTCCAGGGTGACGGTGACCAGGCGACCCTCGCTGGCAGCCGCCGCGACATCATCGACACCCAACCGCGGGTAATACCCGGGGTTCGCGGTCTTGGCCTCGCGCAGGCGGGCTTCGGCGAGGCTGGCGAGCGCCTCCCGCACACGCTGGAACTCCACGGCGTAACCGCCACGATGCAGCGCGCGCCATGCGCCATCCCGGTTCTCGACCTCGATCACCACGTCATTTCCGGCACCGGTGACCACCAGGCGCCGCACCTCGGCCAGGCGCTCTTCGAGGCCCGGGAACATCGCCTCCATCTCGGCCGAGAGGCGGTCGCTGGGCGCCTGCTGCTTGCTGAAGATGAAGCCCAGCAGGACCAGGGCCGCCGCGACGACTCCGAGGACAACCAGTGACTTGCGTGTCATGACTTTGCACCTGCCTCCGCAGCGACCAGCGCCCGCCTGCGCCGCGCGCGACCCAGGCTGATACCCAGGGCAAACAGGGTGATCGCGACCGGCATGAGCACGATGTTGACGATCTTCAGGACCGTACCGAGACGGTCAATGTCCTTTTCAAGGTTGTGCCGCACGTTGCGCAGTTCCTTGCGAATTTTCAGCTTCTCCTGCTGGAAGCGCAGGATGGCGTCTTCCTGTTCCGGGGTCAGCACCAGGGCGTCGCCACCCGACTCCTGCAGCTCACGCAACTTGGCCTCGGTTTCCTCGAGCTGCTGCTGCAGGCGTTTCTCGCTGTCGCGGAAATCGGCCTCGGCACGGCGCTTGAGCTCGTCGACCACGTGGAACGGCCGCGTGAACTTGCCGCGGGTGCGCAGGCTGATCAGGTCCGCGCTGCCGCCCAGGTTTTCCAGTGCGTTGATCACGAACCCGGCGTTGTCGGCCCACGGCGTCGCCACGCGCTGGCCGAAGAAGTCCTGCACCTGCACCCAGAGGCGGTCACTGAGCAGGTCGGTGTCGGCCACCACGATCAGGTTGACGTCGTCCGCCTCCATCACCTGGTCGCCACGCCCCTCGATGCCGTCCGGGTAGGCGGTCTGCGCCTTGCCGCGCACGCGCACCGCGATGGTGTGCACCTCGTCATCCGGCGCGAAACCGCGGTGCAGATCCTCCGGATCCGGGAGAAAGTCCAGGCGGCCCTTGTCGATGAGCATGCTGAGCTCGCTGGAGCGGATCAGCGGGGTCACCTCGGTGGTTCGTTCGTCGAGCAGTTCGAGCACGCCGGTGGAGCTGAAATTGACCCGCTCCAGGCCGCCGGTCACCACGTCATCGGCGAGCATCTGGTCCTGGGTGATGCCAAGAAGCGCCAGGTGGCGGACCACCTTCTCACCGACATTGACCAGCAGCGCGGTGCTTGCATCCGCCAGCACGAATTCTTCGGGCATGCGCACGCCCCAGGCCGAGAACAGGGGTTCCAGCTGCGACGAACGCCCCGGCAGGGCCATGGGGTTCTGCGCGGACTGCGGCTGGTCCTGGTCGGAATGGGGATCCACGAACACCAGCGCCCGCCCGCCCTTCAGCACGAACTGGTCGATCGCGTACAGCGCGCTCTCGCCCACCACCTTGGGATGCACGACGAGGAGGATGTCGATGTCCTCGTCAATGCTTTCCATATCGGGTTCAAGCTTGCGCACCTCGAACAGCTGCTTGATCTGCTCGATGACGATCCACGCCGGAAGCGGCTGGCGGCGCACCACGTCGAAGCCCCCGGAAATATCCAGGTCGGTGAGCAGGCCGATGACCGGCTTCTCCGGCTTGCCCAGGTTGTGGATCAGCTTGCTGATCTCGTACTCGAGAAACTCCTCCTGGTCGGGCTGGAAGAACGGGATCACCTCCTGCCCGCCGGCCGGACTGGTGCCGACCAGGCCGAAATAAACGTCGCCCCCACCCAGGTCGACCGGCACCCCGTGCAGGCCGAAGGCGGCCGCCTGGTCCTCCTCTTCGGAGAACGGGGCCGGGTCGATCACCGAGAGGTTGATGCGTCCGTCGCCATGAATCTCAAATTCCTCGAGCAGTTCCCGCACCCGTAGCGCGTAGTCGCGCAGGCTGGTCATGCCGCGGGTCGCCTTGTCCGAGAAAAAGAAATACAGGTTGATGGGTTCCTCGATGGCGTCGATGATATTCCGGGAGCCCTCGGAGACGGTGTAAAGACCGCCCTCGGTGAGGTCCGCGCGCACGCCGCGGAAGGTCATGTTGTTGATCACGATGAAAGCGATGAACAGCACGCCCAGCAGGACCAGGCCGGTGCCGGAGTAAAGGGTTCTCTTCTTGATCATCCGTATCCGCTCCCCGGCCTAGTCCGCTTTCTTCATGTCGATGACGATGGCGGTGGCCGCCAGCCACACCGCGATCATGGCCGCGAAATACAGCAGGTCGCGGAGGCTGATGACACCCTTTGAGATCGCGTCGAAATGCGTCAGGAAACTCAGCGAGGCGATGGCGTCCAGCAGCGGCGACGGCGCCCAGCCGCTGAACGCGTCCAGCACCAGGGGAAACCCGCTGACCACGAACGCGAAACAGATCACCAGGCTGAGAATGAAAGCGATCACCTGGTTGCGCGTGCATGCCGACATGCAGGAACCGATGGCCAGGAAACCGCCCGCCATCAGCAGGCTGCCGATGTAACCGGCAACGATGACGCCGTTATCGGGGTCACCGAGGTAGTTGACCGTGATCCAGATCGGAAACGTCAGCACCAGGGCGATGGCGACGAACGCCCAGGCGGCAAGAAACTTGCCGACCACCAGCTCCGCGTGGCGCACGGGCAGGGTCATGAGCAGTTCCACCACCCCGCTGCGCCGGTCCTCCGCCCACAGGCGCATGGACACGGCCGGCACCAGGAACAGGTACAGCCAGGGATGAAAGTTGAAAAACGAGACCAGGTCGGCCTGCTGGCGTTCGAAGAAATTGCCGAGGTAAAACGTGAACACACCGGACAGGACCAGGAAGATGGTCGTGTAGACGTAGGCGAGCGGCGTCGCGAAATAGCTGGCCAGTTCGCGCTGGAAGATGATCAGCGTGTTGTTCATCGGGGCGCCTCCGCGGTGATGCTGCGAAACACTTCATCGAGGCGACCGCGCTCGACGTGGAGCGACTCGACCTGCCAGCCCTGGTCGCGGATCACCTCCTGCACGGCGGGGAAGATGGCCTGCCCGTTGGCGGGGAACACCGTGATCAGGCGCCCTTCCGCGGACACCTCGATCTCGCTGACGCCGGGGACCCGGCGCAACCCGTCGAGGCTGATCTCCGACGCCACCTCCAGGGTCACCGCCTGGTGGTAGCGGGAACGCGCCTCGAGGTCCGCGGGCGTGCCGTCGGCGACGATGCGGCCCGCGGAAATGATCACCGCGCGCGAGCACACGGCCGCAACCTCTTCGAGAATATGGGTGGAGATCACCACGATCTTGTCCTTCGACAGGTGCCGGATGAGATCCCGCACCTGTTGTTTCTGGTTCGGGTCCAGTCCGTCCGTGGGCTCGTCGAGTATCAGCACCCGCGGATCATGCAGAATCGCCTGGGCCAGGCCGACCCTGCGCTTGAAGCCCTTGGACAGGGTTTCAATGGTCTGGTTGTACACGGACTGCAGTTCCAGGCGCTCGATGCTGTCGAGGACCCTGCGCCCGGCCTCCGCGCCGTCGAAACCACGGATGCGCGCAATGAAGGTGAGGAACTGGCGCACGGTCATGTCGCCGTACAGGGGGGCCCCCTCGGGCAGGTAGCCGATCTCGCGCTGGGCGGCGAGGGTGTCCTCGACGATATCGTGGCCACAGACCTTCGCGCTGCCCGCTGTCGGCGAGAGGAAACCCGTCACCATCTTCATGGTGGTGGACTTGCCGGCCCCGTTGGGTCCGAGGAAACCGAGCACCTCCCCCGCATCCACCTGCAGCGACAGGCGGTCAACGGCAGTGAAAGTGCCAAAAACCTTGGTCAGTTCGCTAATTTCAATCATGCGTGGTCAACCCCGACAGGCCCGGCGCACTACGCCGGGCTTTATGGCGCGCCCGGCTCTCAGAGCGGCACACTATATGGCCGCCAAGGGGCCTTTTCAAGCACAGGCCCGGCAATATCAAACAGTTGGGGAGGGTTGTGGAGGATTCAAGGGCTATAATGAACTGGATTGCGGTTGCCCCCGGTCGAACGGCGTCCGGAGCCCGCGGCGCGGGTCAATCGTCACCTCCGCAAACGGAATCCGGACCACCATGGACGACGACGTTCAGAACATACTCATCGTTGATGACGACCCTGATAACCTGATGATTCTCGAGGACGAACTCGAGGACCTGGGCGCCAACATCCTGACCGCCAGTTCCGGCGCGGAAGCCATCGCGCAAGCCGAGGAAACCGAGTTCTCCATCATCCTGCTCGACGTGCGCATGCCCGGCATGGACGGGGTGGAGGCCGCGCGCCGGATCAGCGGAACCCGCCACAACACCGACACCCCGATCCTGTTCATCACCGGGATGAAGGACGAGGAAACCGTTCTCAGCGGTTACGAGGCCGGCGCGGTGGATTACGTGCAGAAGGGCGCCGACCCCGCGATCCTGCGCAGCAAGGTCAACGTGTTCCTCGAACTGGACGGCAAGAACCGGGAAATCCGCGCCGCCCTCGATGAACTCGAGATCGTTCACCGCAACCTTCGCCACCACCGCGACAACCTGCAGCAGATGGTCGAGGCGCGTACCGAGGAACTGCGCCAGGCCAAGGAACTCGCGGAAGCCGCCAGCCGCGCCAAGTCCGATTTCCTGTCCAACATGAGCCACGAACTGCGCACCCCCATGAACGGGATCATCGGCATGGCGCAGATGCTGGCAAACACGCCGCTGCAGGCCGAGCAGAAAGAATACATCGAGACCATCAACACCTCGGCCCAGGTGCTGCTCGACATCATCAGCGAGATTCTCGAGGTCGCACAACTATCGGGCGGCGGCATCAGCCTGCGCCACCAGGATTTCAATCTGCCGCAAATGCTCAAGCAGCTCACCGAGGTGGCCCGTGCCAACATCCTGACCGACGAGGTCAAGGTGCTGCTGGAGGTGCAGGAGAATCTGCACCCCTGCTATACGGGCGACCCCGGCCGTATCCGCCAGGCGCTGATGAACTACATCAAGAACGCGACCATGTTCACCGAAACAGGCACCATAACGCTGCGCGCGAGCGCCCGCCCCGATGCGGACGGAACCGACCGCCTGCGCTTCGAGGTCAAGGACACCGGGATCGGCATCAGCGCGGAAAAGCTGCAGACCGTTTTCGAAAAATTCACCCAGGTGGACGAGTCATCCAGGCGCGAGTTCGGCGGCATCGGGCTCGGCCTTGCGAAGGTACGGGAAATCGCCGATCTCATGGACGCGACGGTCGGTGTCGAGAGCGAACCGGACCGGGGCTCGATGTTCTGGTTCGAGGTCAGCCTGCCACGGGCCGCCGAACCGGAACCACAGGCGGAAGCCCCGCAACCCGTTGCCAGCATTCCCCTCGACGCGAACCGGCCGCTGCGGGTGCTGCTGGCCGAGGACAATGTCGTCAACCAGAAGGTGGCGGTCAAGATCCTGGAGAAGATCGGCTGCGAGGTGGAAGTGGCCGACAACGGGGAGATCGCGGTGGAAAAATTCACCGGCGACAACTTCGATGTGGTGCTGATGGACTGCCACATGCCGGAAATGGACGGTTACGAGGCGACCCAGACCATTCGCCAAGTAGAGAAGGAACGGGGTGCAACGCGGCACGTCCCGATCATCGCCCTGACCGCGGACGCGGTTTCCGGAACCCGTGAAAAATGCCTGGTGGCCGGAATGAACGACTACCTGACCAAACCGGTGCGCATGGGCACCCTGAAGGATGCCCTGCAAAAGCACACGGAGGCCCGCCGCGCGGCGGAATCGAAAGCCCCTCAGTAAGCCACCCGCGTGCGACCGTTGACGGTCAGTATGCGTACCCGGTCACCCACCATGAACACCTCGTTGGGGCCGACCGCCTGGACCACCGCGATGACGCGCCCCGACTGTTCCAGGCGCACGGTGATCTCGGCGCCATCGGAACGGGTGACCACCTCTTCCGCCGCACCGCCGAGCATGCCGCCGGCGACCGCGCCCAGCACGGCGCTGATCTGGCTGCCTCGTCCGCTGCCGATCTTGCTGCCGGCGATGCCACCAACCACCGCTCCGGCGGCGGGGCCGATCGGGGTCTTGGTACCCTCGATCCGCACCGGGCGCAGGGCCTCGATGGTACCGAACTGGACCTGTTGCACCTGTCGCGCGTCACTGCGCGAATAGGTGTCACCGCGCAGGGAGGACGCACACCCGGCCACCGACAGGCTGAGCAGCAGTGCAATGCCGATCGTGGAAAGTCTTTTCATCGATTTGCTCCCGGCGCGTGTACGCCATCCGTTCATTTCCTGGAACCGCCGCAACAGCGGTCTCAGCCATGCTTCGACCCGCCGAGACAGGCCGGCGAATCCGGCGCACCGGCGATCGCGCCCCACTCCGCCCCGGTGTAGGTATGCAGGGCCAGCGCATGCACCGGGCCGGCCAGCTCATCGCCGAGCAGGCCGTAGACTTTCTGGTGGCGTTTCACCTTGCCCAGGGACTCGAACGCGGGCGACACCACCACGACCTTGAAATGCGTTTCCGAGCCGGGCGCAACGTTGTGCATGTGACTCTCGTTGACCACCTCGAGGTGGCTCGGCTGCAGGCCACGGGTCAGTTTCTCGACGATGGTCCGCTCAACTTTCACCTGCGCGCTCCTGACCCGTCACGTCCCCGGTCGCATCCGATCGCCGGGTGACCTTTCTGCCCTTTCCATCCTCGCGCCGCCGGGCCGCCAGTTGCGCCTGCCGGCGCCGCTCACGGAACCGTCGCCGCTGCTCCGGACTGATGCGGTCCACGCATTGTGGGCACGACACGCCCTCCTCGTACCCGGGACGGGTGCGGTCTGCATCGGCAACCGCCCCGCCACAGGCGGGGCACATGGTGTGGGTGCCGGGCTCCAGGCCTTGACCCACCGCGACCCGCTCGTCGAACACGAAACACTCGCCGTCCCACAGGCTGTCCGCCGCGTCGACCTGTTCCAGGTAACGCAGAATCCCACCCTTCAAGTGATAGACCGCATCAAACCCCCGCAGTTTCATGTAGGCGGAGGCCTTTTCGCAGCGGATGCCGCCGGTGCAGAACATGGCGACCCGCGGCTGGCTCCCGGGATCGACCCCGGCATCGACCAGCCGCGGAAACTCGCGAAAGGTCTGCATATCCAGGATTCGGGCGCCACGGAAGGTCCCGATGCGCGCCTCGTAATCGTTGCGGGTGTCGATGAGCAGGACGTCGGGATCGCTGATCAGCGCGTTCCAGTCCTCCGGCTCAACGTACTCGCCGGCGAGCCGTGCGGGGTCCGCCTCGGGTACGCCCATGCTGATGATTTCCTCGCGAACCCGCACCTTGAGACGCCGGAACGGCGGCTCCGCGGCCCGGGAATGCTTGCAGTCGAGGCTGGCGAAACCGGGAACCGCCTGGATCGCGGCCAACACCCGCTCCACGGCGCCCGGACGGCCCGCGATGGTGGCGTTGACACCCTCGGGGGCGATCAGGATGGTGCCCACGATTGCCGCTTCCCGGCACAATTGATCCCAGTCATCCCGGAGCCCGTGGCAGTCCGGGACCGGCGCAAAACGGTAGAACGTGGTGACCTGGAGGTTCGACATGGGTGGGTGGCGGCTGATCAACAATCGGCCATTATACCCCGCTGCCCGCTTGCGGCGCGATGACCGCGCGGGTTTCCGGACAGGGCAAATCATCGATCCTCCCGCGAACCCACGCGCCCCGCGAGCCGTCGCGACCTAGCGCTCCGGGTCCAGTCCATGACGGGCGCGCAGTTCATCCAGGTGCCCCGCCGCACGCAGTTCCTCGAAACGACGGTCGAAATGGGCGCGCAGCCATTCCATGCCGGCAGCCCGCGAGAAGGCGAAATACAGGCCGGACCCGTCGACCGCCGGCTCCAGCGCGATCACCTGGTCCGGATCTTCCAGCGCCTCGATTCGCGGCTGCATATCGCGCGCCGGCGCGGGCAGGATGTCCAGCCGGCCCTCCACCAGCATGCGCAACAGGAGATCCAGGGAGCGGGCCGTCGGCCGCTCTGCCCGGGCAAGCCAGGCATCCAGTTCGCGGCCGTAACTCCAGGCCGGAATGATGCCCACCCGCAGGCCATCCAGCTGCGCGGGGTCTCCCGTCCAGTCGGGCGCCGCACCCGATCGCGCGAACAGCACGATCTGGTCATGGGCGAACGGCTCGCGGGTGTAGTCGAGAAACTCGTCGCGTTCCGCCGTGTAATAGACGCCGACCAGCGCAGGAATCCAGCCCTGGCGCGCGCCTTCCAGCGCCCTCCGCAGGGGCATGATCTTGAACCCGGGCCTGATTCCCGTGCCTTCCGCCAGTCGTTGCGCCAGTTCGACGCCAAAACCGCCGATTCCGTCCCCGGTGTCGCTGATGATGCCCACGAAGCTGTCGCCGGCGAACAGCGTCGGCGGAACCGTCCCGGCTCCCCTGCCGGCCGCCTCGCCCCCCGGACCCGCCATGACCTCCGCCGTTGCGCGCCCTTTCAGGGCGGACGCGAGCTGATCGCCCGCGGCACCGGCTTCGCTTTCCCGCGCCGCGACCGGCGTGGGCGCCACGGAGTCGGCAACCGATTCCCCGGTCACGAAAGGCTCTGCCGCGGGCGGGTACGCCGCGGGGCTTGCGGGCCGGCGCAGGATTCTCTGCTCGGCCTCGCTCCGCGCCGACTCGCGCGCCGCGGCTTCCCGGGCACGCTGCTCCGGCTGCGCCGCGTCGGCCGGCGCGGTGACCGTGACCACGGGTGCCGAAGCCTCGGGCAGGTAGGCCGCATCGAACCCCGCCGGAGGCGCCGGCTCACGCAATGCGGGTGGCAATACCAGGTAGAGGGTCCCACTCAGCAACAACAGGGCAGCCATGCCCACGGGGGCCGGCCAGCGCCGGAAAGGGGCCTGCCGACGCCCACTCCGCGGCACATCGCCTGCGTTGCGGGCGGTGCGCAGGATGAGTTCGTCCAGGTGTGGGGGCGGCTCGACACTGTCCGCCCGCGCGTACAGCGCGGAGAGGTCAGCGCCCTCGTCGGGTGCGGAATCACGGCGGTTCGGGTCAGTCATCTTCCTGGAGTCCTCCCCGCAGTTTCGCCCACGCATAGCGCAGGCGCGACTTGACGGCTTCCGGCCCGGCGCCGGTTGCGGCGGCAATCTCTGCGAGGCTCATACCGCCCTCTTCCTTCAACAGGAACACCTCCCGCTGCGCGTCCGGGAGTTCGCCGAGCAGGGCAAGCAGGCGTTCGGCCAGCTGCCCGGCGACGGCCGCGCCCTCGGGCTCCGGCAACGGCTGCGGACCCTGGTCGGCGACCGGGTTTCCTTCATCGTACTCGAGTCCCTGCAGGTCGGGGCGCCTGCCGGCGGAGCGATAGGAGTCGATCAGCACGTTGTGGGCGATGCTGAACAGGAAGGTGCGGAAGCGCGCACGCACCTCGTAGCGCTCACGGGCCCGGATCAGCTTGATCCAGGTTTCCTGGTAGAGTTCCTCGGCCACCTGGGGACTGCCGCACTGGCGCAGCAGGAATCCGTAGAGAGACTTGCGGTAACGCGTATAGAGCACCTCGAACGCGGCCGCGTCGCCACCCGCGTAGGCGCGCATGAGTTCCTCGTCACCGGCCCCGTCCTCCATGGGGGCAGGAGCCTAGAGCAAGTCCCCGCCGAAAGGAAGCGGCGGGGCGCGCAGGCCCCGCAATGCCTGGATGAAGCGAGGCATTCAGTCGTACGGATCATGACGCGAGTACTGGTGCGGCAGGGCGCCGGCACGCTCCACCAGGTGCAGGAACTCG
The DNA here is from genome assembly GCA_041588495.1 of Pseudomonadales bacterium. Taxonomy (GTDB): domain Bacteria; phylum Pseudomonadota; class Gammaproteobacteria; order Pseudomonadales; family JBFGWM01; genus JBFGWM01. The sequence continues at coordinate 879 of JBFGWM010000063.1, read as the reverse complement.
CCCCGGTAGCCGCCGCGGTCGGACCCGCGCGCCGAGGCCGCCAGCTCGAGAATGTCCTGCCACTGCATGCCGCCGAGATGTTCGCCGCCACGCAGCATCTGGCCGAAGGCCGCAACCGCCGCTGCAAAGCGGAACCGGTCCGAGTTGTATCCGGGATGATCGTGCCCCTGCGCACGCCGCACCGGCTGCTCGATCAGGCGGCTGCGCGCGTGTCCCGGCAGCTTGTAGCGCAGGCGCAGGAACGCGACCTCGGCGACCTCCGGGCGCCGCGGCGGCGCGAAGGACAGGCGCCGCCCGTCGCGCTCGCCATAACGTAACGGGTCGATGCGCAGGCCCGGGTCTCCGTGCAGGCGGATCTCGTAGAGGGCAGTCACCGTGTGGCCGGCGCCGATGTCGCCGGCATCCACGCGGTCGTTGTTGAAGTCCTCGCGGGCGAGCACGCGGTTCTCGTAACCGATCAGTCGATACTCGGCGACCACGGCCGGGTTGAACTCGACCTGGATCTTGACGTCGCTGGCGATGGTCTGCAGGGTGGCCGCCATCTGTTCGACCAGGACCTTGCGCGCCTCGGCCAGGGTATCGATGTACGCGTAGTTGCCGTTGCCGATGTCCGCCAGTTGCTCCATCAGGTGGTCGTTGTAGTTGCCGCGACCGAACCCGAGCGTGGTCAGGGTGACGCCGGTCTCGCGTTCGGCCGCGACCAGGTCCCTGAGCGCCTCGACGTTCACCGTGCCGACGTTGAAATCACCGTCCGTCGCGAGCAGCACGCGATTGATGCCGCCGGGCACGAAATTCTCGCGGGCCACCGCGTAGGCGAGACGGATACCGGCCGCACCGTTGGTCCGTCCGCCCGCGCTCAGCTGGTCGATGGCGGCAAGG
>JBFGWM010000062.1:0-12102 GCA_041588495.1 Pseudomonadales bacterium | reverse complement strand
TGTCTTGAGTTGGGGCATCGGGATTTCACCTTCGTGGGGCCAGCCATGTTCCGGATGCCAGTTTTGCCGCAGCCGGCGCCCGCGTCAACCGGGTTCAGAACACCAGCGGCATGGAGACTTCCATGCGGCGGCCACCGTCCGCATATTCGACGCGGTCGGCGAAGGTGCGGATCAGGGTGAGGCCGCGCCCGTGCGCGGCATCGTCGTCCATTTCCCGTTGCAGGGCGGCGGCATAGTCGAACCCCGATCCCGAATCGAGAATGCCGAAATCCAGGCGTCCGCCGCGCGCCGCGGGCGTGAACGCGACGCGGATCTCGATGGTGCCTTCCTGCAGCGTGTCGAGGCGCTCCGCCTTAGCCTGGTAATACTCGATGAAGCCGTCCTCGTCCTCTTTCATGGCGGAATCGAGGCCGAGCAGTCCGTGATCGAGGGCGTTGGTGTACATCTCGGACAGCACCGTGAATGCGACATCCTTGTGATCGGCCAGGCAGGGGCTTTCACCCAGCATCGCCACCACCTGGTTTACCGGGTCCGCGAGGCGCAACTGCGTCGGACCGAGTCGGAACTCCAGCTGCCAGGGCAGCATGCCCTCGAGGTCCGCGGGAAGGGTCGCATGGGGTGCCGCCTCCAGCGGGGCAGCGGTGATCTCCACCAGCGTGCGGTCGTCGGTGGTCTCGCCGCCGGCCTGGATTTTTTCCAGTTCGCCGAGGATGGCGCGGAAGCAGGCGTCGCCGTCGGGATGGGCGCGGATGGCGTCTCCAACCAGCTTCTCGAACGCGGATTCGGGAACCGGTTCCGTGGCGGGCGGCGGTGGCTCGAGGATGCCGTCCGTGTACAGGTAGATGCGATCTCCCTCGCTGACCTCGAAGACCTGCACGGTGCGGTCGAAGTCGGTGTCGTCCTCGACCCCGAGGGGCATGTGCTGGGAACGCAACCGGTTGCGCAGGGTGCCGTCGATGCCGACCACGAGGCCGTCGGGCAGGCCGCCGCACCACGCGGTCATGCGCGTGCCGGGCTGGTTGAGTTCCACCACGGTGGCCGCGACGAACATGTCGTCGGACAGCACCATGCGCAGGTTGCGGTTCAGTTCGGTGGCCATGTCGCCGATGTTCAGGCCCTTGCGGGCCATGGTGAAGAACACCCGGGAGATGGGCAGCGTGGCGATGGAGGCGGGGAGGCCATGTCCGGTGCAGTCGGCGACGAGCAGGTAAAGGCTGCCCCGCGGGCTGATCTCGGTGAGTACCAGGTCGCCGCTGAATCCGCCCAGGGGGGCGAGGAAGGTGCGCACGCTGGGGAGGTCGTCCGCGGACTGGTCACGGGCGTTTTCCAGCAAACGCGCGGCGATGCGGTCCTCGCGCTCGCGGATGCGCCGGTAGTCGTTCAGTTCGTCGCGGTCGCGCTGGACCCTCTCGCTCACCTCGCGGGTGCGCTGCCGCGCACGGATTTTCGCGGCCAGCAGGGTGGGATCGACCGGCTTGGCGATCACGTCATCGGCGCCGGCCACGTAGCAACGCGCCAGGGCGTCGTTCTCCAGGCAATCGGTGACAAACATCACCGGCGTGAATACCGAGTGTTCCGCGGCCTTGAGACGCACCGCGATTTCGAAACTGTTGATGCCGGGCTGATCGAAGTCGATCAATACCAGGTCGGGGCGGGTGGAGGCCGCGAGGCGCAGGGTCTCCGGCCCGTCCGGCGCATGCTGGAGATCGAATTCACCGGCGGCGAGGAGGCCCTGGTAATAGCGAAACTGCGCGTCGGTCTCGGTCGCGACCAGGACCTTCATGCGGCGCCTCTCCCGTTATTCGATGGTGAACTTCTTGTCGAGCCGGGAAATGGTCAGGACCTTGCGGATGTGGGGCTTGCAGTTGACGATGCGGATGCGTTCACGATCCGCGCCGAGCTTCTTCTGCATGTTCAGCAGCATGCCCAGCGCGGAGCTGTCCATGTACTCGGTGTCATGCATGTCGATGATGAACGCGGTGTCGTCGTTGCCGGCATTGCTGTAAGCGTCGCGAAAATCCTCGACGACCCGGAAGTCGAACCGACCGCTGATGTTGATGGTGATCTCCGACCGGTCGTCGGAACTGAGTGTGGTGATTGCCATGGCGCTCCCCGTTGCCTTTGGCGGATGTCGGCCCGAACGTTGCGGGCCCCGACCCGATTGTTGCCTTCAGAGGATAAACCAGCCCGGGGCGGCGTGCCACGCCCATCACAGTGAATGGATGGCAGGTTCGTGGCCGGGGTATCTCCACGCCATGCACGTCCTGTGGTAGCTTTAACTCCCGGTGGACGCGGCGAATTCATACGCTCGCCGGCACACGGTTCCGCCTGTACAAGGAATCAGCAGACCAGGAGACTCAGAACGATGGCCGCCAGCAAGCTCAAGACCCCGGTCGACATGCTTTGTCACTGGGAGAAGACCGCTCCCGACCGCGTCTACCTTCGCCAGCCACGGGACCGCGTGTTCCGGGAATACACCTGGAGCGAGGTCGGCACCCGGGTGCGGCGCATGGCGGCGGCCCTGCAGGCGCTGGGCATGGAACCGGGCGACCGGGTCGGAATCCTGTCCAAGAACTGCGCGGAATGGATCATGGCCGATCTCGCGATCATGGCCAGCGGCTGTATCTCGGTCCCCCTGTACCCGAACCAGACCGCCGAGACGACCCGTTACATCCTGGAGCACAGCGAGACGAAGCTGGTGTTCACCGGCAAACTGGACGACTGGCAGGGCATGGAAGCGGGCATCCCCGAGGGCGTGATCCGGGTGGGCATGCCGTACCCCGGGATGCGGGCCGATCACAGCTGGGAGGAACTGCTTGCCGGCCACGCGCCGATCAAGGGCAATCCCAAGCGCGCCCTCGACGACATCGCCACGATCATCTACACCTCCGGCACCACCGGCAATCCCAAGGGCGTGGAGCACAGTTTCGAAGCGGTGTCCTTCGCCGCCAGCAACGCCGTGCGCGAGACCGGGATCGGGCTGGGTGACCGGGCGATCTCCTACCTGCCGCTGTCCCACGTCGCGGAGCGCTTGCTGATCGAGATGGCCAGCCTGTACTGCGGCATGAAGATCTCCTTTGCCGAGTCCCTGGATACGTTCATCGAGGACCTGCAGTCGGTTTCGCCGACCATCTTCTTCTCGGTGCCGCGCCTGTGGACCCGCTTCCAGATGGGCGTGCTGGAGAAACTCCCGCAGAAAAAGCTCGACTTTCTGCTGCGGGTTCCGGTGGTCCGCGACCTGATCGCCAGCAAGATCCGCAAGAACCTGGGACTGGACTGCGCGCGGATCACGGTCAGTGGCGCCGCGGCAATCTCCCCGGCGCTGCTCGACTGGTACCTGAAGATCGGCATCGAGATCCAGGAAGGCTACGCGATGACCGAGAATTTCGCCTACGGGACCTTCAACCTCGCCGGCAGCGTGCGCCGCGGCACCGTGGGGCGGCCGATGCCCGGTTGCGAGATCCGCATCGACGACAACGGCGAAATCCTGTTCCGCACCAAGGCGAACATGATCGGCTACTACCTCGAACCCGAAAAAACGGCCGAGGTGCTCAAGGACGGCTGGCTTTACTCGGGCGACCGCGGTGAACTCGACAGCGAGGGTTACCTGCGCATCACCGGGCGGGTCAAGGAGATCTTCAAGACCTCCAAGGGCAAGTACGTGGCGCCGTCCCCGGTGGAGGGCAAGCTGGCCGAAAACACCGACATCGAGCAGATCTGCGTGATGGGGACCAACATGCCGCAACCGGTCGCGGTGATCGTGCTTTCCGAGGCCGCGCGCACGAAGCCGAAGGACGAGATCGAGAAGGAACTGGCGAAAACCCTGGAGTCCGTGAATCAGCGCATCGAGCCCCACGAGCGTCTCGACTGCCTGATCGTCGCCGGGGAACCCTGGGCCATCGAGAACGGCATGCTCACGCCCACCCTCAAGGTCAAGCGTCACGTGGTCGAGAAGAAGTTCCAGGAAATTGCCGAGGCTGCCGGTTCCGACAAGCCAGTGGTCTGGGCATCGGCCTGACCGGCGCGTGAATCCGCCCCTCGAGGGCCTGCGCGTCCTCGATTTCTCGACCCTGCTGCCGGGGCCGTACGCATCCATGATGCTGGCCGACCGCGGCGCCGCGGTGGTGCACGTCGAATCGCCCGTGCGTGCCGACCTGGTGCGCGTGATGCCGCCCCATGATGGCGACGCCAGCGCCGCTCACGCCCATCTCAACCGGTCCAAGCAGTCCGTGGGACTGGACCTCAAGAAACCAGGGGCGAAGGAACTCGTACACCGGCTGGTGGGCGGCTTCGATGTGCTGCTTGAGCAGTTCCGGCCGGGGGTCATGGATCGTCTCGGGATCGGTTACGAGAGCCTGCGCAAGGTCCACCCGGGTCTCGTCTACTGCGCGGTGACCGGGTACGGCCAGACCGGGCCGTACCGCGATCGCGCGGGACACGACATCAATTACCTCGCGGTGTCGGGGGTCAGCAGTTACACGGGTCGCCGCGAAAGCGGGCCGCTGCCCCTGGGGATACAGGTCGCGGACGTGGCCGGTGGGTCTCACCACGCGGTCATCGGCATCCTCGCCGCGCTGGTGCAGCGCGAGCGCACCGGCGAGGGCCAGTTCATCGACATCAGCATGACGGACTGCGCGTTCGCCATGCACGCCATGGCGGGGGCGGGTTTCCTGGCCTGCGGCGAGGTGCCGGAGCGCGAGGGCGAACTGCTTAACGGCGGCTCGTTCTACGACTACTACGCGACCCGCGACGGCCGCTATCTCTCGGTGGGCAGCCTGGAACCGGCGTTCAGCGCACAGTTGTTCGGTGCGTTGGGTCTGTCGGAGCTGGCGTCGAAAGCGCTCAGTCCGGACCCGGAAACCCAGGCCGCGGTGAAAGCCGCCCTGCGCGAGAAGTTTCTCGAGCGCGACCTGTGCGAATGGCAGGCGGTGTTTGCCGGCCTGGATTGTTGCGTGGAACCCGAGGCGACCCTGGAGGAGGCGGTTTCCCATCCCCAGGTGGAGGCGCGCGGCCTGGTGGTCGGCGTGCCCCGCGGCGACGGCAGCGAACAGCGCCAGGCGGCCTGTCCGATCCGGTTCTCTGCAGCCGAGCCGGTGTACCGGCACGTGGGCCGGCCACTCGGCGCCGACACGCACGCGGTCCTGCAAGAGGCCGGTTTCAGTGCCGGGGAACTCGCAGCGCTGGCCGCGGACGGCGTGTTCGGTCCGGGCGGTGCCCGCGGCGGTGAATCAACGCAATGAGCGGCGTGGTGGAGATCGAGTATTGCACCCAGTGTCACTGGCTGCTGCGGGCCGGATGGGTGGCCCAGGAACTGCTGCAGACTTTCGGAACCGACCTCGACGCGGTGAAACTGGTGCCGGGAAGCGGCGGGGTTTTCCAGGTCCGGGTTGAAGACGAACTGCTCTGGTGCCGCGTGCGCGACGGTGGATTTCCAGACATCCGTGAACTCAAGCAGGCCGTACGCGACCGCGTCGCGCCGGGTCGTGACCTGGGTCACACCGACCGGGTCGGTTCAGGGGATTAATGGGCCCGGGCGCGGATCGGGACCTGCTGATTTTCCTGCTGCGGAGCCCGGGCTCAGTGTCGCCTGAAGTTGTCGCGGATCAGACCCAGCCACCGGTCTGCGGCTTCTTGCGCGGCTTGAAGTAGGGCAGCACCACGCCCATGAACATGCCCAGCAGGATCGCGCCCGCGCCGAGTTTGAACCATTCCCTTCCCGAGGCGTCCTGCAGGCGCCCGTTCTCGGCGTTCAGTTCGTCGATCTGGTTCTTCAGTTCGCGGTTCTGCTGAAGCAGTTCCTGGTTGCGGCGGTCGATGGCGACCGTGTTCGCGGAGATCTTGCGGATGTGCTCCAGTTCTTCGCTGAGCTTGGTTTTTTCGGTTGTCAGGGTTTCGTTCTGACGCTTGAGTTCCGCGTTCGACTCCTCGAGCTCGGTCAACTGGAGTTGCATGGGGCTGCGCGTGGCCAGCAGCTTGCGGATCTGCTGCTCGGCGCGTTCCAGCTTGAGCGCTGCAATGGGTTCCGGCGACAGGTATTGCATGCCGATGTAACCCTCGGTGCCGCCCTCGGTCCGGACCAGGGCATAGCGGTTTTCCTCGTCCCGGGAGATGACGGTGACCGGCGTCCCCGAGGGCAACCCACGGTGCACGATCCGGTGCCGCGCGCTCGGGCCGCTGCGCAGGGGCACGTGCAGCACGTCCGAAATCCAGTTGGTCTGGGCCTGGGCGGTTGCCGGGAGGCCGGGCAGGGCGAGAATTGCGATGAGCAGGAGCAGGCGGATCACAGTTCGGCTATCCATGTCGTGAGATACGCAGAGTGGCGACCAATGGTAAAGGGCTGCCCCCGATTGTCAATCGCGCATGCGGTGCGTGCCGCCTCACGGCAGCACCCGCTTGAACGGTTTGACCGTCACCCGCGCGTACACGCCACCGGCCACGTAGGGGTCGGCGTCGGCCCAGGCCTGCGCCGCGTCGAGGCTGTCGAATTCGGCGATCACCAGGCTTCCGGTGAACCCGGCGTCGCCGGGCTCGTTGGAGTCGATGGCGGGGTGGGGACCGGCGAGCACCAGGCGGCCCTCGTCGCGGAGCGCCTCCAGGCGCGCGATATGGGCCGGACGTGCCTCGCGACGCAGGGGCAGGCTCGCCTCGACGTCCTCGCTCAGGATTGCGTACAACATGCGGGATACTCCGGATGCGGGTTCAGGGATTGCGCGGGTCGTCGCCGGGGTTACCCGGTGCGGGCGTGTCCTCGTCCTGCATGTAGCGGGCGAGGTACACCCCCTGCAGGATCACGAACACCAGGGTCAGCCCCAGCATGCCGAACAGCTTGAAGTTGACCCAGATTTCCTCGCTGTAGCTATAGGCGACGTAGAGGTTCACTGCCCCGATGATGGTGAAGAAAGCGACCCAGGCCAGGTTGAGGCGGGTCCACACGGGGTCGGGCAGCTCGATGTTCGCCTCCAGCATGCGGCGCACGATGCTTCTCGAGCCGATGAACTGGCTGCCCAGGAACACCACTGCGAACAGCCAGTTGACCAGGGTTGGCTTCCACTGGATGAAGGCGGGGTCGCGCAGGAAGATGGTCGCCCCGCCGAGCGCCACCACCAGCACCAGGGTCACCAGGTGCATGTTCTCAACCTGCTTGCGGACCAGCCAGGTGTAGGCGACCTGCAGCATGGTGATCGGGATCAGGATGGCGGTGGCGATGATGATGTCACCGCTGTACTTGTAGACGCCGAAGAACACCAGCACCGGAAAAAAATCGAACAGGAGTTTCATAAGCGTTAAAGTGGCGGTGTGGGAGGAGTGGCCGGCTCTCTGGGCGGCTAGATGATAAAGCAAACGGTGACCCGACAGCCAGCGTGGCCCACGGGACCGGGGGAGGCGATCAACCTGCTGTACGACCTGCACTGCCACAGCGACTGCTCGGACGGGCGGCTGGCGCCGGCCGCGGTGGTCGAGCGCGCCGCGCATAACGGCGTCGGCTGCCTCGCCCTGACCGATCACGACAGCGTGAGCGGACTCCGCGAGGCGCGTGCCTGCGCTGAAAGGCACGGCCTGCGCCTGCTCAATGGCGTTGAGTTATCCGTCAACTGGACCGCTGCGGGAACCTCCCGACCGCGGTGCATCCACGTGGTGGGCCTGGGTTTTGACGCCGCCGACCCGCAGCTGCTCAGCGGTCTCGCCGCCCAGGCCGAGGCGCGCGGGCGGCGTGCCGCCCGCATCGGCGCCCGGCTCGTCGAACGCGGGGCGCCCGGGACCCTGGAGCGCGCCACCGAGCTGGCGGGCGATGCCGCCGTTTGTCGCCCGCATTTTGCCCGCGCTTTGCAGGAGCTCGGATACGTGCAGTCGGACCGCGAGGCCTGGCGGCGTTTCCTGCGCGACGGTGGTCCTTGCGACGTGCCGGTCGAATGGGTGGACCTGGCCGCCGGCGTGGGCTGGATCACCGCGGCCGGTGGGGTCGCGGTGCTCGCGCATCCGGGCCATTACCGGCTTTCGAAGACCCGCCTGCGCGAATTGGTGGAAACCTTCGGCGCTGCGGGCGGGCAGGCCATCGAGGTCGCCGTGGCGGGGCGGCCCGCGGCGGAGCGCGACGAACTTTCGCGACTGGCGAACGCGCACGGTCTCGCCGCCTCCAGCGGCAGCGACTTCCACGATCCGGAGCAGACCTGGCGCGATCTCGGCAGCCAGCCTCCATTGCCCGATGGCGCCGTGCCGGTGTGGGACCTTCCCGGGATTCGCGCCGCGTGAGCCAGTTCTTCGTCGTTCACCCTGACAACCCCCAACTGCGCCTCCTCCGCCGCGCGGCGGACATCGTGCGCGACGGCGGGGTGATCGTCTACCCGACGGATTCCGCCTACGCACTGGGCTGCGCGCCGGGCAACCGGCAGGCCGTGGAGCGGGTGCGCAGGATTCGCCGCCTGCCGCCAAGCCACAACCTGTCCCTGGTCTGCCGCGACTTCTCCGAGCTGTCCACCTATGCCCGCGTCGACAACACGGCGTTCCGCCTGATCCGGGCCATGGCGCCGGGGCCGTACACGTTCCTGCTGCCGGCCACCCGCCTGGTTCCCCGGGTGATGCAGCACCCCAAGCGACGCACGGTCGGCTTGCGCATCCCGGAGCACCCGGTGGTGCAGGGCCTGCTGGACGAACTCGACGGACCGATGATGACCACCACCCTGATCCTCCCGGGGGAGGCGGAGCCGATGATCGACCCCCAGGACATCCGCGACCGCCTGCAGCACGAGGTCGACCTGGTCATCGACGGCGGCGCCTGCGGGCTGGAGGTGACCACGGTGGTGGACCTGGTCGCCGATCCGCCGGTGGTGACCCGGCTGGGCAGGGGCGACCCGGGCCCCCTCGAGGTGGTCGACGCCGGATGACCGGCCCCCGCCCGGTGACTATAATGCGGTGCTTTCCGGCCCCGGCCGGCGGCAGTCCACAGCAGGGAGTTCTCTTTGTCCAGCGTTGATCCAGAACAGCGTGTCCTATCCGGAATGCGGCCCACCGGCCGCCTGCATCTCGGCCATTACCACGGGGTGCTGGCCAACTGGGTGAAGCTCCAGCATGAGTACCAGTGCTTCTTCTTTGTGGCCGACTGGCACGCGCTCACCACCCATTACGAGAACTCCGGCGACATCAGCCAGCATGTCTGGGACATGGTGGTGGACTGGCTCGCGGCGGGGGTCAACCCGGGTTCCGCGACCCTGTTCATCCAGTCCCGGGTGCCCGAGCATGCCGAGCTGCACCTCCTGCTCAGCATGATCACGCCGCTGGGCTGGCTGGAGCGTGTGCCGTCCTACAAGGACATGCGGGAAAACCTCAAGGACCGGGACCTGGATACCTATGGTTTTCTCGGCTACCCGTTGCTGCAGAGCGCCGACATCCTCATCTACCGGGCCGGCAAGGTCCCGGTCGGCCAGGACCAGGTGGCCCACGTGGAAATGACCCGCGAGGTCGCGCGACGCTTCAATCACCTCTATGGCCGCGAGCCCGACTTCGAGGAGAACGCCAAGCTGGCCATCGCCAAGATGGGCAAGAAGGCCGGGCGTGTGTACCGGGACCTGCGGCGACGCTACGTGGAACAGGGTGACCAGCAGGCCCTGGAAACCGCGCGTGCGCTGCTCAAGGACCAGCAGAACCTGACCATCGGCGACCAGGACCGGCTGTTCGGCTACCTGGAAGGTGTCGGGCGCATGATCCTGCCCGAGCCGCAGCCGGTGCTGACGCCGGACTCCAAGCTGCCCGGCACCGACGGCCAGAAGATGTCGAAGTCCTACGGCAATACCATCGCCCTGCGCGAGGATGCCGACGAGGTGGACCGCAAGATCCGCACCATGCCCACGGACCCCGCCCGGGTACGTCGCACCGATCCCGGCGATCCGGAGAAGTGCCCGGTCTGGCAGTTGCACCAGGTCTACTCTGACGCGGAAACCCAGGACTGGGTGCAGAAGGGGTGCCGCAGTGCGGGAATTGGCTGTATCGAGTGCAAGAAGCCGGTGATCGACGCGGTCAACGCACAACTGGAACCGGTGCGCGCGCGCGCCGCCGAGTTCGAGGACAGCCCCGATCTGGTCAAGCGGGTGATCAACGACGGCTGTGAGAAGGCGCGTGACGAGTGTCGTGCGACCCTCGAGGACGTGCGCCACGCCATGGGCCTGGGATACCGCTGAATGGGGCGGGCTCGGTGGGGCGGCCGGGGCGCCGGCAGCAGGATACTTTTTGTACGAAAGCTGTTAGCATGTTTTCCAGGTCGCTGGGCCCCGAACAGGCGGTACGGGTAGCATGGAAACCGAATTCGATACAGTGGATGTAGCGGCGCCGGAACCCGTTCCCGAAGCACCCGCCGCGTCTCCCGCGAGCCCCGGTCCCGATTCCGCCACCTGCACGCCGCAAGCCGTCGGCCTGGCCCCCGCGGACGACCCCCAGCTGCTGGTGGTGGCCCGCATCTCGGGTCAGCCGGTGACCGAACTCCCGCGTGACCTGTACATTCCGCCGGAGGCCCTGGAAGTCTTCCTGGAAGCCTTCGAGGGTCCGCTGGACCTGCTCCTGTACCTCATCAAGCGGCAGAATCTCGATATCCTTGAAATCGACGTCGCCGAGATGACCCGCCAGTACATGGAATACGTCGAGATCATGAAGGCGGTGCGCCTGGAACTGGCCGCCGAATACCTGGTGATGGCCGCCACGCTGGCCGAGATTAAGTCGCGCTGCCTGCTGCCACGTTCCGCCGAGGCGGAGGAGGAAGAGGAGGACCCGCGCGCGGAACTGATTCGCAGGCTGCAGGAGTACGAGCGCTTCAAGAAGGCCGCGGAGGATCTCGACGCCCTGCCGCGCATGGAGCGCGACCTGTTCATGGCCGAGGCGCGCGGTCCCGAATTGCGCGGTGAGCGGCCGCCACCGCAGGTCGACCTGCAGGAGGTGCTGCTGGCCTTCGCCGAGGTCATGCGGCGCGCGAAACTTCACGAGCACCACCACGTGCAGCGCGAGAAACTTTCCACCCGCGAGCGCATGAGCCAGATTCTCGAGCGCGTGCGCGCCGACGAGTATATTCCCTTCGCCGGCCTGTTCCGGGTCGAGGAGGGTCGCATGGGTGTGGTCGTCACGTTCATGGCGATCATGGAACTGGTCAAGGAAACGCTGCTGGATCTCGTCCAGAACGAGGTCTTCGGCCCGATTCATGTCAAGGCGAGGGCGGCCTGATGGAAATGGAAGGAAACCCGGTGGACAGCGCGGAGCACGAGGAGACAGAGGTTGCCGGCGGCAGTGATTCCGTGCACGAGGAAACGGGTCCGGCGGCGGTCGGCCCGGGTCAGTCCGCCGAGGAATCCGCAGAAGACGACACCGTGGTCGAGGAATTGCCGGCCCGTGCCATCGGTGACCTGCCCCTGGAGCGGGTGATCGAGGCGCTGATCCTGGGCGCCGGCGGTTCCCTGTCCCTGGACCGCATGGTCGCCGCCCTCGGCGAGGAGGGTCCCTCCCGGGACGAGATTCGCACCGCCCTCGGGGTGCTGGCTTCGGAATGTGAACAGCGCAGCTGTGAACTCCGCGAGACGGCCAGCGGATTCCGCTTCCAGGTGCGCCAGGACTTCGCCCCCTGGGTCGCGCGCCTGTCCGAGGAAAAGCCACAACGCTATTCGCGTGCCCTGCTGGAGACACTGGCCCTGATTGCCTACCGTCAGCCAATTACCCGTGGCGAGATCGAAGAGGTGCGCGGGGTGTCCGTGAGCACCCAGATCATTCGCACCCTGGAGGAGCGCGAGTGGGTGCGGGTGGTCGGTCACAAAGATGTTCCGGGGCGGCCGGCGCTTTACGCGACGACCCGGCAGTTCCTGGATTATTTCGGCCTGCGGAGCCTGACCGACCTGCCGGTGCTGGAGGAGATCCGCGATCTCGACGCCCTCAGCGAAAAGCTGGGCGAGGCCCTGGGCGCCGACGTCGGACCGGAACAGGATGCGGACACGACGCAGGAAGCGAATGCTGTCGGTTCTGAAGTCTCTGAAGTCTCTGAAGTCTCTGAAGTCTCTGAAGTCTCTGAAGTCTCTGAAGTCTCTGAAGTCTCTGAAGTCTCTGAAGTCTCTGAAGTCTCTGAAGTCTCTGAAG